>PMBR01000051.1 GCA_003152995.1 Chloroflexota bacterium | reverse complement strand
CACGCCCTGCCGCGCCACTTCGCCCCACTGGCCCGGCTGCGGCTCAGACCTCGATCATGCTCCCCGGAGTCGCGACTTCGATGGCTCCGCGGTAGACTTCACCGGCGCGCTCGACTGCCTCTTCGGGCTCGAGGCCGGGAGCGAGGTGGGTCAGGATCAGTCGCGCCACGCCGGCGTGCTGGGCGGTCAAGCCGGCGTCCTCAGGGGATAGATGGACGGACGGAATCTCGATCAGATCCGTTCCGACTTCGGCGATCAGTACCCGCGCGCCTTTGGCCAGCGTATCCAGATTGTCGCAAGGACCGGTGTCACCGCTGTAGGCAAGGCGATGATCGCCGAGCCTGGCGGTCAACCCGAAAGCGGGCACGCCGTGCTCAACCGCGCGGGCCTGGATGCGCAGGTCGCCGATCTCGGCGATGCCGCGGTCCTTGAGCTCGACCACCTGGAAGAAGCCGCTCATCTGGTGATCGACCGCGCTCTTCACGAAATCTTCGACACGCTTGGCCCAGCCGGGAGGGGCCAGGACTGGAATCTTGCGCATCGGTCTGTCGGAGTAGGCGAAGGCGTAGTAGAGGAGCGGCATGTCGGCGAAGTGGTCGGCGTGCATGTGGCTGACCCACACGGCATGCAGCTCGTCCAGGCTGATCAGGCGTTGAAGCGGGCCGAGCGTGCCGCCGCCGATGTCGATCAGGACGTTTGCGCCGCCACCCTGCAGCAGGTAGCCCGAACAGGGTTCATCGGGCTTGGGGTATGGGGCGCTGCCCAGTGTCGTCCACCGGATAGGGCCCTCAGCCTTCCTGCCCCTGCCCGCCACGCGCGTCTCCCTCCTGGATTGCCGTCGAATTTGAGTTGCACGGATCGTAGTGCCAGCGGCGGCTCTCCGCTAGGCACCCGCCCAAACGCCGCGGATGCCGGTCTCACTCGTCGCGCTCACCGGGCAAGTCTGACCGACCGATCGACCGATGTGCAACTACATCCGGCAAACATCCTTCCAGCCGCGCCGACGGGGCATCCGACTCTACTCAATTCGCATGATGGCGAGCTATTCGTGGTAGCTGATACTATTCGCGTATGAGCGAACAGTCGTCCAGGCAACGAGAGGTTCTGGGGCTCCTGGAATCTCTGGCGTCCATGGACCTGGGCGCCCACGACGTGCCCGGCTGGGTGGCACAGGACCTCACGTTCGGTCAGATGCGGCTCCTGTTCCTCCTGAACAAACACGGACCCTCGCCGATGAGTCGAGTCGCCGAATGGCTCGGTGTCGGCCTTCCGGCAGCCAGCGGAGTCGTCGATCGCGTGGAGCGGCATGGGCTGGTCACGCGTGAGCATCGCCATGACGACCGCCGCGTTGTCGAATGTGCCCTCACCGACCAGGGCCGCCTGCTGATCGAGGAGATGGGCGGCATGCGCCGAGAAATGCTCAGTCGGACGGTCGAGGTGCTCTCGGACGAGGAACTGGCCGATTTCGGGCGCCTGATCGCGACGATCCTCGAACGATTGAGAGCGAGGAGCCAGTGAACGCAACCGCCCTCGCGCGAGTCCATCTTCCGAGCTGACCCACCAATCCGACAGTCGATCCCCGACCCCCGAACCGAGGAGTGCCCAAGTGATCCGTTTGACACAGCTGGCCGTCAGCAAGCGCAGCGTGACCGTGTTGATCACGGTAGCCATGCTGCTCGGCGGCGTCTTTGCGTGGGCTTCGCTCAAGCAGGAGCTGCTGCCGGACATCCAGCTCCCGTTCGTCGTGGTCATCACGCCGGTGCCGGGTGCGGGCGCGCAGGACGTCGCCACGGCCGTGACCGAACCGATCGAGCGATCTGTCGGGAGCGTGGCGTCTCTGCAGCACATCGACTCGAGCTCGGTGAACAGCCTCTCGATCGTGGTGGCTTCGTTCGATTACGGAACGGACGTCAAGGGGATCACAGCGACGATCGATGCGAACGTGAAGGCGCTCGGCCTGACCGCCTCCTCTACCGTCCAGTCGTTCGACATCAACGCCCTACCACCGCTCACGGTGGCGATACGGGCGACCCCCGGCACGACCACGGCTCAGCTGGACGCGCTGGCGGCCTCCACGATCGTGCCCGCGCTCGAGAGCGTCGACGGAGTCAGCAAGGTCGATCTGAGCGGCGCCGCTCAGGAAAGGCTGGTAGTCGAGCTCGATCCGGCCAAGATGGCCGCCAACAACATCTCGATCAAGAACATCCATGACCTTCTGACATACAACAACCTCACCCTGCCGGCCGGCTCGCTTTCGACTACGGCGGCCGGGGGTACGACGATCAACATCCCGGTCTCGGCCCAACATCAGCTGTTGCTGACCACCGAGAACGATATCCTCGGCCTGGCCGTGGGGGTCAAGACACAGGCCGACGGTTCGCCCGCGACCCCGCTCACGCCCATAACGCTCGGCGATCTGGGCACGGTCCAGCTGGTTCCGGTCTACGCCAGCGGCTACGCGGAGCTGAACAGCGATCCCAGCAAGCAGGACGCCGGCTCGTCCCTGATCCTCAGTGTCTCCAAGACTTCCGCCGCCAACACGGTCGACGTCGTCCAGGCGGTCCAGAGCAAGCTCGCCCAGCTTCAGTCTCAGAGCGGCGCCTTCGAGCTCGTCACCGTCCAGGATTACTCGAGCTTCATCATCGAGTCTCGCGACAGCCTGGTCCGTGAGGGGCTCCTGGGCGCGATGTTCGCGATCATCGTGATCTTCATCTTCCTGATGAGCCTGCGCTCCACCCTCGTGGCGGCGGTCAGCATCCCTGTCTCGATCATGACCGCGCTGGTGCTCATGCTCGTGGCGGGCATCACGATCAACATCATGACCCTGGGTGGATTGGCGATAGCCGTCGGCCGGGTCGTGGACGACGCCATCGTCGTCCTGGAGAACATCTACCGGCACCGCGGCCGCGGCGATCCAATGCGCGAGGCGGTCATCTCCGGCACGCGCGAGGTGGCCAGCGCGATCACCAGCTCCACCCTGACGACCGTGGCGGTCTTCCTGCCGATCGGCTTCGTCGGCGGCATCGTGAGCCAGTTCTTCCTGCCGTTCGCGCTGACGGTGACGTTCGCGCTGCTGGCCTCGCTCGTGTGCGCCCTGACCGTCGTGCCGGTCATGGCCACGCTGTTCATCGATCGCATCAAGCTGAACCCCGACGAGGGCGTACAGCACCACGACTCCCTCGTCCAGCGCATCTACACGCCGCTGCTGACGGCCGCCCTTCACAGCCGGCGCAGCCGCTGGGGCGTAATAGGCATCTCCGTGCTCCTCGTCGTGTGCGCCGGGTTGCTGGTTCCTCACATCCCCACGCAATTCCTCGACACCGGGTCACAGAAGTACCTGCAGGTCAGCGTCGCGCCGCCCTCAGGCACTGCTTCAGGGACGGTCCTCAAAGAGGCCCAGGCAGTGGAGGCCAAGCTTCGGAACTACTCGGAGATCAATCTCATCGAGACGACCGTGCCCGGCGACTCGGACACCGGTCTCTCGGCCCTTTCGGCCGCCTTCACCGGCGGCGCGTCAAACAGCGCCACGATCGTCGTCCGCCTCAATGACAGCGTCGATCTGAACGCCGAGCAGAAGAAGCTCGCCGACGATCTCGCCAGCCTCCAGATCGACTCATGGCGGATACAGGTTGCCCAGCAGGGTTCATTCGGAGGCGGCACCGGGATCAGCGTCGTCGTCAGCGGAACGAACCCGACGGACGTCGGAAATGCCACGACGGCCATGGTCGCGGCTCTCCAGAACAAGGCCGACTTCCCTGACCTGCTCAACGTGAAGAGCGATCTGGCCACCAACGCGTCCGAATTCGTGATCGAAGTTGACCCGAGCAAGGCGCTTCTGGACGGGACGACAACGGCGGGCGTACAGGACGAGGTCCACAACGCTCTTGTCGGGACGGATGCCGGAATCGTGATGGTCGGCGGCGTCCCTGCCGACCTCTCCCTCAAGCTCGACGCCAAGCTCGACTCGCTGGCGGCCCTCCAACAGATGCCGGTCGGCGCTGGCAACGTCTCGCTCAGCCAGATCGCAACGGTTTCCCAGCAGGAAACCCAGGCGCGTGTCAGCCGGGTCGACCAGTCGCCGGCGGCCACGATCAGCGCCGACACGACCAGCCAGGACACCGGCGGCGTCTCGGCCGAGATCCAGAAGGAGATCAACAAGCTCCAGGCCGCCGGTAAGCTCTCAGGCGTGACGGTGACCCTGTCCGGCGTGACCGAGGAGATGAACAGCGCCTTCGGCGGCCTGATCGTCTCGATGTTGGTCGCGATCCTGCTCGTCTACCTCGTCATGGTCCTGGTCTTCAATTCGCTGATCGACCCGTTGGTCATCATGTTCAGCCTGCCGCTCGCCACGATCGGCGCCTTCCCCGCGCTCTTCATCACCCAGCGGGCCATCGGCATCAGCGCCATGATCGGCTTCCTGATGCTGATCGGCATCGTCGTCACCAACGCGATCGTCCTGCTCGACCTGGTCGAGCAACACCGGCGGCGCGGCGTGCCGATGTACGAGGCGCTGATGCAGGGCGGGCGGACACGAGTGCGGCCCATCGTGATGACGGCCATTGCCACGATCCTGGCGCTGATCCCACTCGGGCTTGGGCTCTCCCAGGGCGAGATCATCGCCTCCGAGCTGGCGACGGTGGTGATCGGTGGGCTCTTCACCTCGACCTTCCTGACCTTGATCGTCGTGCCCGTCGTGTACTCGCTGGTCGATGACGCGAAGGTGATCTCGCGGCGCCGGCTCGGGATGGCGGCGGAGCAGGCCGACACTGAGCCGGCCAGGGTGTAGGAATTCGGGCCGGTCCGACCGGTCCCTCATGGCAGCGAACTAGGGGCCGGGCGAAAGCCCGGCCCCTGACTGATCTCGATCGGGAGCGCTCCCCGCTGATACCTGTGCGCGAGGCTATGCCGCCGCCGCGGCCTCGAGAGGCGCGTCGGAGCGCGGGATCAGCAGGTAGCCCAACAGCGCCCCGACCACGTTGGCGGCGACCCCGAAGATCACCGTCCCCTCCAGTGAGTAGCTGATCATGACGCCGGCGATCGCCGCCCCGATCGGGAAGCCGGAGAAGTTGAGGTTCATCGAGACAGTGAAGGCGCGGCCCATCCACGCCGGGTCGGTGCGCCGCTGGCGAAGGGTGAACATCGCGATATCGAGCGGGCCGTTGACCAATCCGGAGAGCGCCATGCACAGGACGATCGGAAGGAGCCCGGCCGGCCACAGCAGAATCGCCGTCGTGCCGATGAAGCAGACGGCCGGCACCAGGATCAGCTGGCGCTCGCGACCTTCGGTCCGGAGCCGGCCGCAGACGAAGGCCGAGACGACGCCGAAAGCTCCCATCAGGCCGAACATGTAGCCGACGACATCCTGGCCCATCCCAAGGTGCTTGAGGACCAGGAATGGCACCACGATCTCGATGACCCCGCCCGAAAGGTTCATCGCCGAGAGTGAGATGGCCAGGGCCCGCAGCGTGCGGTTGTTCCAGGTGTAGACAAGGCCCAGCCACGCGTCGCGCAACAGGTTGCCCGTTGAGGCGACGTCGGTGCGCGGATCGGGCGCGCCGATCATGACGAGAGAGGCAGCCAGATAGCCCGTTGCGACGATGACCAGCGCCGTCTCGAAGCCAAGCAGCTGAGCGAACACTGCTCCGAAAGGTGCGCCGACCACCGTTGCCAGGACCCAGCCGTTGGAGTCGACCGCGTTGACGCGTTCCCAGAGTGACTTGGGCACGAGGAGCGGGAACAGACTGCGCAGACCGCTGCTGCTCAAGGGTCCGGTGAAGGAGGAAACGGTGACGATGGCCACGAGGAGCCATGCCGGAAGCTCGCCGGCGAACGAAAGAGTGGCCACGAGCAGCAGCGAAGTCGCGGCCACGAGGTAGTCCAGGATGATCAGGCGGACGCGTCCGTGGCGATCGAGCAGAGCGCCGGCGATCGGGCTCACGACCATGCCGGGGGCGATGCTGGCGAAGGCGACCAGCCCTGCGAGTGGGGCGGAGTTGTAGCGCTGCAGGGCGAACAGGATCACCACGATGCTCACCATCGACTGAGCGATCCTGGAAATCTGCATGCCCAACAGGACCCGGCCGAGGGACGGCACGGCCAGGAGCGCCCGATAGGATGGCGCGGGTGTGACGGGTGCTGTCATGAGGCTCCGTAGGAGGTGCGGGGTCGAGCCGGATCCCGATCTCCCGCCGATCGGTCCGGTTCACTACCAGGAGCGTGCCACAGATCGGCGCTCGGCGTCGGCCGCGGTCCGATCACCCGCGACCGCGCCGGCCGCCGCGCCGTTGGGCAGGTTGAGGGGCCGTCCGCCCGAATTGCCGCCGCCGAGGCGGACGTCGGCAGTCGAGGCGGTCGTGGCCCTTCTCGGCGTCGCAACCAGCCGCGGATGGTCGTGTCCAGCCGCGGGTCAGGCCGTCAGGCGGATTTGCCCCACAGCGGGTCGACCACCATCGGGGCGCTGCTGCCGGCGGCCTGATCCAGCATTGCCTGGCCGGCCGGCGAGATGGCCTGAGCCGTGGTCGTGGGCACGCTGCCATAAGCCGCGTTCGCGGCGGCGGCCGCCGAACCGGAAGTTGGTGTCGGTACCTGGATGCCGATCAGGGCGAGCGCTTTCTCGGCCGTGGCAGGCGAAAGCGACTGGAGCAGTGGCAGAAGGTTGTCGCCCGAGAAGAGGCCGCCGGACTGGGCCGCGCCGCCGTATACGCCGCTGACAGACGCGGGGTCGATGCCCCACTGGCTCGAGACGAGCGCGGCGTTGACGGTGTTGACCGACGCCGCCCTGGCCAGATTGGCCGGCGGCAAGCCCAGCTTCGAAACGTCGGGCGAACCTGCGGTGGTGTTGCCGGCTTCGGCGTTGGCCTGACCGGCCTGGACAGCCGCGGACGCTTGAGTCGTGGCGGCGCCGACTGAATTGACTTGTGCCATACCCGAGCAGTCGGCCGAGATGCAGGATCGCATGAGGGGATTCCCCTAGATGTGGTGGCCGAAGGCACCGTTGGCTGGCCTGGGGCCGAGGCCGCTCCACGGCGCTCGGCGGCGGCCGCTCCACGGCGCTCGGCGGCCGGCGGCGGCCGCTCCACGGCGCTGGGCGGCGCTCGGCGGCGGCCGGGAGATCGAGGCGGGGGCAGTGTCGGTTGTGACACGCGAGGTGTCACTGCCGGGCGGTATGGTGGTGGCGATGCAGCTCATCGATGGGCAGCCAGTCTTCGCTGCCACGGATCTGGTCGGGTTTCTGGCCTGCGAGCATCTCGTCGGGCTGGAACTGGCTGCACTGGCCGGCCTGGTCGCGAAGCCGGAACGTCTCGATCCGGAGATAGATCTGATCGCGAAACGCGGCGTGGAGCACGAGCGGCGCTATCTCGCCGGACTGGAGGCCGAGGGCCGGCGGGTGACGCGGATCGCCGAGGAATCCGGGTTGCCGGATCGGCGGGCGCGATACGAAGCGGCAGCCCGGGCGACGCTCGACGCCATCCGGCGCGGCGACGACATCATCTACCAGGCCACGTTCTTCGACGGGCGGTGGCTCGGGCTGGCGGACTTCCTGGTCCGGGTCGAGCGGCCCAGCCGTCTCGGCGGGTGGAGCTACGAGGTGGTGGACACCAAGCTGGCCCGCCACGTCAAGGCTTCCGCGCTGCTTCAGATCTGCTCGTACGTGGAGCAGCTGACCGCGATCCAGGGCCTGGAGCCCGAGCGAATGTATGTTGCCCTGGGCGGGAGCGCGCGAGCCGTCGAACACCATCGCGTCGCGGATTACATGGCCTACTACCGCATGGTGAAGGCGGCCTTCGAGTCCCGGATCGAGGCCGATGGCGGCATCGCCGCTGCCGAGTACCCACCGAGAGCGACATATCCCGAGCCGGTAGAGCACTGCGACGTCTGCCGTTGGAGCCGGGTCTGCGCCGCTCGCCGCCGGACCGACGACGACCTTTCGCTCGTGGCAGGAGCATCGACCCGCATGCGACGGGCGTTGAAGGGGAGGGGAGTGCCGACCCGACGCGGGCTCGCCGCGCTCGATGTGCCCCTCGCAGAGCCGCTGGCGGATGTCGGCGCCGGCGTCCTCCAGACCGGCCGCGACCAGGCCCGCCTCCAGGTCCGGGGCGAGGACGAGGGCCGGACGATCTACGAGCTGCTACCACTAAGCAGGTTGCCCGACGGCAATCTGGAACCCAACCGTGGCCTCACAAGCCTGCCTCCGCCGCGGCCGGGTGATCTCTTCTTCGACATCGAAGGCGATCCGTTCGCGCTGGACGACGGCGTGGAATACCTGTTCGGGATCCTTGAGCCGGGTCTGATCGAGCCGGACGGCGAGCCCACCTTTCACGCCTTCTGGGCTGTCGACGACCTGGGTCAGGTCACGCGCGAGTCCGAGAAGCGGGCTTTCGAGCAGGCGATCGATCTGATGGTGGACAGGCTCGCGAGAGACCCGGAGATCCACATCTACCACTACGCGCCCTACGAGCCGGCGGCGGCCGGCCGGCTGATGGGCCGCCATGCCACTCGCGAGATCGAGGTGGACAGGCTCCTGCGCGGCGAGATCTTCGTGGACCTCTTCCGGGCGGTGCGGCAGGGAATTCGCGCCTCGGTGGAGAGCTATTCGATCAAGAAGCTCGAGCCGTTGTATGGGCTCGCGCGCGAGGAGAGCCTGCGCGACGCCGGCTCGAGCATCGTCGCCTTCGAAAGCTGGCTGGCCGAAACGGAGACGGAGGCCGGCGGCGGAGCGGGTGGTGGCGCGTTGGCGCTGCGATCGCCCCAGACGGACGAAACGCTGCGCAGCATCGAGGCCTACAACCGCGACGACTGTGTCTCGAACTGGCGGCTGCGCGACTGGTTGGAGGAGCGGCGCCACGAGCTGGCCCGCCAGATCGGCGAGCCGCTACCTCGCCCGGGACCGGCGGAGGCCGAGGCGGCGGAGGAGCTTTCGGGCAGGTTGGCCCACGTGGCCGAGGTCGCGGATCGGCTGTGCGCAGAGGTTCCCGCCGAGGAGGCGGACCGCACACCGGAGCAGCACGCGCGCTGGCTGCTGGCTCAGCTGTTGAGCTGGCATCGGCGCGAGGAGAAGGCATTCTGGTGGCGCTTCTTCCACCTGATGAACGAACTCACAGACGAGGAGCGCATCGTCGAGCGCGAGCCGATCGGCGGACTGACGCTTGTCGAATGCCTGGGGCAGGTGGCGCGCTCCACCGTGTATCGGTATCGCTTCCCGGAGCAGGAGCATGCCGTCGACGTGGGCACCGAGGTGTGCGACCCGGCCACGGGACGGTCGCCGGGGAGCGTTGTCGCGCTGGACGCAGCGGCGGGCACGATCGATCTACGGCGCGGGCCCAAGACGGACGGTCCTCATCCCACATCCCTCGTGCCGAGCGGGCACGTGGCCACCGGGCAGCTGCGGGACAGCTTGCTGCGGATCGGCGAGTGGGTAGCGGAGCACGGCATCGAAGGGCCGGGCGACTACCGTGCCGCTCGGGCGCTGCTGCTCCGACACGCGCCGGGAGCGCCTGGCAGGGAGCCGCTGTGCCGGCCGGAGGAAGAGCCGCTTGACGCCGCTCTGCGGATCGCGCCGGTACTGGACGGCGGCTGCCTGGCGGTCCAGGGCCCACCCGGCTCGGGCAAGACCTACCTGGGCGCGGCCGCGATCGTGGAGCTCGTGCGGCGGGGACGAAAGGTTGGCGTGGCCGCCAACAGCCACAAGGTCATCGGCAATCTGCTCGATTCGGTGGCCAGTCGGGCCGTCGAGCGCGGCGTGAAGGTGCGAATCGGCCAGAAGACCGACATGAGCGGCGACTGCACCTCGGACGCCGCCGAACCGTTCGGGAGCAACGGCGCGCTGCTCGAAGCGATGGACGGGGGCCGACTGGACGTGGTCGGAGGCACTGCCTGGGTCTGGGCGCGGCAGGATTTCGCCGATCGGCTCGATCTGCTGGTGGTGGACGAGGCCGGCCAGTTCTCGCTGGCCAACGCCGTTGCGGTCTCACCGGCGGCTGAGAGCCTCATCCTGCTCGGCGACCCGCAACAGCTCGACCAGCCGCTCGGGGGCACCCATCCGCCCGGCGCCGAGGCCTCCGCCCTGGGCCATGTCCTGGACCGAGAATCGACGATGCCGGCCGACCGAGGCCTCTTCCTCGAGCTGACCCGCCGGCTCCACCCGGACTTGTGCCGATTTACCTCGGAGGCTTTCTATGAGGGTCGGCTGAGTTCGGCGCCCGGCCTCGAAGCCCAGGATCTGCAGGTTCCGGGGGCGTCCTCGGGTGCGCTTGCCGGCACGGGTGTGCGCTACGTGCCCGCGCTGCACGAGGGCAACAGCAGCGAGTCCTCGGAGGAAGCCGATCTTGTCGCCGGCCTGGTTCGCGGACTGGTCGAAGGCCACGCCGTCTGGACCGATCAGCATGGGCGGACTCGCCCGCTCACGTGGGACGACGTGCTGATCGTCGCCCCGTACAACGCCCAGGTGGCGCAGATCGAGCGGCGACTGCCCGCGGCCAGGGTAGGGACGGTAGACAAGTTCCAGGGTCAGGAAGCGCCGGTGTCCATCTACTCCATGACGACATCCGGACCGGAGGAGGCACCGCGTGGCATGGAGTTCCTCTACAGCCTCAACCGTCTCAATGTGGCCACCTCGCGGGCTAGGTGCCTGGCTGCCGTGGTCGCCAGTCCGGCGCTTGTGACGGTCCGGGTCCGCACTCCGCGGCAGATGCGGCTTGCCAACGCCCTTTGCCGCTTCCTGGAACTGGCCGACTCTTCGACGACTGCGCGCTGAGACTGGACACCACGAGCCGCCGCGTGCTCCGCTTCCGGCCCCCGGTGCCGTATGGGGACACGCAGGCGCGCTGCAAGATCAGGTGCAGTTCCGGGACGGAACGACCGATGACCCACGAGGCGGATCCCTGTTTCGGGAGAAGCCAGGCCGCTCGACGCCGACCCCGCCGGCCGGGCGCCGATCGTCTGCCCGGTAGCGAGCGCCAAGGAACTTGCATGCAACCCAGTAACGCTCTGTCTCGCCTCCTCGCCTGGCGTGTCCTGCTCGTCCGACGCGGCGTATATGCCGGGCTCGGGCTGGCAGTCGCGTTCCTGGCCGCAGGCAGCGTGGCCCTGGCATCGGGCGCCACGCTGGGCCCGATGCTTGCGACGCTCGGCGTTGGGATGACTATCGGCTGGGGCATTACCTGGGCGATCTACATGCTCACGGTCGCTCGGCCCCTGGCTCGACTGACCAGGGCCACGATCGCCCTGGCAGAGACGGACACGGCCGCCCTGTCGGACGCCCTGGCGGCTCTGGCCGAAGGGGACCTGACCCGCAAGGTCACGATGCAAGCCAGGCCAGTTGACATCTCGGCCACCGCCGAGGTCATGCGTCTGGGCGAGGGGATCGGCGAGATCATGACCAGGCTCGGCGAGAGTGCATCGCAGCTCAACAGCGTCACCGACGAGGCCTGTCGGCGCCTGTTCTACGTCGGCCCGGACGGATACCTTCAAGGCCAGACCGCCGGCGATGCCATGGGTCAGGCTCTGGGCGGGAGTGGACAGGTCGTCATCGTGACCGCCTCCTTCCACCACCTCGGTCTGGAGATTCGACGAAAAGGCTTCGAGGGGATTCTGCGCGAGCGATATCCGGGCATCGAAATCGTCGAGGCCGTCGAGAGCCTGGGCGAAGGGGCCAATCAGCGTGCTGCCACGGCCGCTGCACTCAAGCGCTACCCTCGGCTGGTGGGCATATACACGACCGTCACCGGCGACGGAGCAGCCTCGGCCGTGGCCGACGCAGGCCTGGCCGGGAAGGTGACCATCATCAGCCACGACCTGGTCGACGAGGCGATGCCCTATGTCTTGAAGGGTGTCATCACCGCCACGATCGGCCAGGATCCATATGCCCAGGGCCACGACCCGGTGATACACCTGTTCAACCACCTGGCCGCCGGGTGGGAGCCGACAAAATCGCGGCTGCTGACCGCCAGCGACGTCGTCACTTCGGACAACGTCGGCCAGTTCTGGCGGGCCGGCAAAGGCGCGATCGAATCAGCGGAAGTGGCCGCCCGCCGCCCCAGGCCCATGAAGCCCGCGTCCCGACGCCTCCGCATCGCGGTTCTCGGGCTCGGCGACGCCCCGTTCTGGGAATCGGTCCGGGCAGGAGTGACGGCCGCGGCCGGGGAACTGCGGTCCTTCAACGCCGAGGCCGAATGGATCGTCCCCGAACCGAGCGGATCATTCGACCTGGCGATTCGAGCCGAGGCCATCGAACGGCTGGCGCGAGATGGCTACGACGCCATCGCGACGATGATCATGGACACCGGGCTCGTCGCCAGCATCAACCGCGTGGTATCCGCCGGCGTGCCGGTCGCGACGTTCAATTCGGAGTCGTCGAGCCTGCGCGGTCTCATGGACCAGCTGTCGCATCGCGCCTCCCGGCTCATGGCCGTGAGCGGCGGCATCGCCGGCTCGGCCGAGTCCTCCGGCGCGGCTACGCGCCAGATCGCCGAGAACATTTCGCAGATGGCCGAGTCGGCGACGACCGAGGCGGCGGCGATGACGCAGGCCAACGCCAGCATCGAACGGATAGCCGAGTCCGTGGATGGCATCGCCGGCGGCGCTCGAGACCAGGCGCTGGCCGCGGACAGTCTGTCGCAGGCCGCGGCTCACATCGCAAATGCCGTCCAGCTGGCCGAGTCGAGCTCTGAGACCGTCGTCGCATCCACCATCCAGGCCGTTGCTACCGCGGAGCGCGGGTCGGACGCCATCCGCCAGACGCTGGAGCAGATGAGGTCGATCGAAAGTGCGGTCGACTCCTCGGCGGGGACGATCCAGGAGACCAACGCGCGCGCGCAGCAGATCGGCGAAATCGTCGGCACGATCGAGGACATTGCCGCGCAGACCAATCTGCTCGCGTTGAACGCCGCGATCGAGGCGGCCCGAGCCGGGGACCAGGGCAAGGGCTTCGCCGTGGTCGCGAGCGAAGTCCGCAAGCTGGCCGAGAAGTCGGCGGCCGCTACCAAGGAGATCGGGGCGATCATCACGGCCGTTCAGGCGACCGCTCAGCGCGCCTCCGAAGCGATGGACATCGCCATGCGGAAGGTGCACGACGGTTCGGCTCTGGCTCAGCATTCCGGCCAGGCCCTCGACGAGTTGCTCGAGTCGGCCAAGACCACACATCGCCAGACCGGCGAGATGGCCAGGGCCAACCGGACCGTCGGCGACGTCATGAACGACCTGACCCGGGCGATCGAGCGCGTGTCGGCCGTCACCACGGCCAACATCGAGCGGTCCGAAATGGCGGCGGCCAACATCCGAGAAACGCTCGAGATCGTCGAGAGTGTGGCCGCACTGTCGGAGGAGAACGCCGCGTCGGCCGAACGAATCGCTGCCTCCACCGGCATGGTTTCGCAGCAGGCCGGGGAAGTGAACGAGGCCGCCGCAGAGCTGACCGCGATCGCGCGGGAGCTCGAAGGCACGACGGCGCGGTTCAAGATCACTCGCGACGACGAGGCCGTCGAGTCCGTGCCGAGCGCCGTGGTCGCGGACCGGGCCACGGCTGCCGGATCGCCCAGGCGGAAGAAGGCTGCCTGACCAATATCGGTCGATCGGCCGGCACCGAGGTTCGCCCGGCGGCCGGCTGATCGTCGTCCGGCGTCACCAGGGCTAATCTATCTCCAGTGCCGGCGCGTCCATGTGTCGACCGACCGGTGGAGAGGAGCTCGACAGTGCAGTACCGCAGGCTCGGCAAGACGGGCCGAGAAGTGAGCGCGATCGGCTTCGGCGCCTGGGCGATCGGCGCCGACTGGGGCACGGTCGACGACGCGGAGAGCCTCCGGGCCCTCCACGGCGCCGCCGACGCCGGCGTGACCCTCATCGACACGGCCGACGTCTACGGTGACGGGCGGAGCGAGAAGGTGATCGGCCAGTTCCTGCGCGAACGGAGCGGGGAGCGGTTCTTCGTCGCCACGAAGATGGGTCGTCGCGTGCCGCTCGACCTGGCGCAATACACGCCCGAGGCCTTTCGAGCCTGGACAGATCGAAGCCGGGACAATCTCCGCGTCGATCGCCTGGACCTGGTCCAGCTCCACTGCCTTCCGACAGACATCTACTACCACCCGGAGACGTTCGCCGCGCTCGATGGCCTGGTTGCCGCGGGTGCCATCGCGAACTACGGCGTCAGCGTGGAGCGTGTCGAGGAGGCACTCAAGGCGATCGAATACCCTGGCGTCGCCTCGGTCCAGATCATCTTCAACATGCTCCGCCAGCGGCCGGCCGACTACTTCCTGGCCGAGGCGAAGCGCCGCGACGTGGGAGTCCTCGCCCGGGTCCCGATGGCGTCCGGCCTGCTGACCGGCAAGATGAGCAAGCAAACCACCTTCGCCGCATCGGACCACCGGTCCTACAACCGTCACGGTGAGTCCTTCGACGTCGGCGAGACCTTCGCCGGCGTGGACTACGACGCGGGCCTGGCATTCGTCGAGGAGCTCCGGGGCCTGGTGCCCGCCGGCGCCACCATGGCGCAGATGGCACTGCGCTGGATTCTCATGTTCGACGGCGTGACGGCCGCGATCCCGGGCGCTAAGTCACCCGAGCAGGCGAGGGCCAATGCGGCGGCGGCGGATCTGGCGGCGATTTCGCCGGCCACGCTCGACCGGATCCGCGTCATGTACGAGGAGCGCATCAAGCCTCTCGTCCACCAGCGCTGGTAGCCGATCAGCCGTGTGGCAGACGCCCGTAGAGTTCGCGGTACGTGGCGGAGATCTCGGCGTACAGCCTGACGTTGGCCTGATCGGGCTCCATGAGGCGAGTGTCGGCCGGTAGCGGCGGTACGCCGTTGACGGTCGACGGTATGACGCCTGCGGCGACGGCTCCGAGGATCGCGGCGCCCCGGGCCGATCCATGCTCCGTGGCGCCGAGAGCGATCGGCAGGTCCAGCACGTCGGCGATGATCTGCTGCCACAGACGATTGACCCCGCCGCCCGCCACGACGCCCGAAGTCGGCTGCACGCCCACGCCGCGCATCAGCTCGAGTCCCTCAGCCAGCGCGAAGGCCACTCCCTCGAGAACCGCGCGGGTCAGTTCGGGGGCGCCGTGGCTGATACGCATTCCAACCATCGCGCCGCGCGCGGCCGAGTCGAAATGCGGAGTACGTTCGCCTCGCAGGTACGGCAGGAAGATCAATCCGTCGCTGCCGGCCGGGACCTTCGCTGCCGCCGTGAGCAGCTCGCGGCTGCCGTGGGGATCGCCTGGGCGCAGCAGGCGGACTACCCAGTCGAGCGAAGCGGCAGCCGACAGGATCGCCGCCATGACGCACCACTGGCCGGGCACGACGTGACACAGTCCGTGGAGCCGCCCTTCCGGATCCATCCGTGGGTCCGTCACCGGCGCAAGGACCTGGCCACCCGTTCCGAGCGAGACCAGCACGGTCCCATTGGTATCTTCCTCGCGCGCCAGACCCAGGCCCAGCGCTGCCGCCGGGGCATCGGCGCCGCCGACCGCCACGGCGATTCCGACCGGCAGCCCGAGCGCCCGCGCGGCGTCTTCACGCAGAGATCCGGCCCTCGTCTCCGATTCGGCAAGGGGAGGCAGAAGCCTGCCGTCGATCCCCAGCTTCTGGCAGATGTCGGGCGCCCAGGTCCGGGCCTTGAGGTCGAACAGGAGCGTGGCAGAGGCGTCGGAGACGTCGCTCGCAACTTCGCCGGTCAAGCGTGCCCGCACCGCATCCTTCGGCTGGACGACCCAGCGCGTCCGAGCGAAGACCTCCGGTTCGTGGGCCGCAACCCACATGATCTTGGGCGCCGTGAAGCTCACGTTCGAGCGGTTGCCGGTGCGGGCGACCAGCTCTGCGCGCGGGATCAGCTTCTCGATCTCGGCCGTCTCGGCATCGGCCCGACCGTCCGACCACATGATCGCGGGCCGAACAGGAACCCCGGCGTCGTCCAGGAAGACGGCGGTGTGCATCTGACCGGTGAGTCCAAGGGCCACGACGTCGGCGCCGCGCAGGTTAGGGCGCGACAGCATCTCGGACATCGCGAGCCGCAACGCATCCCACCAACGATCCGGGTTCTGTTCGGCATAACCGGGCCGGCGGGACTCCGTGGCATACGAGGCCATCGTCACCCCGAGGGCATTGCCTTCCTCGTCCAGGGCGAGCAACTTCACCCGCGACGATCCAAGGTCGATCCCTATCGAAACGCGCACCGATTCCTCCGCATTGGCCCACGGACCACAGACTCTGTCGGCTGCTAGGTTACCGCCCAGTGCGACTTCGAGGAGTCAACGAAAGGTAGCGGAACGGGACGCGCGCTTCCGCAGGTCGCCTGTCCGGCGCGCGGACGCACCGCCGGACTGCGGTTTGATCCCGTGGCGGTTCGCCGCGCCGTTGGCGCTGTGGGAGTTCACGCAGTAGCGCGGGTCAGCCGGCGGGCCACAGGCTCCGCTCGGCACAAACGCTCGCCACGATAGTGCCTCGCTCGCCTGATGCTCCCGCCGTCTTCCACTTCGTTCCCCGCGGGCCCACTTCAGCACCGTCCTCGCCACTCCCTCCGAGCGGCCGCGTCGGCGTCTGGTACGAGCATGAGGCCATCGACTACCTAGGCGGAGGCCCAGCGGCTCCGATAGCGAAGCACCAGCCGGTGATCGTGCGCCGCCACGCGAACCATGCCCGGCCGCGCTTGCTCACTGACATCTTGACGCCATGCTCCGTCGGCAGACCGCCCCGAACGAATGAATCGCCGAGCATCCGTCGCTACTGCTTAACCGCCCGCGAATTCGGGTTTCACAGGCAAGTAACGCTCGGCGGATCGAACCCATCGGTCACCGGGAACTCGGACGGGGGTATTGGACCGAGGTAGGCGATTTCGAGGCCGTCGAGCCAGCCCTTGTCTAGGAACAGTAGGAACGAGAATATCTGGCTCGTTTCGGAACCCGGCCCGTTCGACTCGATGGCCATGCGGCAATGGTTTAGCTCCGTAGCTGGCCTGGCTCTGCGTCGATCGACTTCGAGTGATATCGAGGCGCAGCCGCAGGGGCACAACCCACGGACGACAACGAAGTCCGCTTGTTCGCGAAGAGGCAGGACTCGAGGATCGTCGACAGACAGCACGAACAGGAGCGTCGCGGCCTCGCGATGGGTTAGTGGCCTTGGGAATTTGCGAGAGGGTTCGCCCATGATCGAGTCCCGGTAAGTGGAGGCGACGCGAGGATACCAGCCGCAATGGCGCTCCTGTCGTGTCCGGTCGGTCGGGCCTCTGAGGCTGTGCGGTTCGCCCTGGGAATCCTGGAGACTCTGGAATGCCCTGGCTTTCGTGGAGTCCGATAACTGGAATCATGCTGCTGTCCACCGTAGGAGGCAGCAATGGGAAGACGTGGATACCCGCCAGAGTTCCGACGTCGAGTCATCGATCTCCTCGACGCCGGGCGCAAGGTTGACTGGCTGTACGTGTTCATGGCGATTGCCGCGCCCTTGTGGGCTGTCTTCTGCCTGGCCGCGTCCGCGAGTGCTTTGATGCGCCGCCACCGCCTACAGCATGCAAAGCCTGCGTGAACTTCCACAGCGCCGACAGGCGCGGCGAACCGCCGCGGAGCCTATGAGCGTTGGAAGTAGGAGGCGACCTCCCAGGGCGTGACCTGGCGTCGGTATGCCTGCCATTCGAGCGCTTTGGCCGACCGGAAGAGCTCGAGAAGCTCGCTGCCCAGGGCGGACATGATCACGTCGTCATCATCGAGCGCGGCCAGCGCCTCGCCCAGAGATGCCGGGAGCGGCCTCGTGACGCTGTGGCCGCCGCCGAAACCATGCTCCAATTCCTCGAGCGGCGGTCCGAGCTCGCAGCCCCGATCCAGTCCGTCGAGGCCCGCGGCCAGCATGGCCGTGTACGCCAGGTAGGGATTGCAGCTGGGATCGGGCAGGCGCAGCTCGAGACGTGTCTCGAAGATCTCCGACGGCGGATCGTCCTGGCGTACCTGGGCGGGCACGCGGATCAGGGCGGAGCGGCTGTGGCGCCCCCAACTACCGGCGACCGGAGCCTCGTAGCCCGGCACCAGTCGCTTGTAGGAGTTGACCAGCGGTGCGACCAGGGCGCACAGCCCCGGTGCGTGCTCCAGCTGACCGGCGGCGAAGGCCCGAGCCACGGCGGATAGGCCGTACTCAGCCGTCGGGTCGTCGAACACGCTGCGCCCCGCACGATCTACGAGGACCTGGTGGGTGTGCATGCCCGATCCGGCGGCGTCGGCGAGCGGCTTGGGCATGAACGTGGCCTGCATGCCGCGTTCGCGGGCCAGCTCTTTGACCGCGGGCTTGAGCGTGGTGACCGTGTCCGCCGAAACCAGGGCCGGCAGCATCGGTAGGTCCAGCTCGAACTGCCCGTTGGCGACTTCGTGGTGGCTCGATTCGATGCGGATTCCCATGGCTTCCAGGCTGGCGACGATCTCCAGCTCCACCTGACGCGATCGACCGCGGGCTCGTTCGAAGTAGCTGCTCGGGTCGTCGGGCAGGGGCTCGACTCCATCGCCGAGAGGGAACAGGAAGAACTCGATCTCGGGCGCGACCAGGTAGTTGAGCCCGGCCGACTCGGCCTGCTCGAGTAGCCCGCGGAGCACGGCGCGGCCGTCGCCGGGGTAGGGCTCGCCGGTCGGTGTCACGACCTCGCAGATCAGTCTCGCGCAGGGCACACCGGCGGCCGGCGCGAGGATCGAAAAGGTCGACGGGTCGGGCCGCAGGTACATGTCCGACTCGACCTCGCGTGCCAGGCCCTCCACGGCGGAGCCGTCGAACCACTCGCCCGCGGCGAGGACATGGGCCAGTCGACGGGCCGGGACCGCGACGGTCTTCACGGCGCCGGTTACGTCGGCGAACTGGAGCTCGATCTGCTCGACTCCGGCCTCCCGGGCGGAGGCGACCAGGCGATCGACCGTCCGGCGGTCCAGATCGCTCATGCCGCCGTTGCCCTCTTGCTGCAGGCCTTCGTCATCGGTCTCAGCTCCAGGGCCGCCTCCATTGGCGCGTCGCGCCGAGGGTGTTCCCTCGAATAGCTTCTTTCCGGATTTGTCGGGCATTTCGTTCCTCCCGCGCGGTCGTAAGCCGTACGCGCGGCTATGCGTGGGCATGGACGAGAAGATAGGCGATGAGGACGAAGAAGATGCTTGCGGCGAGGAATCCCGCACTGATCCCGAAGACGAGCAGGATCAGCTTCTGATCGGAGGCCCGGGTGACCGGTGCCTCGTCGGCGAAGATGAACTGCGAGAGAGGCAGGTCACGCCAGTGATCGAGATCGCTCTCGAGGGAGGCGGCGTCTTCGTAGCGCTCGTCGGGGACCTTGCGGAGGCACTTTCGCACGATCCCTTCGATCGGCGGCGGGACGGCGGCATTCAATTCGTGGAGCGGAGGGACCGGCGCGTTCAGATGCTGGCTCATGACCGACAGGGCGTTGTCGCCTTCCCAGGGAACGCGTCCCGCCAGCATCTCGAAGATCATGATGCCGATGGCGTAGACATCGGTCCTGGCATCGCCCCGCTTGCCCTGGATCTGTTCGGGCGACATGTAGTCCGGCGTTCCGAGGGCGGTCGAGAACCACCGCCAGGTGAGCCTTCGCGCGCCGGCCATCAGGGCTACGCCGAAGTCGGTCACGACGAGCCGCCCGTCGGCTGTCACGAGCACGTTCTCGGGTTTGAGATCGCGATGGAAGACGCCCTGCGAATGGGCGTAGGCCATTGCCGACGCGAGCTGACGTCCGAAGTCGACGGCCTGGTCGACCGACAGCCGCTTCTCTCGGGTCATGTAAGCGCGCAGCGTCTCGCCGTCGATGTACTCCATGACCATGTAGGGCTGACTGCGATCGTTGGTGAACTCGAGCGAGCGCTGGATGCCCGGGTGGTGGAGGTGGCGGGAAATGTCGAGCTCGCGCCGGAAGCGGTCGAAGGTCGAAACGTCGCCCATGATCGACTCGTGGGGGCACTTGAGCACGACCTGGGCGCCGGTGGTGTCCTCCGCGAGGTAGACGTCGCTGAAGGCACCCGAGCCAATCGCCCTGACGATCGTGAACTGGTCGAGCTTCGCGCCCGGCTGCAGCCCGGTCGTGGTCACGAGAACAACCTCCGCCATCCCTGCGGCGCATCCGGCCGCTGCCCGGCCTCGCGCACGCGGACGGCCATGGCTGTCGCATTATCGTCGCCGCCGCGGTCGAGGGCCAGCTTCACAAGGTGTGCGCAGGCTTCGGCGGGCGGGCGCGTCAGCGCCTCCACGATCTCGCTCGCGGTTACGTTGCTCCACAACCCGTCCGAGCAGAGAAGGAACGTGTCGCCCGAGTCGAGGTGTTCGGTGCGGACGTCGACGCGGACCGTGATGTCGCCGCCGACGGATCTGGTCAGGGCGTACCGGGCGGGATGGTCGATGGCCTGCTCCGGCGTGATGATGTGGAGTCGTAACAACTCCATGACCTGGCTGTGGTCGTTGGTCAGGACTTCTAATTCGCCATGGTGGCGGCGGTAGACGCGACTGTCTCCGACGTGGGCAAGGTGAGCTTCGCCGGGAGTGATCACCAGCGCGCTCAGGGTCGATTGCATCTTCCGGCCCCCGTGGCCACCTATTGCGGCGTCGAAAATCGCCTGATTGGCCCGATTGAAGGCCGACCGCAGCGTGCCCGTGAAACGCCCGCCTGCCCCGTTCTTCTGGGTGTGGTCCAGGCAGGCCTCGACTGCCAGCCCGGCCGCGACCTCACCGCCGCCGTATCCGCCCAGGCCGTCTGCCACTGCGAACACCAGGCCCATCTCCGAAGAGGCAACCGCCTGCGCGAGCGTGTACTCCTCGGCCGGCATGACGAATGCTGTCTCGCTGTCGAGGGCCGCCCAGCCCAGCCGGTCCTCGTTGTGGTCTCGGACGTGACCGTTGACAGACAGGCCCGCGTACTCGACGGCCAGCGCCGCCGTCACGGTTCGCATCTGTCTGGCGATGAAGCTGACATCGAGTTCAACTTCCTGCTGGAGATTGGGTGAGACCGCGCCGGGCGGGGTACTACCGACGGCGCGGTCTCGGAACGAGCGATCGGAGACCGTTACCTCTCCGGGGAGACTATCGGGGGTTTGACCAGAAGGCTCTTGTTTGTTGCGGCTGAGTTGAAGATGAGCCAGACGGCGCCGACCACGATCCACACGAGAACCGCACCGAGGGCGATCAGCGTGTCTGTCTGGGTCGACCCGCCGGCCGAGACGCTCATGAGCACGACGGCCGCGAGCATTCCGATGTTGGCGACCAGTCCCGCTACCGGAATGATCACGTGTCTAAGGATGTTCCGCCGGTGCCGACCCCCGAAGGCAACCAGGACCAGGGCGTTTGTCATGCCGTAGACCAGGAAGGTACCGGTATTCGAGGCGAGTGTGATCTGGAGCAGGTTGTCGGCCGAGAGGACCGCGTACCCGCCGAGTACCGCCGAGATGATCGCGAGGGCGATCACGCCGTAGTGCGGAGTCGCATGGCGGAAGTGGAGCATGCCCAGCAGGCCTGGGACCTCCTTGTCGCGGCCCATGACGTAGGTGATTCGGACCCCGGTGTTGAGGCACGCGAGGGTGGTGCCGATCAAGGCGATCAACACGCTCACGGCCAGGATCAGGACCAGCGCGACGCCTGTCCCGCCCAGCATCTTGTCGCCGATGAAGCGGACCATGTCGCCGATCGGGGCCGACGAGGCCGCAGCCGCAGCGTAGCCGCCGACGGTCTTGCCGGTCGCGTCCGTCGCGGTGATGCTGTTGTTGACCAGGAAGTTGGCCGAGACGTACTCGATGACGTACGCGACGGCGCCCTGGATCGCGAGAGACAGGAGAACGGCTCGCCTGACATCACGCTTGGGGTTGACTGCTTCAGCGCCGAGTGCCGTCACTGACTCGAACCCGACGAGCAGCAGGATGGCGATCGTGCCCTGGAACAGGACGTTGGTGAAGTTGTGCGGCAACACTACCGAAGCCACATTGTCGTGGGCGTATGCGAGGTCTGGATGTGTGAGCCGGAACGCGATTGCCAGGATTGAGAACCCGATGAGAGCAGTCAGCTGGATGGCGTTGATGACGACGGCGGTCATCGTGGAACCGGAAATTCCGCGATATGCGATCAGCCCGACCAGGGCCGAGAAGATGAATGCCGCCCCAACCTCGCCCGGCTGATTCAACGTCACGCCGAACAGGCTCAGGATGTATACGCACAGGATCGCGGTGAACCCGACCATGATGCCCGGGTAGATCCAGTAGTACAGATGTGAGACCCAACCCAGGATGAACTTCGCCAGTCGGGCGAACTTGTAATGGATTGCCTCCTCCTTCTCGAGGAAGGCAGCTTCGGCGAAGTAGTAAGACGAACCGGCGCCGGCCTCCGGGTAGATGTTCGACAGCTCGGCATACGAGAGTGCTGTCAGGAATGCCAGAATCAGAACAAACAGCAGACCCGGAACCATGTCCGTCGCGGTGGTGAGTCCGCCGTTCTGCTGGACAACCTGGGCCTGGAACGTTGTCCAGAGAAAAGCGCCGGGCGCGATCAGCGCCATGGCGTTGATCGTCAGCCCGGTCATCGTCAGGGTNNTTCGGTCCCTGGCGCGGCGGCCATCTTGGTCCTCCTGTCCGCACACGGTCGGGTCACGCCTCTGGTCATTTGTTGATCGAAGGCTGCCGTGCGTGGAAGAAGCATCCTTGACGGCGTCGGCTGAGTCAGTACTGGCCAGGGAGCGTTTTCGCTGCGGCCGGGTTGCCGTACTCGAGGGCCCAGGTTGTGGCAGGGTTGCGGGAAGTGTGCGAGATGAGCACGAAGTGGCGGTCGCCAGCGAGAGAGCTAGACCGAAAAGGGCCTCAAGCCGCCAGATCGCGTCTCTCGAACGCCAGGACGGCGATCGCCAGGAAGACCGCCGCGACCGCGGCCAAAACGGCGGCGTCGCCGAGATTCAGGCCGGCGCGGAGCGGGTCGCCGCCCATGTAGTAGCGGAACAGTGAGAGCGGCCGAATGACACCCAGGCCGTCCACGATCGAGGACAGCGCATCGACCAGATACATCGCCACCATCAGTGCCACCGTGACGCCGATGGCGGCGCCGCGGTTGCCGGTGAAGGCAGAGATGGCCAGGGCGATATCCCCGAACGCGAGGCCCAGCAGGACGAGCATGACGAGCGCCGCAGCGAGTTTGTCGGGCGGCAGCACGCTGGCGCTCAAGGCTGCCCCGGTAATCGCGAAGGCCCACAGAACCAGGACCACCACGACGCACGCCAGCACCATGGCCAGCCACTTCTGGAGGACCAGGCGGCGACGGGAAACCGGATATGAGAGAAGGATGTCGATCGTGCCGCGCGATTCCTCGCCGGCCGTGAAGCCGCTGGCGACGCCGGCGGCGAAGGCTGCGATGGCCGCGGGGAGGATCATCGAGAACAGCTCGATATGAAGGAAGCCCACCAAAGTGCTGGCGTCGCCCATGCTGGCGCCGAGTAACTTCACTGCCGGGCCCATCTTCTCGAGTATCGAGTTCAGGTCGAACAGCTTCGAATAGGTGGGAAACAGAAGCGCGAAATAGGCCGTCATGGCGCCGCAGCCGAGGCTCACCCAGAACGTCGGCCAGCGCAAATCCCGGATTGTCTTGGTGAAGACGTTACGCAGCAGCATGGCTGGCATCCTCGGCGGAGTTGTCGTCAACGGCCTCGCCCGACCCGTAGTACGCCATGAATATCTCTTCGAGGCTGGTGTCGATGCTGCGGATGTTGTGGATCTCGAAACGCGCCGCCGTCTTGATCAACGCATCCACACTGCCCATGACCGTGCAACGCAGCGTGCCGTCGTTCACGACCAGGTCACGCACGCCCGGCAGGCCGGAGAACTCCTCCGCCCCGACCGGTCCGACGAAGTCGATCTCGAGGCGGCGCAACGCCCTTTCCTTGAGCGCCGAGATCGTCTCGACGGCGAGCAGCCTGCCCTCGCGGATGATGCCGACGCGATCGCATAGATGCTCGACTTCGGGGAGCTGGTGCGACGAGATGAATACCGTGCGGCCTTCTTCGCGAGCCTCTTCGCAGAGGTGCTCGAATTCGAGCTGGACGAAGGGATCGAGGCCGGCCGTCGGCTCGTCGAAAATCAGGAGCTCCGGCCGGATCATGAATGCGGCGACCAGGCCGACCTTCTGCTTGTTGCCCCGCGAGAGGCTCTTGATTCGCCTGGTCGGGTCGAGCTCGAGCCGCTCGATCAACTTCTCCCGGTACGCCGCGTCGACCTGGCCCTGCAGATTGCCCAGGTACGTCAGCAGCTGGCGTCCGGTCAGCTCGCTGTAGAGGGACAGCTCGCCCGGCACGTAGCTCGTACGACGGTCGATCGCGAGCCGGTCCCGATGAACGTCCAGGCCGAGGACGCGGGCCGCACCGCTGGTCGGCCGAATCAGGTCCAGCAGCAGCCGGATCGTCGTCGACTTGCCGGCTCCGTTGGGCCCCAGGAATCCGAAGATCTGCCCGGTCTCGACGGTCAGATTGACATCGGCGATCCCGCGCGACCGGCCGTAGTTCTTGGTCAGACCGACGGTCTCGATTGCGAAGGTGATGGGAGCCTCCTTCCGGGCCCGGAGAGCCCGTTCTTGTCGGCGAGCGGTCGTCCCAGCCTATCGCAAAACCGCGCAGCGGAATGGCCCATTCGGACCAGGGGAACCCCCCGGCCGCCCCAGGACCATACGGCAAACGGCCGACTACTCACGTCCCTCCCCGAACGACCGGCTCAACCCGGGAGTACACCTACACGCCTTCCCTGCCGAATGCTTCGGGTCGGATCGCTGGACGTGCTCCGCTCGGTGCTCTTCCGGCGGACCGTTCCACCAGCACACAGCTAGCCCCAAGGATTGGCCGAAATGTCGATCGCCAGCTATCCCGTACAGGACCGTCGCGGAGGCCGCCCGACGGCGTCGCCTCCGAGGCCAGCCCGTGCGGTGACGCACGCCCTGATCGTCCACCAGGCCGAGATAGTCCGCCTTGGCGTCTCGACCATGCTCGCCAGCGGATCCGCGTGCGAAGTGGCAAGCGCCGCCTCGGTGTACGAAGCCTTCCGACTGGCCTCGGATGTGCATCCGCAACTCGTGCTCTTCGACTTCACCCCGACCGAGGGACCGGAGGTCTGCCGGCTCCTGGCCGCGCTCTGGCCCAAGCCGCGCTTGATCGCGCTGGTCACCCGCGGCCGCGAAGTGGCGCCGGGCGACTGCCTGGGCGTCGGCGCGGACGCCGCGTTGCTGATCGACAACGTCAACCGCGACACCTTCCTGATGCTCGTCAGACGCGTGATGGATGGCCTCGGCCCCATCGTCGCCGGCTTCCCCACGGCGGGGGAGCATCTCGAGGCCGCCTTCGTCGACGAGGGCCCGGTCTCTCTGCTCACGCCGCGCGAACGGGAGATGCTTTACCTCATCGGCCAGGGGCTCTCCAATCGGGAGATCGCCGAGTCGCTCGTCCTTTCGGTCAAGACGGTCGAGGCCCACCGGGCCAATCTGAGCCGCAAGCTGAACGTGCGATCGCGGGCCGGCCTGATGCGCCTTGCCCTCACCGGCAGCCTGGCCTGAGTCGATGATCCCGTTGACTCGGCCCGACGGCACAGCCCTGCTTGTCAATCCCGATCGCATCGAGATCGTCGAGGAAACCCCCGACACCGTCATCACGCTCGCCGACGGCAAGAAGATACTCGTCCGCGAAACGGCGACCGAGGTCGCGACGCGCTTCCATTACTACCAGCGCTCGCTCCACGTCGACGCCCGCTTCGGTGGCAGGCGCGCCTACGACCCACCGACCGAGCACGACCCGTCGCTCTACGAGCACCCCAACCGCGTGCGCCTCCGCGCCTACAGCGAACCGAACAAGGGCTAGCGGAGATGGACGCCGGCATCGGCATCATGATCTGCCTCGGCGCGATGATGGTCGCCGATGTTCTCGACGGCGGGTCGCCCGCAGCGTTCCTGAACCCGTCCGCGATTCTGCTCATCTTCGGCGCGACGTTTGGGGCGACGATCGCTTCGACCTCCCTCGCGCAGTTCAAGACCTTCCCAAAGCTGGTCGGCATGAGCATGAAACCGCGGGTCAGCGACATCGGAGAGACCCGCCAGATGCTGATCAAGTTCGCCGAGCGGGCCCGCCGGGAGGGCCTGCTGGCCCTCGAGGGCGAGGTCGAGGCGGTCGAAGACCAGTTCATCCGCCACGGCCTGCAGATGGTCATCGATGGTCTCGAGCCCGACACGGTCGAGGAGATCCTCGAGATCGAGATCGAGTCGATGCAGGCCCGCCACGCCAAAGGCATCGACATGTTCGCCAAGATGGGCGGCTACTCGCCCACGTTCGGCGTCCTTGGAACCGTCATGGGCCTCGTCAGCGTTCTCGCGAACCTGGCCGATCCGTCGGGCCTGGGCGAGTCCATCGCGACCGCGTTCATCGCCACCCTGTTCGGCGTCGGCGCCGCAAACATCCTGTGGCTGCCCGTCTCCGCCAACCTCAAGGGCAAGGATTCGGAAGAGGCAAAGGAACGCCACCTAGCCCTCGCCGCGATTCTCTCAATCCAGGCCGGCGACAACCCGCGCATCGTCGCCCAGAAGCTGAAGGCGCATGCGGGACCGGCGGCCGAAGAGGCCGAATCCGCCGAGAAGCCTGCCGCCGGCGCGGCTATAGCCGAGGCGGCGTGATGGCCCGGCGCAAACGAGCTCACCCTGCGGGCCCGCACGACAACGACGAGCGCTGGCTCCTGACCTACTCCGATCTGATCACGCTCCTCTTCGTGCTATTCGTGGTCATGTACGCCATCAGCAACACGGACGTCCGCAAGTTCACCCTGCTCGCCCAGTCGGTCTCGGCGGCCTTCAATGCCGACGTCATGCAGGGTCAGGCGGCCGTGTCGATCCTGGACGGCCAGGACACTTCGGTTCAGGAACAAACCTACGACACCGGGTCGAGCACCGTGGCCAGCGACATGCGGGCCATCAAGGCCGCGCTCGAGGACTACGCCATCGGCGAGGGCCTGGGTGGCGAAGTAGAGGTGGGCATGGCGCCGCAGGGGATCGTCATCCGCCTGAACGACGCGCTGCTCTTCTCGTCGGGTCGGGCCCACCTCGACGACCACGCCATCGCCCTCGTCGCCAAGATCGTCGCCGTCGTCAAGCCGCTGCCCAACCAGCTCCGCATCGAGGGCAATACGGACGATCAGCCGCCGGAGGGCGGACTGTACGCGGACAACTGGGAGCTCTCGACGGCCCGCGCTCTGGCAGTGCTGCAGTCGATGGTTCAGGCGGGCGTTGCGCCGGCGCGGCTGTCCGCCCAGGGGAACGCCCAGTACAACCCGATCCTGCCCGACACCGACGAGGCCTCGCGGACGAAGAACCGCCGCGTCGACATCGTCGTGCTCTATCCGCCGGTAGAGGCGGCCCCGACCAGCCCGATCGCGCTCCCCACGTTCCCGTGATCACGAGTCCTTCGCCGGCGTTTCCGGCAACCCCCAGGTCAACCTCGATGGAGAACCGCCCGTGAAACTGCCGATCCCACACGGACGCCGCGCGATACTCCTCCTGGGCGTGCCCCTGGGGTTGGCCGCCGCGGGCGCCTTCGTCTTCATGTCGATGTCCGGGAGCTCCGTCACGCCGCCGGTGCCCGATCCGGGCGCCGGGCAGCGCGGGCCGATGCTGGCACTCGACAGCCGCGTGATCAACCTCGCGAACAGTGCGACCCCGGGCGCCTTCAAGTACGCGAAGGTTGCCGTGACGATCGAGTTGCGACCCCAGGCCGCTAGCTTCTACGGACTCGCCAGCGATGCCCGGGCCAAGCAGGAGAAGCTCGAGACCGACAAGGTCTCCGAGGACGTGCCGCTGTTGCTGGACGCCCTCGGCGCGGTCGTCTCCTCGCATGACTCCGCCTCGCTGAACAGCAAGGACGGCCGGGCTGAGCTCAAGTCCGAGCTGCTTGCGGCGATGCGCAAGGTCCTCGGTGACCGCGAGGTCATCGACGTCTATTTCACCGACCTAGTAATGCAGTAGGCAGATCGTCCGATGCTGTCGCAGGCCGAAATCGATGCGCTCCTTGGAGCGGTAGCCGACGGCAAGCTGCCGTCCGAGGATCAGCCGCCCTCGCTCAGGGCGGACGGTCGAATGGTCAAGACCTACGACTTCCGCCGGCCTGCCAAGTTCTCCAACGAACAGCTGCGGACCCTGCAGGCGATCCACGAGAACGTCGGCCGTGTCGCCGGGGCGCGTCTTTCGTCCTTCCTGCGCGGCCCCGTCGTGATCCAGCTGGCGGGCACGGATCAGCTCGTCTTCGACGATTACCTGAGTCAGCTGACTCTACCCACCGAACTGGTGGTGATGACGAGTCCCGGCCTGGCCGGCCCGTTCCTGGCCGACCTCGATCTGGGCTTCGCCTTCGCCGCCGTCGATCGCCTGCTGGGCGGCCCGGGCCGCATTCCCGCCGACCGGGGCGAGCCGACCCCGATCGAGTCCAATCTCATCGCCCGCGTCGTCGGACACCTGCCCCACGCCCTCAACGAAGGCTGGGCTCATCTGCAAACGCTGGACGTTTCGGTAACAGAGACAGCGCTTTCGCCGATCCTGCTCCGCCTCGCCGCTCCGACCGAGGTCGTGGCCGTCCTCACCTACGAGGTCCGCTTCGCCGGCCAGACGGCACGGATGACGATCTGCTATCCGTTCGCCGCACTCGAGCCGCTCCTGCCCAGACTGGCAGCCACCATGTGGTACGCCCAGCGGCGCCAGGCCGCCGGCGACGCCGGCGTTCGCGAGACGCTGGAAACGGAGGTCAGGGCGGTCGAGGTTCCGATCTCGGCAGCCTTCCGCGCCGTGGACATCCCGGTAGAGGCGCTGACGACTCTCCAACCCGGCGACGTCATCCGTTTCGACGAGCACTTCGACGAACCGGTCCTCATCACGGTGTCCGACCAGGCCCAGGCATGGGCCATGCCGGGTCGGGTAGGGGATCGCATAGCCCTGCGTCTGGTGACGCCACTTGTGCCCATGGAGGCCTGACATGAGCTGGGAATCGTTCGACTGGAAGACTGCCGACGGTCGCTCGCTCGGTGCGGGCGCCTCCATCCTGCCGCTCTGGCCGATGCTGCGTTCGGCCATTGCCGAGGCCATCTCGGCCGACGCCATGTGCCCGGTCACATGCGGCGACCTGACCGTCGGCGAGACCACGCCGGCGGACGCGCCGACCCCGCTCGAGGCGGCGTCATCCTTCGAGCTGCTGGGCACGGACCGCCGCGGGTCGTGGGGCGCCCTCGATCCGAGCAAGGGCGACAAGATCGGCGGCAAGGTCTACAAGGCGGGACGCCTCCAGGAACTGGTGATGGAGGCGTTGAGCAGTGCCTTCGAGTCGATCCTGGGCGAGGGGCTCGGGCTCGGTGCCGCGGTGGAGTTCTCGGCGCCGGATGCGCCGCTCCTGCTTCTCCGCCTGCCGCTGACCTCCGTCGACAACGAAGAACTGGTCGTGATCTCGGCCTATGACGCCGCAGTCTCGGGCGAGCTGGCGGCCCACATCGTGGCTCTCCAGGCTCTGGCCTCCGAGGCGCCGGCTCCGACGCCGCCCCCACAACCGCAGACCGTGGCCCAGCGCACCCAGGAACTCAAGGCGGCCACGGCGGCGCCGCGGCCCGGGTCCGCGATGGGCAACGGCAATGGGGCCGGAGCTCCTGCCAACGTGCGGGCGCCGCACTTGCCGGAACTGACGGCCGCTCCGACCGGCCAGCCCGGCTACAACATCGATCTGCTTCTCGGCGTGAACCTCCAGGTCGCCGTGGAGATCGGTCGCACGACGCTGCCGATCCGCGACGTCCTGGCTCTGACTCCGGGCTCGATCATCGAACTCGACAAGCTTGCCGGCGAGAAGGTGGACGTGCTGATCAACGGCCGCCCCATCGCCCAGGGCGAGGTCGTGGTCGTCGACGAGAACTTCGGCGTCCGGATAACCGATGTCGTCGCCCGACAGCAGCGGCTGAGCCCGCAAGGCCGCTGACGATGCCGATCGTCCGCCGCCCGGCCACCTCGCGCCGCCCGATGGCGCGGCGTCGTGGCCTGCCCGCGGCTGGGCTCGCGGCTCGCGGCTCGCGGCCCTCTGAAATCGGGGATGCCGGCCCGGCCGTGGCCGCCGACAAGTCGCGAACCTGGACCAGGCCGGCCCGGATCGGCGTGGCTGCGTTCGTGGCAGTGCTGGCGGCGGTCACCGTCATCGGCGCCTTGAGCCCCTCTCCGGTGGCGGGCGGGGCCGGAGCGTCGGCCGCGGCGTCGGGAAGCGGAGCCTCCGGCGCGGCCTCCGTCGTCGGTGCGGCCTGGGGCGGCGCCGGAGGCCTCGATCTCATCGACCTGGTGACCAAAGGCGGACTCGTCCTCATCCTGCTGTTCATCACGCTCCGCGTTCTCGGTCGGATGCAGGCATCTGCCCCCAGGCGTGGCGGAAACCTGAATGTTCTCGAGTCGCGGACGCTGGCCTCAAAGGCCTCGCTCCACCTCGTCGCGGTGGGTGACCGGCGCCTTGTCGTGGGCCTGACACCGAACGGAATCGTGGCGCTGGCGGAACTCGATGTCGCCGAACTTGAGGCCGTCGGAGCCGACGCGTCGACGCTCGACGAATCCGAGGGCCTGACGGCGCGCGCCCGGAAGGCGGCCTCGGCCCGTCCGACCCGCGCCGCCGCGAGCTCCGCGCAGCTGCCCTTCGGCGCGACCCTCAACTCGCTGATGGCTCCGATCGACGGCCTCACCGACCGGCTGTCGGGCTTCTTCAACGGCGGCCGGGTCCGATGAGCCGTCCGATGAGCCGCCCGATGCGCCGGCTGTTCGGTCGCCTGCCGTTCGACCGCCGCCTGTCCGGCCGGCGGCTGCGGCTGCTCGGCCTCCTGGGGCTTGTCGCTCTCGTCGTCGCGGGCTGCAGCTCGACCGGTTCATCCGATATCTCGGTCAAGATCGGCGACGGTCAGGCGTCCAGCGGCAACGGCCAGTTCGCGCTTTCGCTCGAGCTCCTGGTCGCAATCACGGTCCTGTCTCTGGTCCCGGCCATCCTGATGCTGGCCACCAGCTTCACCCGGATCGTGGTCGTGTTGTCGCTGTTGCGCAGCGCCATCGGCATTCCGAATCTGCCGCCAAACCAGGTTCTGATGGGCCTGTCGCTCTTCCTGACCCTGTTCGTGATGGGGCCCGTCCTCGCCGAGGCCAACAACGACGCGCTGCAGCCTTACATGAACAACTCGATCAGCCAGGACGTGGCCATCCAGAAGGGCATGGCGCCCTTCCGCGAGTTCATGCTCCGCCAGACCCGCGCCGAGGATCTGCAGGTCTTCATCGATCTCTCCAAGGAGCCGCGGCCCGCGACCGCAGACGACGTCTCGATCGAGGTTCTCCTGCCGGCCTTCGTCGTCAGCGAGCTCAAGACCGCCTTCACGATGGGCTTCCTGCTCTACATCCCCTTCCTGATCATCGATCTGGTCGTCGCCTCGGCCCTGATGTCGATGGGCATGGTGATGGTCTCGCCGACCCAGATCGCCCTGCCGTTCAAGCTCCTCCTCTTCGTCCTTGTCGATGGCTGGGTACTGATCGTCCAGTCCCTCGTCCACAGCTTCGGCTAGGAGACCTCGATGACTTCAGCCGATGTTGGAACGGTCATGCAGCGGGCGCTCTGGACGACTTTCATGGTCGGAGGGCCGATCGTGCTCGTCTCGATGGTCGTGGGTCTGACGATCTCGATCTTCCAGGCGGCGACGCAGATCAACGAGGCCACGCTGACCTTCGTCCCCAAGCTCGTGCTCGTCGCGCTGGTACTGGTGATCCTCGGCCCGTCGATGATCGATCAGCTGGTCCAGTTCACCCAGTACGTCTTCCAGGTCGCTTCGCAGGCGTCCCGATGACGGTAGAGCTCAGCGGCGGCCAGACGGCGCTGCTCTTCCTTGTGATGCTGCGCTGCACCGGTCTCGTCTTCGCGGCGCCGTTGTTCGGCCACCACGCCATTCCGACGCTGCTCAAGTTCGGTCTGGCAGCCTGTCTCGCCATCGCCCTGGCCACTCCCGCCGGGGCTTCCGCAGGCACGTTGCCGCTTCTTCTCGCCGCCCCGATCGAGCTGGTCATCGGCCTCTCGCTCGGATTCATCCTGTCGCTGTGTTTCGAGGCTGTGGAGCTGGCCGGCCGGGTGATCTCGATCCAGCTGGGCCTCTCGCTCGGGTCGGTCTTCAGCCCCACCCAGGAAGAAGCTTCCACGGCCATCGACCCGTTCTTCTCCGTCCTGGCCGGTCTCGTATTCCTGGCCATGGGACTCCATCTGGCGGTCGTTCGGGTCCTGGCCAATTCATTCGTGGCATATCCGGTGGGCGCAGGCTGGCCGGTCGATCTGTCGCAGACCGGCGCCCAGACCGTGGCCCTGGCCATGGAGCTGGGCGTTCGGGTCGCCATGCCGATCGCACTGGTGCTGCTGCTGGTCGAGCTTTCGGTAGCCCTGCTCGCCCGTGCCATCCCCCAAATCAACGTCTTCATCCTGGGCTTGCCGCTCAAGATGCTGGTCGGCTTCGCCGTGCTCGCGGTCGCCATGCCGGCCCTCATCTCGGGCGCCCAGGCGATCTACCGGTTCGTATTTCAGGCCGCCTCCGGCGGCACTGTGACCGGGTAGGCGGGCTATGGCCGAGAAGACAGAAGCACCCACTCCTCGCCGGCGCGACGAAGCACGCGCCAAAGGCCAGGGCATCGGGCGGAGCCACGAGTTCTCCATGGGCCTGACCCTCGGCGTCGGGACCCTCGCCCTCTCGAGCCTCCTGCCCGGCGTCGCCAGCTCACTCGTATTGCGCACCCAGTCGGCGATCCTGACGATGGACCCGCGGGCCAGCAACGCCCGATTGCTGTCCGAAACAGGCGACGCATTCCTGGCCATGGTCACTCTCATCCTGCCTCTGGCGATGCTCGTGATGGTGGCAGGCATCGCCGGAAACCTGGTGTCGGGCGGTCTGGTCTTCTCTTACAAGACGATCCGCTTCGACCTGAGCCGCATCAACCCGATCAGCGGCTTCAAGCGGATCGCGGACAAACAGGCCCTGGTCAGGCTCGGCCTCGCGACCGCCAAGCTGGTCATCCTTGCCTTCATGTCCTGGCAGGTCGTCGGCAGTCGAATCCCATCGATCGTCTCGACCGAAGGATCGGACGTCGGCGCGATCGCCGGCAGCTGCCTGGGCGCCATCTTCCAACTCGGCCTGACGATCACGATCCTGCTGGCCGTCGTAGCCCTGGTCGACTTCGTCGTCCAGCGCCGCAAGGCCAACGAATCGATCCGAATGACCAAGGAAGAGGTCAAGCAGGAGTACAGGGAACAGGAAGGCGACCCGCAGATCCGCGGCGCTCGCCGCCGTCGCGCCCGCCAGATGGCCTTTGCCCGAATGATGGACGCGGTCCCCACCGCCGACGTCGTGGTCACCAACCCGACGACCCTGGCCGTCGCACTCAAGTACGACTCGCTGACCATGCGGGCGCCCAGGATCGTGGCCAAAGGCCAGCGCCTGATGGCAGAACGCATAAAACAGATCGCTCGCGACCACAAGGTGGCGATCGTCGAGGACAAGCCGCTGGCCCGAGCGCTCTTCTCGCGGCCGGTCGGGGCCGAGGTGCCGGCGCACCTCTACAGAGCGGTCGCCCGCCTGCTGGTACTCGTGCACCAGGCTCGTTTTGGGCTGGCCAACCGTGGCGGCCGGCGCGGCAGTGGCCCAACGGCCGGCGGCACGTACGGCGACAACTACGGCGCACGCCGGTCCGCGGCCGTCGGTCTGGCGACTCGGCCCTGGTGGGCCGACACCGCCGACTCCGACGGTGATGCGACTGCAGACCGGCAAGAAGCCGCCGAGGCCGCCGAGGCCGCCGCGGGACCCGCCGAGGAACCCGCCGACGATCCCGACGACGGCTGGTTCGACGAGCCCGGCGACGAGGCCGAGCCCGTGTCCGAAGTCGATGAAGAAGCGCTCGCTCGGGCCATGGCCGAGGACGAGCTTGCGGATCTCACACCCGAAGAGCTGGCCCGGTACGAGGGGGAGATGGATGGCACCACCCGCTCGACCGGCCCGGAGGCCGACCAATCGCCCGACCACGACGAGGACCTTGACCGATGACGACCCAGTCGACTCCGGCGCCCGTAACCGTCCTGGGCAGAAGCGACGCGCTCCTCGCCGCGATCGTCGTCGGCATCGTGGCGATGATGATCATCCCGCTGCCGCCGATGCTGCTGGATGTCCTCATCGTCCTCAACCTGACCTTTTCGCTGACGATCCTCCTGGTCAGCCTCAACATCCGCGAGCCGCTCGAGTTCAGCTCCTTCCCGCCCCTGCTGCTGATCGCGACCCTGTTCCGGTTGGGCCTCAACGTCTCCGCCGCGCGGCTGATCCTCCTCAACGCCCATGCCGGCGAGGTGATCAGCGCGTTCGGGCGGGTCGTCGTGGGGGGCAACACCGTCGTCGGTATCGTGGTCTTCCTGATCCTGGTCGTGATCCAGTACGTGGTCATCACCAACGGGGCCGGCAGGGTCAGCGAGGTGGCGGCCCGGTTCACGCTCGATGCCATGCCGGGCAAGCAGATGAGCATCGACGCCGATCTGAACGCCGGCCTGATCACTCCCGACGAGGCGCGCAACCGGCGCCGTGCCATCGAGCACGAGTCGGACTTCTACGGTGCGATGGACGGCGCCTCCAAGTTCGTCAAGGGCGACGCGGTCGCGGCCCTGGTCATCATCGTCGTGAACATCGTGGGCGGCTTGACCGTCGGCGTGATGCAGAAGGGCTTCGACATCGGCCTGGCCCTGACGACCTACACCGTCCTGACCGTCGGCGACGGTCTCGTGAACGAGATCAGCGCGCTTCTGGTGTCGATCGCCACCGGCGTCCTGGTGACCCGCAGCGGCTCCGAGGCGGGCCTCGGCAGCGACCTCGGCGCGCAGCTCCTGAGCCGCCCGAAACTGTTCATGGTGGTCGGCGGCGTGCTGTTCGTGATCGGCGTCGTGCCCGGCTTCCCGACCCTCGTCTTCTGCGCCGGCGGCGCCATCGTCGCCGGCGGGGGCTATCTCCTTTCGCAATCGGCGGCGGCCGCGACTGCCACCGCGACAGCGGGCGCATCCGTGATCACGCCATCGCTGCCGGCGCTGGGTAGCGGCCAGGAAAGCCCGCTCGACGCGCTCAAAGTCGAGACGATGGAGCTCGAGGTCGGCTACGGCCTGGTCGGCCTGGTCGAGGGCGGTGCCAGCGGTGGCCTGGTCGAACGCATCGGCCTGATACGCCGCCAGATCGCCGGCGAGCTCGGGCTGATCGTTCCCACGGTCCGCATTCGCGACGACCTGGTTCTCGACCAGAACGCCTACGTCATCAAGCTCCGCGGCTCCGAGATCGCCCGCGGTTCCGTCGACCCGACGAAGATGCTGTGCATGGATCCCAACGGCGGCGAGATCGCCGTCAGTGGAATCCCCACCACCGAACCCGTATTCGGCTTGCCTGCCTCCTGGATCAGCGTCGCCGAACGGGAGCGCGCCGAAAGCCTGGGCTACACGGTCGTCGATGCCGCATCCGTTCTGGCGACTCACCTGGCCGAGACGATCCGCCGCCACGCCCACGAGATCCTCGGCCGGCCCGAGACAAACCAGCTCCTCGACGGGCTCAAGCACGATCAGCCGGGCCTGGTGGAGGAGATCATCCCGAACCTCGTGGCCGTCGGCGATGTCGAAAAGGTCCTGCAGGGATTGCTGCGCGAGCGCATCCCGATCCGCGACCTGGCGACGATCCTCGAGGCGGTCGCCGACGGCGCACGCAGCACCAAGGAGCCGCTGTTCCTGACCGAGGCGGTTCGTCACGCCCTCGCTCGGGCCATCTCCATGCGCTACCGGGCGCCGGACAGCGCGATCCACGCCATCGCCCTGGCCCCCGATCTGGACACCCGTCTCGGGGCGTCCGTGATGGTCCAACCCGGCTACGTGGGGCTCGAGCTCTCGGGCTCCGACAGCCGCGCCCTCGTCGAATCGATCGATCGTTCGCTGCGGCAGCTCGCCCTCCAGCGCTACCAGCCGATCCTCCTGTGCACTACGCGGGTCCGGCTGGCGCTGCGGAACCTCACGGAGCGCCACATGCCGCAGATGGCCGTCCTTTCGTACGAGGAGATCCTGCCGAGCATCTCCGTCCAGGTCCACGCTCAGGTCGAGGTCTGATAGATGGAACTGCTGGTCGCCACCTGGACCCTCCGGATCGCCATCGTGGCCGCCCTGGCCGTTGGTGGCGCCTCCTACTCGGCCGGCGCTCCCGCCGTCGACTCGGTCGACCGAGGTATGGCCGCGGCCGTTCTGTTCACCTTCGCCGGTCGCTGGCTGATGGGCTGGCTGGAGCCCCCCGAACGGAGACTGGCGCGAATGCGCAAGAAGCGCGAGGCTCGTCGGGCGAAGGCGACCAGGTCTGTCAAAGCCGGCAAGGCCGGCAAGCCGGACCCCGACGCTCGCGCCGCAGCCCGGAGCAAGTCGCCATCCACCGTCAGTCGCAGTGCCTGAGGCTGAGGAGAGCAAGAGATGTTGAACCGACACCCCCTCCCACCTCCGGCCGTCGACGCCCGTCTCCAGGGCTCGATGCTGCTGCGGCCGTCGGCCAGGCTGATGCCCGCCCAGCTCGACACGGTGATCGACGCCACGAGCGCGCGGCCCAAGCTCGGGTCGGTCGGCGGCGACAACGGGCTCCGCTCCGAAGGGTCATGGGACGGCCCGTCCGGAAGACCGCCACGCGGTCCCGATGGCGATGCCAACGGCGACGGACCCGCCGCCGATCCGCTCGTCGAGTCGGAGTCAGGATCTGTCGTTGATGCTGCCGTCGACGCCGTTGGGGACGAGGACGTGGACGTTGACGAGGCCGCGGCCGCGGCAGCCGAATCGTTCGAGCCCGTGGCCCCGATCGAGGAATCTCCGAATCTCAGCGGCTATGAAGCCTATGGGCACACGCCGGCGCCGGGCCCGAGGTTGAGCCGGGACGAGCTGGTCCAGAAGTACGCCCACCTGGTCAAGTACGTGGTCGGTCGTCTGGGGGTTTCCGTTCCGGGTCTGTTCGACCACGAAGACGCGATGCAGGCCGGCGTGCTCGGCCTGCTGCGGGCAATCGACGCCTACCGGCCCGACGCCGCGGCGTCTTTCGAGTCGTACGCGATCCTTCGAATCAGGGGCGCCATCCTCGACGCCGTTCGCTCGCTCGACACGGTCGGGCGTGCGGGACGAGAGGCGGCGCGTGCGATACAGGGAGCGATCCGCGATCTCCAGCACGAGCTGGGTCGTTCGCCGAACGAGACGGAGATCGCCACCCGTCTCAACATGCCCGTAGCCCGCTACCGCGAGCGGCTTCAGGCGGCGTCGGTGGTCACGATCTCGCTCGACGAGCACGACTCTCGCGACAGTGACGACGAGTCCGTCGCGCTGGCCGATAGCGCCCCCGACCCCAACGCGGTGGATCCGGCCGACGAGGCGGCTCGTCGCGACGCAATCGCGTCGCTGGTCCACGAGATCGGCCGGCTGAACGAGCGCCCTCGAATGGTCCTCTCTCTGTACTACCAGGATGAGATGACGTTCAAGGAGATCGGGCAAGTGCTCGGAGTGACCGAGTCGCGGGTGTGCCAGATTCACACCGAGGCGATACTCGCGTTGCGGACGCGGTTGGTCGACCCGGACGTGGCCGCCCGGCTGGGACGACGCAGGGCGCGACCATGATCAGAGGCTTCTACACGGCCCTCAGCGGCGTGGTCGCGGCGATGACACGCCAGGCCGTCGTAGCCGACAACATCGCCAACGTCAACACCGTCGGCTTCAAGCAATCCCGGACTCGTCAAACCGACTACGAACTAAACATCATGAATGCGGTCGGCCCCGAGCTCGGACTGCTGGGCAGCGGCACGATTCCCACAGGCTTGCGGCTCGACATCAGCCAAGGGCCGCTCCAGGTGACCGGCGTCCAGACCGACCTCGCAGTCGAGGGCGACGGGCTCTTCGTCGTCAGGACGGGCGGCGGCATCGCCTACACCCGCGCCGGCAACTTCCAGACCGACGCCACGGGCACGCTCGTCACGGAGCAGGGATACCCGGTCCTGGACGTCTCCGGTCACACCATCCAGCCCGGCCAGAAGTTCACCGTGGCTTCCGACGGCACGATCGTGGAGACCGGCCAGCGGATCGCCCTGGTGGCGTGGCCCGCTGGCGGCGCGTCCCGCCTGGGAGAGAATCTCTACGCCGCCGCGGGCAATCTCCCGCCCGCGACCGGGCAGATCCGACAGCAGATGCTCGAAGGCAGCAACACCGACGTCTCTCTGGCGATGACCGAGCTGATAACGCAGCAGCGCCAGTTCCAGCTCAGCGCTCGTGCACTTTCGCTACAGGACGGCACAATCGGCGACGCCGCCCAGCTCGGACGGCTGAGGTAGCCGGCGTGAGCGCCGACGTTCGCGAGAGCGGCATTCCCGGCGGCATCGGTCGCGTTTCGGTCCGGGAGGCGGAACCTCGAGCCACCTCGATATCCTGTAGCGGCCCGGTTCTGAGTGGGCCCCTCACAGGAGCGACGAGATGACGACCATCAGCAGAGCGCCGTTCGGCACCTTCGAAGGCAGGGCCGTGGACCTGTACACGCTGAAGAGCGACGACGGTGCCGAGGTCGCGATCACGACATACGGTGGCATCATCACCAGCTGGACGGCGCCGGATCGGGCGGGCAAGCAGGAGGACATCGTTCTCGGCTTCAGCGATCTGGCCGGCTATACGAACCCCGGATACCTCAAGGCGGGCCCGTACTTCGGTGCGCTGATCGGCCGGTACGGGAACCGAATCGGCAAGGCCAGGTTCAGCCTTGAAGGGGTCGAGTACAAGCTCGCCGCGAACGACGGCCCGAACAACCTCCACGGCGGGCTCAGGGGCTTCGACAAGAGAGTGTGGGATGGCGCGGACGAGGCGGCAGGGGACCACGCCGCTCTCACACTCGAGTACGTGAGCGCCGCCGGCGAGGAGGGCTTCCCCGGCAAGCTTTCGACCACGGTCGTCTACACGCTCCAGCCGGGCGGCGTGCTCAAACTCGACTACTCAGCCACGACTGACAAGACCACCATCGTGAACATGACCCAGCACACCTACTTCAACCTGGGTGGCGAGGGCAGCGGCGACATCCTGGACACCGAGATTGAGATCAACGCCGGCCGGTTCACCCCCGTGGACAGCAACCTCATCACCACGGGTGAACTGCGTGAGGTCGCGGGCACGCCGTTCGATTTCCGCCAGGCGACCGCCATCGGCGCCCGGGTCGACCGGGCCGACCAGCAGCTCGAGTGCGGCGGTGGCTACGACCACAACTGGGTAATCGATCGCGGCTCTGACGAGGGACTGGTGCTGGCCGCGCGCGCGCACGACCCGGTCACGGGGCGCGTCCTCGAGGTTTTCACGACCGAGCCCGGGGTCCAGCTCTACTCCGGCAACCACCTCGACGGCAGCATCGTCGGCAAGGGCGGCAAGCCGTATGGCCGTCGCAGCGGCTTCTGCCTGGAGACCCAGCACTACCCGGACTCTCCGAACAAGCCCGGTTTTCCGAGCGTCACTCTCGATCGCGGCGATACCTACAAGACGACGACCGTCTTCAAGTTCTCGGTGAGATAAGAGCATGGTGCGCGTGGCGTCGGCAGACCGGGTCCCAGAAGGTCCTACGGCATTCGGAGTGCCTCTAACTGGGTGCTTACCGGCTCGTTCGAGCAGTGGCATGCTGGCCCGGCAGGGCGAGCCGCAGGCTCTGGCGACTCGCCGGCGTGCCAGACCGGCGCTCATGCGCACCGCGTACGTCGAAATGGTGAAGAAGTACCCCTCCCGCGGGTCAAGGCTTCTCGGTACCGGCCGATCCCTATGGTGACGCCCAAGAGAGGACATATATGAAGATCGAAGACCCGCGGTCCGTGAACTCGTCGCCGATACTCCGCCAGACACCGCCCGCGAACGCGGGACAGGCCAGGCCGGAAGTCCAGCGGCCCCAGAACGGTGTGAGTCCCGCCGGCCAGCCGGCGGCCCGCGTCGAGCTCTCGACGCGCAGCCGGGAGATGCATCAGGCTCTCGATGCCGCGAATGCCGCTCCCGACGTCAGGGCCGACAAGGTGGCCGACGCCAAGCAGCGGATCGCCCAGGGCACGTACACGGTCAACGCCGACGTCGTGGCTCGCGGGATCCTCGACAAGCGGGCGTAAATGTTTGCGCCGGGCGATCGCGAGCTTGAGGCATACGCCCCCGGCTGTCCGGTCGGGCCGGCGTCGCCCGGACTAGACGCCTTGTCCTGGGCGCTGACCGCGCTGGCGGACATCTCGGACGCAGTCACTCTGGCCGTCCAGCGCCACGACCGAATTGCTCTCGAACAGTCGAACGTGCGAGCCGAAAAGCTCGTTCTCGAGGTCAACGCGCTGGCGGAGTCACTGACTGAACGGGACCGCGCCCTGGTCGCAGAAACGGGCATCGGCGCTCTCTGCGAACGGCTGGCTGCAGGCGGGCGCCGGAACGCCTATCTGATCGAGCAGGCATGGGCGGTCGACGCCGCGCTAATGCGGATGCTGGTAGGCATCGGCAAGGTGAGCCCCGACGGCACGGGCTACGGGTCCGCGCCGGCGCAGGCATTCGTGGACCGGCAGGCCTAGCGATGAGCTCGCCGTTCTACGGCATCGACATCGGAGCCTCGGCCCTGCGGGCCGCTCAGCAGCTCCTGGACACGGCAGCCCACAACGTCGCCAACGCCAACACCCCCGGCTACTCGCGTCAGCGAGTGACCCTGACCGAGGCGCCGCCCTACACCTACCCCTCGTTCAACCGCAGCGGCCTTCCCGGTCAGATCGGCTCGGGCGTCACCGTCGCCGCAATCACGCGCGTGCGTGACAATTTCCTCGATCTCCAGGTCCAGGCCCAGACCGGCTTGCAGGGCGAGTGGGATACCCGCCAGCAGGAGCTGTCCAAGATCGAGGCGATCTTCCCCGAACCGTCCGACTCCGGGCTTGGCGGCACGATCAGCAAGTACTGGAATGCCTGGCAGGACGTTGCCTCGGACCCCACCTCGACGGCAGCCCGATCGGCCCTGACCGAGCAGGCCGCGTCGCTGGCGATGGAGATCAACCGCGACTCCACGCAGCTCGGGATGATGGGGTCCGGCATCGACTCGCAGGTGTCGGCAAAGGTCCAGAGCATCAACGACCTGGCCAAACAGATCGCAACCCTCAACGGGCAGATCCAGCGCGTCTCGGTCACGGGCCAGAACCCAAACGACCTGATGGACCAGCGCAATCAACTGCTGCAGCAACTCAGCCAGATCGTCCCGGTCAGCCTCCTCACGAGAGCGGACGGGACCATGAACGTGCTTGTCGGCGGGACCGACCTGGTTTCGAACGTCTATTCCCGGACGATCAGCACGCAGACCGACGCCAATGGACATGTCCAGCCCGTCTGGTCCGACGGCAGCTCTCTGTCCCTCCCGTCGGGAGAGTTGAAGTCGCTGCTGCAAGTCCGCGATGAGGACCTGGCCGGTTACGAAGCCCAGCTTGATTCGCTGGCCAAAGGCCTCGCCGACTCAACGAACGCGCTGCAACAGCGCGGTGTTGACGCGACAGGGACGGCCGGCCAACCCCTGTTCACCTACCACGCCGGCAACGAAGCCGCCACGATTGCCGTGAACCAGGCGATCGCCGCCGACCCGCGTCTGGTCGCCGCGGCCGCATCGCCGAACACCCCCGGTGACGGTTCCGTCGCCGGGCTCATCGCCGACCTGCGGAATGCGACCTCGTACGTCGCCGGCGACCCGAGCACGAACGTCATGGGCGCCACCGACCTCACCACCACCGCGACGGCCCGCCTCATGACGATCGCGGCTTCGAAGGCCAAACCACAGACCTGGACCTTCAGCGGCGCAGGATCGAGCCTCACCCTCACCGGCGCAAACGGCGACCAGCAGACGATCACCGTGCCGGACATGACTGCCGGCGCGACCCAGGTTCTCAACTTCGACCAGCTGGGTATCGCGCTCACGATCGCCGCTCCGACCGCCGCCAAGGCCGGCGCCGATCTGGTCACCGATCTGACCACAGGCGGCCACAACACCCTCGTCACCGCATCCATCTACACACCGCCGCAGACGACGTCCGACTACTACGCCGGGCTGGTCGGGAAGATCGGGAGCGCGTCGAGCCAGGCCCAGGAGATGTCCCAGAACCAGCAACTCGTCGTCGATCAGCTTACGCAGCGCGTCGAGGAGACCAGTGGCGTATCTCTCGATGAGGAGGCGACGGACATGGTCCGCTTCCAGCACGCGTATCAGGCGGCTGCGCGGGTGATCACCACGATGGACGAGATGCTGAACACGCTCATCAACAACACCGGCCTGGTCGGCCGCTGAATGGAGGGCTGAGCGATGCGCGTCACGCAGGGCATGATCTACGACTCCGCGAACCAGAGCATTGCCGGGACCCTGTCCCAGCTTCAGAAGGCCAGCGAGAAGGTCAGCTCGCAGAAGCAACTCAACCGGCCTTCGGACAACCCGGCGGACGCGCGATCGGCCGTCCAACTCCACGACACCCTATCCGAGCTGAATCAGTTCCTGCGCAACATCGACGTCGCCAGCAGCAAGGTCGACGCTCAGGACACCGCCCTCGGCAGCGCCGGCGACCTCTTGCAGCGCGCCAACGAGCTGGCCATCGAAGGCGCCAACGGAACGCTCGATGCCGGCGACCGCCAGGCCATCGGCGAAGAGGTTTCACAGCTCATCGAGGCGATGGCACAGGACGCCGGGGCGAAGGTCAACGACGAGTATGTCTTCAGCGGCTTCCGCGTCGACCGACCCCCTTACACGGTGACCGGACCCGGCACGGTGAGCGCCTACCAGGGGGACCATGGCGTGTCGGTCGCTCGTGTCGGCGCCGGCAGCACGATGCAGATCAGCGTCAGCGGCGACAGCGTCTTCCAGCCGGCTCTGGACGCTCTGAATCAACTCAAGACGGACCTGGCGGCAGGCAATCCCGTCCAGCCGGGGACGATCACTCAGATCCAGGGGGCCCTCGACAGCATGCTCGCCACAAGGGCGCAGATCGGTGCGCGGGCCAACCGCCTGGACCAGACCAAGAGTTCGCAGCAGGCGCTCGTAACCAGTAACCAGGCGCTTCTCAGCCAGCTCGAGGACGCAGACATGCCGTCTGCGATAACCGAGCTGACCAAGCGTCAGACCACGTATCAGGCAACGCTGGCGGTGACAGCCAAGGTGATCCAGACGAGTCTGCTCGATTACCTGAGGTAGGTCCGCACCGGTGGGCCGCGGCGGGCAGGCCATCCGGGTCACGAGCCCGCCATCGAGGAATAGCCCGTGAGCACCACCGTTACTGTCGCCCAGATCACGTTTCCCGATGGCCTCGTCGGGTTACCCGCTCTCACCCGTCACCGGCTGAGTGCCGTCCCCGACTCCGCTTTGTACGAGCTCGTGTCCGACGACGACCCGGCCATGGGCTTCATCGCCGCTCCGGTCGACAACGTCAAGCCCGGCATGACGGACCGGCTGCGCGAGCGCGGCCTGGTCAACGCGGGCGAATGGGTGCTGGCGATCCTGGCCGTCCACGGCGAGCCTCCCGGAGTGACGGCCAACCTGGCCGGCCCGCTGGTGGTGGACCTGGACAGCGCAACCGCCCGCCAGCTGGTCCTCGAGGACCCCGACTTTCCGCTCCAGGCCCCGGTCTCGGAGCCAAGCTGATGCTGGTTCTCACCCGTCGAGCGAACCAGGCGATTCGAATAGGCCCGAACGTCGAAGTCCGCGTCGTTCGGATCGAGGGAGATCGCGTCGTGCTCGGGATTGCGGCTCCGCGCCACGTTGCGGTCGTGCGATCCGAGTTGATAGAAGAGGTCTCCGGCGAGCTACGTGAGGCGGCAGACACGCGGGCAAGGCTGCGGGTCATGCTGGCCCCGCTTCACGCCGCCGCGAAGCCCGAGCCGGCCTCCTCGCCCGAGGATCCAGGCGTAGCCTGAGGTTCGGCCGTGAGGACTCCCGTGACCGACCCGTTGCCCGCGACGCGCGGGTTGCATCTTCTGGCATACGGCGAGCTCGATTCCGGAGTGACCGATTCGCTGCGCGTCGGCGTGTACCGCGAGCCGCTGGCTGCCCTCGGGGTAGAGATCCGCACCTGGTCGAACTTCACCGATGACCTTTTGGGGGGTGGCTCCGGCACACCACGCCCCGGGACCGCTGCCGGACAGCTCGCCGCCCGCGAGCGCCCGGATGCCTCCGAGCTGCGGAAGGCAGGTCTGACGGCTGTCGCCTGGGCGGACGTCCTGCTCTTCCGCCGCTGGCGCTCGACCCATTCGGTGTGCACCGAATGCGAGACGGCCTTCGCCGGCCCGAGCGACTTCGAGATGCATCTGAGGGCGTCGGGCCACAGCAGCGTTATGCCGGACCTGCTCCTGCGGCCCATCGTCGAGTTGCTGGCCCATCCAGGCGTGTTGGGCGGGCGCGGCATCGTCTACGAGACCGACGACGACGTGCTCTCGTACCCCGACTGGACCGGTCTGGGGTCCAGCGCCCGGCGTGAGCGCGACCTGATCGAGCGTCTCCTGGGCCTGGCCGATCTGGTTACGACGACAACGCCGATCCTGGCCGAGCGCCTGGCGGCGCACACTCGGGGCGTCGTTCGAGTGATCCGCAATGCGATCGACCCTGCCTGGTATGCCGGGGCCGTGCCCGACAGCCCGACCGATGCCCCGGGCGAGCCTCGGGTTCTGTATCACGGCGTGCCGGTCCGGCTGCGCGACTATGAGGTCGCACGCCCCGCCGTCGACGCGGTGGCGCGCGACATCGGGGGCCTGCAACGGGTCTGGTTGGGTGCCGAGAACGAGCCTCGCGTTGTCGCCGCGATGGACGAAGTCAGGCCCTGGGTGGACGGCCTGCCGGAGTTTGCCGCCGCGCTGGTGGCCGCGCGGCCGGATATCGGTCTCGCACCGCTGGCGGACGAGCCGTTCAATCGGGCGAAAAGCGAACTGCACTGGCTGGAGTACTCGATGGCCGGCGCGGCCTCGATCGTGTCCGGCTTCGAAGGCGGCGGGCCGTATGACGTCGTCCGCGACGGACTCGACGGGCTGGTCGCTCGTTCCCCGGCCGACTGGGAACGCCACCTGCGCGCGCTGTGCGCGTCAAGAGATCTGCGCGCCGAACTGGCCGGCAGGGCGCGCGAGCGGGTCGTGACTGAGTACGCACTGGCCGACCGAGCGGTGGAGTGGGCCGGCGCCTACCTCTGGGCAGCCGAGCACGCCGGCATGGGGCGGGGGAGGGTCGCCACGATGACGCCCGGTGTGACGCTGGAGCCGGAGCTGCGGGCGGCGGAGCAACCGGTTGGCGGTGCTGCGCCGTTGAGGGTTCTCGTGATCGGCCCTGGGGCATCGAGCGCTTCGGATGCGCTCCGGTTCGAAGCCGTCGCGCCGTCTCTGGCCGATCGAGGTGTCGAGCTCGTCAGCTGGTCGCCTGCCGACAGCCCCGGCGCGACAGACGAGTTCGCGGCTCTCGAGGCTGCCCTCAGCTGGCCCGACGTGGTCGTTCTGCGGCGGACATATCGAACCGCCCATGTATGCATGGACTGTTCGATCCGCACGTTCGACCGGGCCCTTATCCGCAGCCACACGGAAGCCGCTGGTCATCGGACCGTGGAATCTCCGTTCGCGCTGGTCCGGCCTCTGGTCGGGCTCCTCGAGGCCGAGCCGGGCGTTCTCGGCGGCAGGGCGATCGTCTACGAAACCGACGACGACTTCTTCTCGGCCGACCTGCCGGCGGGCGCCGAGGACTGGCTCGAGCGCGATCTGGTCGAACGGATGCTGGCCCTGGCCGATCTCGTGACCACGACGACGCCGGTTCTGGGCGATCGACTCGGGGCCCGGACGAAGGCCCCGGTCCGGGTCATTCGCAACGCTCTCGACCCGGCCTGGTACGAACCCGGCGGATGCGGCCCGGCGAGCGCCCCCGGAGAGCCTCGGGTCGTCTACCACGGAGTGGCGGGGCGCCTGCGCGACTACGAGGTCGCCCGTCCTGCGGTGGACGCCGTGGCCCGTGAGACACGCGGCCTCCGACGCGTGTGGCTAGGAGCCACTTCGCCGGAGATCGACGCCGTTGTCGACGAGGCCCGACCATGGGTGCCGGGCACGGCCGCCTTCGCCGCGGCGCTCGCCGCCGCCCGCCCCGACATCGGCCTGGCACCGCTCCGGGACACGCCATACAACCAGGCCCGCAGCGAGCTCCACTGGCTCGAATATGCGCTTGCCGGCGCTCCGACGATAGTCTCGGGGCTGGCGGGGCCGGGCCCCTACGACCTCGTACGTGACGGCGTCGACGGCCTGGTGGCCCATTCCCCGGCCGACTGGGAGCGTCACCTGCGCTCGCTCGTTGAGTCGGCGGACCTTCGGGCGGAGATTGCCGCGGGGGCCCGCGAGCGCGTCCTGGCCGATTACCAGGTGGCGGCCCGCGCGGCAGAGTGGGCCGATGCCTATCGCTGGGCGGCGGAGAACGCAGGCGCGGCGCGGCCACGCACCGCCGGCGCCTCCATGTAGCTCGTTTGGGGCCGGCAGGCCCTCAAGTCGGGCCGGCCGAGCCCGACTCCTTCCCTGGTGGGCAGATGACCCGCCAGCGGCAAGGACGCCGCATCGAACCAGGGCTAGGAGGCCTACTTCCGTGAGTGTTCGCATCAACACGAACATCGAGGCGCTGAACGCTCAGCGTAACCTGAGTGCAACGGCGGCGACCTTCGCCAAGAGCGTTGAGAAGCTGTCCAGCGGCCTCCGGATCAATCGCGCGGCCGACGACGCGGCCGGTCTCGCCATCAGCCAGAAGCTGCAGGCGCAGGTCACGGGTCTCAACCAGGCTCAGCGAAACGCCCAGGACGGCGTCTCGATGGTCCAGACGGCTGAAGGCGCGCTGACAGAAGTCCATTCCATGCTCCAGCGCATCCGCGAGCTGGCGGTCGAAGCCGCGAACAGCACCCTGAGCTCGACGGACGCCCAGTCGGTGAGCACCGAGATCACGGCCCTCCGAGCGGAGATCAACCGGATCGCCGGCGCCACCACGTTCAACGGCCAGAACATCCTGACCAACGCTCTCACCGTCTCGCAGAACGCCGGCGCCGCCAACTCCCTCAAGGTTGGTACCGCCCTCAACACGACGGCCACGGCCTCCGTCGCGGCGATCGACGTCTCCGGCGCCAAGGCCAGCACGACCTACACCATCACTTCGGCAGCCGGCGGCAAGATCACCCTGTCCGACGCAGCCGGCAACAGCCAGCAGGTCACCCTGGCCGCCACGATCGGCGCGACGGGCTCCGAGACCATCAACTTCGGCAACCTTGGCGTCTCCATGACGATCGTCGGTGCCTCGGCCAAGACCGCGGCCGACCTGGCGACTGACCTCGCCACGGTGGCCAACAGTGTCGTCGCCACCGCCGCCGGCGCAGGTGCCAACTTCCAGGTCGGTGCCAACGCCGCCGACTCGATGACGGTCAACTTCGCGGATGCCCGCATGACGGCTGCCGGCTACGGCACGCTCGACGCGGACATCACGGCCTTCGCCACCGCTACCACGTCCAACGGTGGCGCGGGTGTCGTCGCCGCCGCTCAGGCCCTCATCACCTCGAGCGACACCGGCATCGGCTACGTCTCCACCAGCCGCGGCAACCTCGGCGCGGTCCAGAACCGCCTCGAGCACACCACGGCCAGCATCTCGGTCGCGTCGGAGAACCTCAACGCCTCCGAGTCCCGCATCAAGGACCTCGACGTCGCGTCCGAGATGGTGAACTTCACCAAGACNNCATCCTCACCCTGCTCCGCTAGTTCGTTCAGCGGCCCGACGCCGGTTGGGCCACCGACACGGAATCACGAAGGGGCCGGCGGGTTTCCGCCGGCCCCTTCTGTTTTGCCTTCGCCCTAAGGTGAGAATGGACGCCAAACACCAGCTCGCCACCGTCAGCGCTCTGGAAGCTGCCACGGATGCCCTGATGGTGGCATTGGGCAAGCGGCCGGAGCCCGATCTGGAAGCTGCCACCGCTGCCCTGAAAGCGCGCCAGGCGGCCCTTCGATTCCTCGTTCAGACCGATCCCGCGACTCGTCCGCCCGATCTCAACGCCCGGCTACGACGTATCTACGAGCGCGATCACGAAGCCGCGACTCAGCTCCGGGCCGAGATGGATGCTCTCCGCGAGAGGCTCGCCGACACTCGCGAGCTCATGCACCGGCACGGCGGCCGCACCGGGGCGACGGGGCCCGTCCGATGAACGGTTGGGTTTCAGCCGTCTCGATCTGGGGTGAATCCCAGTGGCGCACCGCGGGTGCTTCTCTCAAGCTTTGCGTGCCCGAAGCCGATACCCCGAGTGGTCACCTCAGCATGCGGGGCGACCAGGCGGGTGACCGCGGGAGTAGGTAGATGTCGACAATCCAGTTCGGCGGCGTCATCTCTGGTCTGAACACGCAGGGCATCATCGATGCCCTCGTTGCGGTCAAGAAGCAGCCGCTCACCGAACTCCAGAGCAAGGAAGCCGACCTCACTTCCCAGAAGGCCGCTTACAGCCAGGTCGGCACGGCCCTGGACGATCTCGTGACGAAGGTGAAGCTCTTCACCGTCACAGCCGCAGGCGCCAGCCGCGTCGCGACTTCTGCCGATCCCACGGTCTTCACCGCCACGGCCGCCACGAGCACGCCCGTGTCGCAATACCAGGTCTCGGTCGATCGCCTGGCCACAGCCACGCGCGCGGCCTCGACGACTTCCATGGGCGCAGCCGTCACCGGCAACGTCGACACCTCTCTGAAACTCAGCAACGCAAACCTGGCCACGCCGATCACGACGGGGAACATGACCCTCACCGTCGACGGCACGGCGGTCCAGTTCGCCGTCGGCGATCCGACCACGACCTCGCTCCAGACGGTCATGGACGGTCTGGCCGGCGCGCTGCAGTCGCAACTTCAGATGAGCGACGCCGGCTCCACGGTTTCGGCAGCCATTGTCGGCGGACAGCTGCAACTCTCGATCAGCGGCAACGCCACCGGCCACGACATCTCGTTCGGAGATATCGGCGACACGAGCAACGCGGCCAAAGCGCTCGGGCTGGACACACAGGGCGTGTCGGGCGCTCAGAACGCCGCAATAACCGGTACGTCGTACCTCGACCCGGTCCTCTCGTCCCTCAACCTGCCGGGCTCCGTGACGGCCGGCCAGATCACCGCCGTCGTGGACGGCATCCTGGTCCACTACACCGTCGGCGACCCTACGAAGACCACGCTGACTCAGACGCTGCAGGGCTTCTCGGCCGCGATCCAGAGCCAGCTCCGGGCGGGCGGCGTCAACGTCGGCGCCGACGCGACGGCGACGGTCGATGCGTCCGCCGTCGGCAACCGGCTCCAGTTCTCCATCTCGGGCGCGGGTCTGACGCATTCGCTTTCGTTCGGGGCCGCGGGCGACGCGAGCAATGCCCTGGGCATGCTCGGCATAGCCAATGCAAAGGCGACCAACGCGACCAACCCGACACTCACCGGCACGACCAACCTGGGCGTAGCCCGAATGAACGGTTCCCTCGACACGGCCGGCCTGACGGGTCTCACGTCCACCAAAACGGGTGTGCTGACGATCAACGGCGTCGACATCGCCTACGACACCACCGGCGATTCGATGTCCGCCCTCATCACCCGGATCAACAACTCGGCGGCCGGCGTGGTCGCCTCGGTCGATCGCACCAACGACCAGCTGATCCTGGCGCGCAAGGACACCGGCGCGGTCGCCATGGACATCAAAGACACCAGCGGCACGCTCGGAGCGGCGCTCAAGCTCGCCCCCGGGACGACGAACGCCCAGACGATCGGCCTGACCGCCCAGGTGACCGTGGATGGCCGGTCCATCACCAGCACCACCAACGCCGTCAGCAACGCCATCGATGGCGTGACGATCAATATCGCGAAACTGAGTCCGCTCGGCCTGGCACAGACCCTCACGATCGGAGTCGACCAGACGGCGGTCTCGAACGCGCTCAACCAGTTCGTGACCAGCTTCAATGCGCTGGGCGATCTCCTCGACCAGGCGACGGCGGAGACGCCCGGCACGTCCGGCGGCACCGGCGGTACGGCTGCTCCGCTGGCGTCGGATCCGACGGCTCGATCGCTTCTCCTGGGCCTGCGAGAGACCTTGTTCGCGACGACGGGTACCGGCACGCTCAATTCGCTGGGGGCCATCGGGCTCAACACCGGCAACATCGGAGCCGCGGTCGGGACTACCAATCGGCTGCAGTTGGACACGACCAAGCTGACGGCCGCGCTCAACTCCGACGCGAGCCAGGTTGCCTCGCTCCTTGACGGTTCGAGCGGCCCGTTCGCGGCCGTGCTGACGAAGCTCCAGACTCTCGAGGATCCGAGCAGCAAGAACTCCTACATCCAGGCCCACACCGACGGCCTGGCCACGGAGATCAGCGACCTCCAGCGGCAGGAAGCCGATCGCCAGGAGATGATCGACAACTACCAGACCATGATCGAAGCGCAGTACGCCGCGATGGAGGCCACCCTGGCCACGTTGCAGGCCCAGTCGGCGCAGATCAACGCCACGCTTGGGATCTCGACCTCGTCGACGTCTTCTTCAGGCAGCGGTCTGGGCAGCTCGTCCACGGGCAGCTAGAGCTCGCCGGGCCGAAACCGCAAACCGGGGCAGTCGTTCGAGTGGCGGCGCGCCCAATCCGGGCTGTCCGCCGGGCGGTCGCGCGTGCGTGTCGATCATTCTGGCGTGCCTGGCAGGGAGCCGCCCGGCGGCGGATCGCTGTTGGCCGACCCCGCGGCACTGGTGGTGACGGGAGGCCACGAAGGGTCAAGGGGCCCCATCGCCGAGCCGACTACTAAGGTGGAACCGCCCACGGGCGGCCTCCATAGTCGAAGCCATGAGGCCCCGATCAATGCTCGATCCGACCGCCACGTACCGAACATCGCAGGTCGTCAGCGCCAGTCGCGCCGGCCAGATCGTGCTGCTCTACCAGGGCGCGATCCGTTTTGGGGCGCAGCACCTGGCCTGGCTCGAACGTCACGAGATCGAGAGGGCCCACCGCTCGTCGATCCGATGCCAGGAGATCGTCACCGCGCTCCGCGGCTCGCTCGACCTGTCCGCCGGACCGATCGCCATACAGTTGGATCAGCTGTACGACTACGTCCTGCGTCGTCTGGTCGCCGGGAACGTGTCCAAGGATCCCAAGCCGACCGAAGATGCCTTGAAGGTTCTGCGCGGCCTGCTCGACGCCTGGCAGGAACTGGCGTCCCGACCGGCCTCGGCAATTGCCGAGGCGGCGCCCGAGCTGGAACCCGTTCCTTCTCTTCGTGCGCCAATGCCTGTTGGGTCGCTCGTCGGGGCCGGATCGTATGCCGGCAGCGCGCGGCGATGATCCCGCGCGGTCTCGCCACCCAGTCCATGGAGCGGCAGGTAGCTGCCGAGACTCTGGCGGCTGCCCTGAGCCCGCTCTCGGTCCGAGCCATTCAACAACGTCTCGAGCGAATCCTGATTGACGACCGCGAGCTTCTCATCTCGCTCCAGTGCCAGCTGGAGCAGATCCGGCGAGAGTTGAGGCTTCTCAACGACGATCGGATCGTCCGCGCACTCGACGGCGGCGATCAGCCCATTCGCCACTAGCGCGGCCGCGGGCAGCGCCCCGTGATCGGCCTTGACCGGTCGATCGGGGCCTAGGAGATCCGGACCACCCCGTTTCGGCCCCACCTTTGACCACTTCTGCGTCGCTGTGCGCGCCCCGATCATCGGGGCCATGGGCGAACCTCTGCGCGTCCTCGTCTACGGTTCGGTGGACGCCGGGCCATGCGATTCCGTGCGTCTGGGCACATACCGCGATCTCCTGCTCGAACACGGCGTCGAGATGCGGACCTGGGGAGAGTTGAACGACTACAGCGTCCAGGTGCCGCCGGTGTATGCGGATCGCCTCGACGACGCGATCCGCGACGGCGTCGCCACGTGCGACCTCTCGCCGATCGAGTGGGCCGATGTGGTTGTCTTCCGGCGCTGGTACGGGACGGTCCATGCCTGCGACGTCTGCGACTTTGCGACCCCGGATGAGGCCGGGCTGGCCGGGCATGCGCAGGCGACCGGCCACGCCATCGTCAGTCGCGACCGCATCATCCGCTCGCTCCTGACCTCGATCGAAAACGACCCGACCGTCCTCCGGGGGCGGGCGATGGTCTATGAGCTGGATGACAACCTGCTCGCGCCTCAGCCCTGGCTCGGCTTCCACCGGCGCATCCAGGGCGACCTGGACCTGATCGAGCGGTTCGCCCGCAGGGCCGATCTCGTAACGGTAACGACGCCCGCGCTGGCAAGCAGCTTCGGCCGCTACAACGCAGCGGTTCGAGTGGTCCGGAACGCGGTCGACGCGACCTGGTACGAGCCGGAGGTCCCGGACGACGGGCGAAGGCCACTGTCATTCATGTACTACGGCGTTGCAGCACGCCTCCACGACTACGAGATCTGCCGGGACATCGTCGACGAGACGGCTCGATCGACGGGCGGGCGCCGGATCTGGCTCGGCAGCGACGAACCCACTGTCCAAGCCGTCGTGGACGAGGCACTGCCGTACGTCCCCGACGTCCGTGGCTTTGCGCGCCGGCTCGCCTCAGCACGGCCGGCTATCGGGCTTGCGCCTGTCGGACAGGACGACTTCAGCCGCTGCCACTCCGAGTTGCACTGGCTCGAGTACTCGCTCGCCGGCGCGGCGACCGTGGCTTCTCGAACGATGGGCGGCGGTCCGTACGACGTGATCCGCGATGGCGTCGATGGTCTGCTGGCCCGCAACAAGGCGCAGTGGCGCGAACAATTGCGCCGCGTGGCCGCCTCGTCTCAAATGCGTGAGGATCTCGCGGGCCGGGCCCGCGAGCGCGTTCTGGCGGAATACGACGTCCGAAAGCGAGTCGGGGAGTGGGCCGACGCTTTCCGCTGGGCGGCCGATCACGCCGGCCGCGGAGCCCTGAGGCGGGTGGCTCCGGGGATGAAGACGTCGGAGCTCGCGGAGAGGGAGGCGGCTCTGGCGACGGAGTCAACGTCGAACCTCGCCCACCGTCAACTCGTCCGAAAGAGGGCGGCCACTGAACGCTCGACTCTCGAGCGCCTGCGCGGCGACCGCGACGTCTGCTGGCCCGAGGAATCGGCAAACCGCCCTCTCGTGACGATCCGGATTCCGACGTTTGATCGCGGTCGGCTACTCGTCGAACGCTCAATCAACTCTGCACTGGCCCAGACCTACGACAACATCGAGATCCTCGTGGTGGGAGACGGGGCCACGCCGGAGACGATCGAAGCGGCCGCCACCGTGCACGACCCGCGTGTCAAGTTCGTCAACCTGCCGAAACCGACGTACCCACTGGATCCCGAGAGACGCTGGCAGGTGGCCGGAACCCACGCCGTGAACCACGCTCTCGACCTGGCCCGGGGGGCGTGGATTGCGCCGCTGGACGACGACGACGAGTTCACGCCGGACCATGTCGAGATCCTGCTCGCAGTAGCGCTCGAGAACCGGCTCGAACTCGTGTACGGGCAATCGTTGATGGAGAAGGGCGACGGCTCGTGGGGCCTGGTCGGGGACTGGCCGCCGCGGCTCGGGGGCCTTTGCCACGGCTCCGTCCTCTACGCGGCGGACCTGAGGTTCTTCCACTACGACCCTGATGCATGGCGCCTGATGGAACCTGGAGATTGGAACCTGTGGCGCCGGATGCTCGAGGCGGGCGTCCGCATGGGCAACCTCGAGCATGTCGTCTACCGCCATTACCTGGAAGCACGGCACCGTCCCGCGGCCGCCTGACTGGGAGGCTTTCCGAAATGTACGAACTCAATCTTCCGACGGCCGTGTGCGTTCCCGGCAGCATTGTTGAGAGGGAAGTGATCGAAGGGTACGTTGCCGCCCGGCGGTTCCTCACGCGGACGCCTCTCCGTCTTCACCTTGGTTGCGGCACGGTGCTTCTGGATGGCTGGGTGAACGTAGACGTCGGGGGCACGCCGGACCTGACGCTCGACCTTCGCTACGGCCTGCCTTTTCCAGATGCTTCGGTCGACAGGATTCACTCCGAGCACATGTTCGAGCACCTGAGGCTCGCGGACGGGCAGCTGTTGATGACCGAGGCGTATCGAGTCCTCCGGCCCGGCGGCGTCATGCGCCTCGGCATGCCCGACCTCGAGAGCATTCTTGGCCGCTACAGCTCTCCCGATTGGCGCGATCAACCCTGGATCCAGGACCAGGCCTTCGGCTGGGTGGATTCGCGAGTGGCGTTCATCAACGTGTCGTTCAGGGGATGGGAGCACCAGTACCTCTACAACGAGAGCGAGCTTCGCCTCCGGCTCGGGCGCGTTGGGTTCGCGCAGGTCCAGCGTGTCGGGTGGGGAGAGTCGTCGCATTCCGACCTCACTGGGCTCGAGACCAGGCCCGAGACGGACCTGATCGTGGAGGCGGTGAGATGAGACCCGGGCACACGCCGCCCGCCGGCTACTCGATTCCCATAACCAGGCCGTGGCTTCCCCCGCTTGGCGAGTACGTGCAACAGCTCGACAGGATCTGGTCCAGCCGAATGCTCTCCAACTTCGGACCCCTGGCGGTCGAGTTGGAGAATCAGAGCCGAGCGTATCTGGGCGCCCGCTACCTGCTCTCGGCGTCCAGCGGAGACGTGGCGCTCATGCTCGCCGTTCGCGCTCTCGACTTGCCTCCGGCGAGCCGCGTTCTGGTGCCTTCATTCACCTTCAACTCGACGGTCAATGCCATCCTGTGGAACGGCCACCGGCCCGTCTTCGTGGACATCGATCCGGAGACGCTCAACGTCGACTCGCGGGCGATCAGTCGTCGTCTGGAGGGCGTCGGGGCCATCGTCGCTACGCATGTGTTCGGCAACCCCGCCGACATCGACGCACTCGTCGGCCTTGCGGCGCAAGCCGGGATACCGCTCCTCTTCGATGCAGCACACGGATACGGCTCTCTGCATGACGGGAAGCATGTGGGCACGTTCGGAACGGCGGAGGTCTTCAGCCTCTCGGCGACCAAGCCTGTCACGTCCGGCGAGGGCGGGATGGTGGCCACCAACGACCCGGAGCTGGCCGAGAGGATCCGATACCTGCGCGCCTACGGCTTCCAGAACGACTACGTTTCACGCTTCGTCGGTCTCAACGGCAAACTCTCCGAACTCCATGCGGCGCTCGGGCTTCTGACCATGAAGCGCGTGGAGGATGCGCTGGCCGCGCGGTTTCGCCACGTCGTCGCGTACCGCGATTGGCTCGCGGCGCTGCCTGGGATCTCCGTTCAGCGGGTGTCGTCGGCGGATCGGAGCACCTACAAGGACTTCGCGGTCTTGTTTCAGGACGGGTTCACGCGCGATCGCGTCGAGGCCAGCCTCGCCGACCGAGGCGTCCAGACGAAGCGCTACTTCCGCCCATGCCACACGATGCCGGCTTACCGTGCCTTCGTCGACGGACCGCTGCCGGTCACCGAGTCCGCATACTCGCGAATCCTCTGCATCCCGTTGTTCGAAGAGTTGACCGACGCGGAACGAGGTCTCGTGTGTTCGATCATCGAAAAGGCACTCGCGCGACCCGTGGCCGTTCGCTCGCGACGCCGCGACGCGATCGCCGTCGAAGGATGCCCGCAACATGCCGCCTGAGGAGCGTCGGTGTCGAGCGGCCTGATCGGCGGACTCTTCGGCCTGGCCGACGCCGGCGCGGCTGCGGAGCGACGATCTGCCGCGCGACCTCTGCCGGGCTTCCTGTCCGGCTCGTTCCTGGCAACGGTCAACGCCCGATCCGCTGTGGCCATCCTCGTGGAGGCCTTGCACCCCGGGCGTGTCTGGCTACCGTCCTACCTGTGCGCGGCGCTTCTGGACGGCGTGAGCCGCGGCGGCGTCCCTGTGGCCTGGTATCCGGTCGGTGAGGCCCTGCAACCCGCAGGCCTGACATGGCTCGACGAGGTCGGAGCTGGTGACGTCGTCGTCGTCATCGACTATTTCGGGTTCATAGCCCCCGACGGACTCATGGCCGCCGCCCGCGATCGCGGGGCTTTCCTGCTGGAGGATGCGAGCCAGGCGCTCCTGACCTCTGGCGCCGGCTCCAACGCAGATGCGGTGGTGTTCAGCCCACGCAAGTTCGTAGGCGTGCCGGATGGGGGGATCCTCGGTTTCCGGTCACGCACGCTGAACCGACCGGCCATGGTTCCGCCTCCCGACGATTGGTGGTGCCTCGCCCTCGAGGCCGCGCGTCGCCGAGCCGCTTTCGATAGGGGGTCCGGAGATCGCGACTGGTATGGCCTGTTTCGTCGGGCTGAGGACGGGGCCCCGGTGGGACCGTACGCCATGAGCGAGCTCTCGTACCGCCTCCTGTCCGGGGCGATCGACTACGCGGACGTGGCCGAGCGGCGACGGGCGAATTACCTTCGACTCGCCTCTGCCCTGACCGCGCTGGCGTTGTTCCCGCGGCTCCCCGATGAGGTCGTGCCGCTGGGGTTTCCGGTACGGCTGAGTGGCCGCGACCGAGTCCGCCAGGCCCTTTTCGCGCACGAGATCTTCGCGCCGACCCATTGGCAGATCGAAACCTTCGTACCGTCCAGCTTCGTGGCCAGTCACGCCCTGTCGTCGAGGATCCTGACGCTGCCGTGCGATCAGCGGTACGACGAAGCCGACATGGATTTGATCGCGTCGATCGTCGCTGCCGAAGAAGGCAGGACGTGACCGCAGGGGGAGGTTTCGGGCCGGTGGGCTACGCCCATCCTGCATATGCCCGCGCCCTTGCTGAGTTCGGCCGGCCGATAGCCCTGGATGCGAGCCGTGGATGGCTCCTCGAGCGACCGATTCCCGGCACCGAAGAGCGCGACGCGATTGGTCCCTACCCCTTGTTTGCCTGCGGCGACTGGCCCGCGCTCCGCGCGGACCTGGACTCTCTGGCCGGCCGCCTCGTCTCGGTGACTCTCGTGACGGATCCTTTCGGCGCTTATGACGAAGCGCTCTTGAAGAGCATCTTCGACGTGGTCAGGCGGTTCAAGAAGCATTTCGTGGTCGATCTGGCCGAATCGGACCGAGCGGTCGCGTCGAAACATCATCGCTATTACGCGCGGCGGGCACTGAGGGAACTCCGGGTAGAGGTCAGCACGAAGCCCGAGGCTCATGTCGAGGAGTGGACCCGGCTGTATTCGGGGCTCATCGCGCGCCACGGAATCGAGGGAATCAGGAGCTTCTCGGCCGCGGCCTTCGACGCCCAGATGCGCGTGCCGGGAGTGGTCTTGTTTCGAGCACTCCACGGCGAGACGGTAGTGGGGGAGCATCTCTGGTACGCGCCATCGCGGCCGGAAGGCTCGATCTGCCTCGAGGATTCGGAAGGAAACTCCGGCGGTGTCGCGTACAGCCATCTGGCCGCAACGACCGAGAGCGGCTACTCGCTTGGCGCGGCGTACGCGCTTCACTGGGCGGCGCTGGAGCACTTCCGAGGCCGCCTCCGCTGGCTTGATCTCGGCGGCGGAGCCGGGATCGGCGAAGCACAGGCCCGCGACGGCCTCACAGAATTCAAGGCCGGCTGGGCCACGGGCTCCAGGCTCGCGTACCTGTGCGGGCGAATTCTGTCTCCCGAGCGGTACGGATCGCTAACGCGGGCGGCGACTGGTCGACTTGCCGCCGGCCGCAACTCGGTGGACTACTTCCCAGCCTATCGGGCCGGCGAGTACGGATAGAGGTGCGGAGGTGACGACGAGACGGGCCGGGACCCGACCATCGCTCCGGCGGGTGCTATTCGTGGGCAACCGACCGCTCGTGTTCGAGGCTGCCCTTAGCTTCGCGGAGTTGGAAATCGAGTGGACCTGGGCCGTCTCAGGTAGCTATTTCGAGGAGCGGTTGAGGGAGCTCGGTCGAGACTTCGAGACGTTCGCGCCGGCCGACAGCGCGCGGCTCGTCGAAGAGCTGGCACGCACGCCGTTCGATGTGCTGGTGTCGAACGGCTGCCCGATCGTCCTGCCGGTGAGCAGGCTGGCCCGGCCTGGACGCGTCTTCCTGAACGTTCATCCATCACCGCTGCCGGAGATGCGAGGCCTGCACCCGCTCAACGGCGCCCTCCTCAACGGGCGGAGGCGTGTGGGCGCGACGATGCATCACATGGGCGTCGGCGTGGACTCCGGGCGGCTCATACGACAGGAGCGAATTGAGGTAAGCGACGACCTTGACCTTGGACTCCTCTACCACATGGTCTTCCGGCTCGAAGCGACGGTCTTCCGGGCGGGAATGTGCACCATGATCGACTCGGCCTTCGGCTACGTGGGAGAAGACCAGGCCGGCGCCGGGTCGTACTACTCCCGACGAGATGAGGACATGCACATTGACCTCGCCGCGATGGACGACGACGATATCCTGAGGCGCGTCCGATCGTTCGGCGTTCGGACTCAGGGCGTGAGCTGTCGGATTGGGACCCGAGCGATCAGGGTGTTCGAGGCGCGTGCGGCGCGACATCCGGCGCTGCTGGCCGAATTCGAGGCGCTGGCTCCGGGGTCGCTGGCCTTGGCCTACGACGGGAAGCTGCTGGTCAGGACGCGGCAGGGCCTCGTCGTCTTGACGTCGTTCTCAGAGATCGACGAGCGCCCCGCAGCCACGGTTCGAGGTTGGCAAGGTCGGTGACGGCAGACGCCGGCGAATCGAATACCCGAGAGGCCGATCCTGGATTGGGGCTGAAGCGCCGTACGCAGCGGTAGGTCAGGCGCCGCGGGCCAGCACTGCCGGCATGTGCGCCTCGTCGCGGTCACGCGAACCAAGCTGCTCGCGCACCAGATCGAGGAAGTGATGCAGCCGGAACGGCTTGAGGATGAGGCCATTGGCGCCCGAGTCTCGAGCTGCCGCCTCGTCGGGCGATTGGCCGGTCAGGATCAGGACCCGCATGCCCGACAGCGTGGGGCACCGGCGCAGGTCGGCGGTCAGACGGTAACCGTCTCTGTCCGGTAGACCCACATCCACGATGGCCAGCAAGGGCCGGTGCGCGAGCGCAAGCGCTTCTCCTTCGGCAGCCGTGTGGGCTGTCAGAAGATGGACCCTCAGGCCGCGCAGGGCGGCTTCCAGTGCGCCGTGGACGTACTCGTCATCGTCCACGACCAGGACGGACGGCGAGCGACTTCCGGCGTGAAGCGGTGTGAGAGTTGTCATACGCCCCGGAGGTTAGCCCACGCCCGACGGATCTGGCATGCGGAGTTTGCATGGTCTTGGGCAGGACCCAGTAGGGGCCTCCGGCTGACTTCCGCGCCGTGGACGGCCCCGTTGCCCTGGCTCGCGCGGCCGGCGTCCTGGCGCCGGCAGGGGAGCCTACCCGGGCCGCTTGTAGAAAGTCAGTCCGGCAGGTTCGAGACCAAGCTGCCGGACGTTCGGGATGGACTCGGTCGCCCCCAGGAACAGGACCCCGCCAGGCCGCAGCGAGTCGCAGAAGCGCGTGTACAGGTCCGCCTTGGCCGGCTCCGTGAAGTAGATGACCACGTTGCGGCAGCAGATCACGTCGAACGCCTTGTCGCAGGCATCCTTGAGAAGATCGTGCCGCCTGAATGTGACCATGGCCGCCAGCTCGGGCTTGACCTCCCACTTGTCTCCGTCGCGGCGGAAGAAATGCGCTCGGCGCGCCTCCGAGACGCCGGCCATCTGAGCCTCGGTGTAGGTCGCGTTCCTCGCTCGCGACAGGGTCGTGTCGTCGAGGTCCGTGGCCAGGATCCGAACCGTCACGGTCGGTGCGATCTCTCGAGAGAGCATCGCCAGCGTGAATGGCTCGTACCCGAGCGAGCAGCCGGCGCTCCAGATCCTCACCATGAGCTGGTTGTGCAGCATCGGCTTCAGATACCGATCGGCGAGCATTTGCCAGGCCTCGGGGTTCCGGAAGAACTCGCTGACGTTGATCGTCAGCATGTCCAGGAAGGCCTGCCGAAGCACCGAATCGTGGCGGGCTTTGGCGACCAGGGCGTCCGGGTCGGGGAGTCCCCGGGCCGTGGCGAAACCGTTCACCCGGCGCCAGACCTGGGCCGGCTTGTACTGGGTCAGGTCGATCCCCAGCAGGCCACGAACCTCTCTGGCGAGCCTGTCGTACGCGACCGTGTCCAGCTCCGGGACCGGCGCGAAGGCCGCAAACCGGGCAGGTCCGTGCGGGCGGTGAGGCGTTTCCATCGAGAGAGGTATCGGCGGTCCGGCGCCTGATTTGACCGCGTCGCCGATCTAAAGGGGTTTGGAGCGGCACCGACAACTCTCGTGAGCAACCAGCGCCCGCCATTTTTCGAGCAGACATGCCATTTCAACCGGTCATGACAGCCGCCCCGCCAGGATTCGGGCCCGTTCCGGCGCGAGTCCTGACCGATATCGAGACGCTGCCTTGCGACCTGTATATCTGGCGCGGGCCGCGGCCGGTCCTCTACGCGATGCGCGGCGGCGATCTGCGGCGCGTCGTTGCCCGGGCCCAGCGCGGCATGTCGTTCCTGGTGCGCGACATCGATGCCGACCTTCTGCACGGGGCGCTGGCTGAGTCGCTGCCGAGGGTGCTCGCCAATCAGCGCATTTCGCCGATCGAGCGCAGCAAGACTGCGTATTCGATCGCGGCCAAGGTGCTGGCCCCGATCTTCATGCGCGACCGCCCGCTCGACCATGACGGACTGATCCTGACCCAGAACGCGATCGACAGCATCACGATGCGGATGCTCGCCGACGAGGACCTGGTGTGGGCGATGGTGGCCACGATGCAGAAGCACCAGGCGACGCACACACACGCCATCAACTCCGCCGTCTACGGCATCGTTCTGGCCCGTTTTGCACATATCGGCGGGCCCGACGAGATCCGAGACGTGGCCCGCGGGGGCCTCCTCCACGACATCGGCAAGAACCGCGTGCCAAAGGGAATCCTCGACAAGCCCGGGCCTCTGGACGCCCTCGAATGGCAGGTGATGCGCGGTCACGCAAGGGCCGGCAACGACATGATCGTCCGAGCCCTGGGCTTCGTACCGTCCTATGCCCACATCATCGCCGAGCACCATGAGCGCTGCGACGGGTCGGGCTACCCTTCTTCACGGCTCGAAGATCAGATTGCCATCGACACCCAGGTAGTGGCCATAGTCGATGCCTTCGATGCGCTGACCTCTCGCCGGCCGTACAAGTCGGCTGTGAGCACCTTCGACGCCCTGCGCCTCATGCGAGTGGCGATGCGCGGCCAGTTCAACGACGAGCTGCTCCGCGAGTTCATCAGGTTGCTGGGCGGCTGGAATGCCCTGAGCGGCGGGAACGTCACGGGCGAGGTCGCCAACTCCGATCTGGTCGGAGCGCTCAAAGTCGCCGGCTAGCGTCTGGTCAGGCGACTCTGGCGTGCGGATGAGCGACGGCGGCCGCGACCTTCGCACCGACCACAGCGGTGTGCTCCAGCAGCGCGGCGATGTCCACGACCAGGCCTACTGTGCCGTCCGCCATGATCGTGGCTCCGGCCAGACCCTTGCGCTCGCCGGCGACCTCGCTCAGGGACTTGAGTACGATCTCGTGCTGGCCGACGAACGCATCCACAGCGAGGGCCATCTCGGTGCCGCGCGACCGCACGACCACCAGGTTGACGAAGCCTCGCTCGTTCGTTTCGAGCGGTCGTGGTGGGTCGCCCAGGGCGTTGTCGAGCTGCTCGACCGGGATGACTCGGTTGCGCAGCGTAAGAACGTTGTGGCCGCGGATTCGGCCGAACGACCGAGGTTCGACGCGCAGCGTCTCGACGACACCGGTGAGCGGCAGAGCGCAGACTCGCGTGCCCGACTTGACGAGCAGGGCGCCGATGATCGCCAGCGTCAGCGGCAGCGACAGCGAAACCTTCGACCCCACTCCGAACGTGCTCGCGACATCGACCCACCCGCCCAGGCGCTCGATGTTGTTGCGGACGACGTCCATGCCGACGCCACGGCCGGAAACCTCGGTGATCACACTGGCCGTCGAGAAGCCTGGCAGGAAGACGACTCGCAGGATGTCGTCGTCGCTCGCTGACTCGGCGATCTCGTGCGTCATCAGGCCCTTGCTCACCACGGCTCGGCGCAGTGCCGCGGGGTCCATGCCCCGGCCGTCATCCTCGACCGTGATCAGAATTCGGCCGTCGGCGTGGCGGGCCGTCAGGCGGACGGTGCCCGCAGGCGTCTTGCCGGCGGCGATGCGCTCCTCGGGCGACTCGATTCCGTGGTCGAGGGCGTTGCGGACGAGGTGGCCCAGCGGGTCGCCCACCTCCTCGAGCACGGACCGGTCGAGCTCGGTCTCCTTGCCCTCGATGATGAGCTGGACTTCCTTGTTGAGCTTGGCGGCGATGTCACGCACGACGCGCGGGAAGCGATTGAAGACGGTCTCGATCGGCAGCATCCGCAGGCCGGTGACCTGGTCCTGGAGCTGGCCGGCGATGCGTGCAAATTGCTGCGAATCCTCCTCGGACTGGCGTGCGAGAGGATCGTCGCCAAGCCGAAGCGCAAGATCGGCGGCGCTCCTCTGCAGCCGGGTCTTGTGCACCACCAGCTCGCCGACGAGATTCATCAGTTCGTCGAGGCGGGCGACATCGATGCGGATGGTCTGCTGGGCCGCCTTGAGGCGATCGCCCGCGACCGTCATCCGCTCTCCAGGCGGCAGCCCACGGGCCTCTGCGCCTGGGTCGGCCTGACGTCGTTCTTGCGGGCTCGGCGAGCGGGCTTCGTCGAGGTTGTCGTTGCGGTCCGCGCCCTGCGGCGGGATGGTCTCGCCGGGGCCGAAGATCTCGATGCTGGAGGACATACCGGACACATCGGCCTGGCCGGCGGCGATCGGCGCGGCGATCATCTCCACGCTCACGACATCGTCGATGGCGGCCAATCGGCCGCGCAACTGTGTCAGCTCCCCCGGCCGACCCCTGGCAAGCACGGCCAGGAGCGAGGCGCCCATGCCGCTCTCGATCTCCTGGCGGCCGGGCGCGGACCCGACAAAGGCACCGGCTTCCTCGACCTCCATCACGAGTTGCAGGAGCCGGACCGCCTGCCACTCACTCGTCGGGTCGACTCTGCAAACGAAGAGCGAGCGAGGATCGAAGCCTGCCGGAGCTTCGCATAGGAGCTGCTGGATCAGCGGCACGACGGCGACGTTGGTGACGCCGCTCTCGACGTCGCCGAATGCGGCGACGTCGGCCACCGGTCGTGCCGGCGCGCCCGTTCCTGCCGCGGCTCCCGAAACTGGCGCCGGCGTCCGGGCCGCCGGCGGCAGGACGGCGGCAGGTTGAAACGCCTGAGCTATGGAGGCCGGCCTGGTCGAGGATTTGGCCGCGGCCGCGGCCGTGGCGGTCGAAAGCAACTGACGCAGCTGCCCGGTCAGCGCTTCTGGCGCATCGGTCAGCGTCTCGCCCTCCTGAACCTCGGCCACGAGCGCCCGGAGGACGTCGATGGTGGCGAGCAGGACGTCGGCGAAGGGCTTGACCTCGTAGAGCGTTCCGCTGCGGAAGGCTCCGAAGAGATCCTCCATCGCGTGCGTCAGCTCGGCCATGCGCCGATGGCCGATCGTGGCCGCCGAGCCCTTCAGGGTGTGAGCCGCTCGGAAGACCTCGTTGACCACGCCGGCATCGAGGCCGTGCTCGAGTTCGAGCAGGCCTTGCTCGATGCGCTCGATCTGCTCGAGCGACTCGTCTGTGAACAGTCGGTCGTCGCCTGGCTGCAGATCGAAGGTCAGACGCATTTCACGCTGCCTCTCGAAGCGCCACGTGGAGCTTGATCTCGCCGTATGCGGTTGCGATAGGCACGACCAGGCGCTGGATCTCGACCGTGGAAAGGCGTGCCCCGCGACCGACCAGCACCAGCGGCGGGTTGATCAACGTCTCGATGCCTTCCTCGGACAGGCCGACGCCCGCGGCTCCGGCGATAACGTTGGCCATCTCGGCGATGCCGCTCTGGCCGAGATCGTCGAGCTCCGTAGTTACCTGGCCGATGATCGCGCCGATCATCTTGAGCGCCGTCGGCTCGGCCATCGAAAGGTAGAGAGAACCCGTCAGCGAACCGCTGATACCGATCACGGCGGTCACGTCTTCGGTGGTGTAGGGATTGCCCTCCAGGAGCAAGCCCCCGCGAACCGCCTGCGTGCCCGTTTCCTTAGTGATTACGTCCACTGCAGACTGGACGTAGCGGTTGACGATCTGCACTCTCATTGCTCAGGCCGCTCCGGCGAGGACATGCTGTTCATCCAGGCCGAAAAGGCCGTCGAGCTCCAGCAGGAGAACGAGACGGTCGCCGAGTTTGGCGATGCCGCGCAGATACTCAGCGTCGTCTCCCGCCGCGACTTCGGGCGTGGGCTCTATTGCGTCGAGGGGCAGGAGCAGTACCTCGGAGACGCCGTCGACGATCAGGCCCACACGCGTGGACCCGCTTTCGGCAACCACGATGCGGGTCTCCTTGGTCGGATCTGCCGCGGGCATCCCGAACCGGCCTCGAAGGTCGACGACGGGGATGATCCTGCCGCGCAGGTTGATCACGCCCTTCACGAAGCCGGGTGCCCGTGGCACCGGCGTGATCGGCTGATTGCGGATGATTTCGTAGACTCTCGCGATGTCCAGACCGTAGTGCTCGTCCGCAAGCTCGCAGACAACGATCTGCAGCTCTGCGGACCGACCGCTGCCGCCGGACGTTGGCTTGTCGGCCACGGCGCTTCTCTCCTTTGTTGATTCGCCGGACGCGATCCGGCTGGGGGCTCTCGATTAGGTATCGGTGCATGACAGGGCGAGGGTGAGTCGGGCGTCCACGTATGCGCCGGGACCCGCATCACGATGCGAGGGCGGGTCGACCACGCTGGGCATTCGGGAGAGAGGGGAGGTCGGTGGCGCTCTCGGCCGATCGATCGGCGCCGCACCAGGTCGCGATGGCATCGCCGATCTGGTGCAGGGGCAGAACCCGATCCGTGAGGCCGGCCTCGGCCACGGCCGCGGGCATGCCGTAGATGGTCGACGTCGCCGCGTCCTGGGCGATGACGTCGCCGCCGTGCTGCCTCACCGCACGAGCTCCGCAGAGAGCGTCGCAGCCCATTCCCGTCAGGACGACGCATAGCAGTCGTTCGCGCCAGATCGGCGCCACCGCCTGCAACGTCACGTCCGCCGCGGGGCGCACGCCGTTGACCGCCGGCAGGCGGACGAGCTGAATTCTGCCGCTCGTGGAGCAGATCATGTGGAAGTCGCCGGGCGCGACAAGGATTTCGTCCTCCACCAGGAGGTCGTCCGCGGCGGCCTCCGTGCACCGCAGCTGACCGGCCGAGTCGAGACGGGTTGCGAGCGATGTCGTGAAGCCTGGAGGCATGTGCTGGACGATCGCGACGGCCGCTCCCAGCCTGGCAGGTAGGGCCTTTATCACGGCGTGCAGAGCGCTCGGCCCGCCCGTCGAAGAGGCGATGACGACGAGCTTGCGGGCCGCCACCTGCGGGCCGGTCCACACCCGCCTGGAGGTGTCGGCGACCCGGTCTGGGCGCGCCGGCAGGTCCCGAAGCTTCGGGTCGGGCAAGGTCCGGCCGGCGATCTCGGCCGCCTGCGCCAGCGCCGCTTTCTGGCGGGCCTGGTTGTTGATGAGTGTGAGGTTCATGGCCGCGACCTGACGGTGGCGCAGGAAGGCGGCCTCGGACATTCCCGCCGCGGCACGGATCTTGGCGACCAGGTCGTCCCCGACACGGCTGATGTCGATCGAAAGGGAACCCGATGGCTTGGACACGAAATCGATCGCACCGAATTCCAGAGCGTCGAGCGTGATCTGGGCGTTCTCGGAGGTCCGGCTCGAGAGCATCACGACCCGCGTCGGCGTCTCGAGCATGAGGCGTTTGAGCATCCCCAGGCCGTCGAGAACGGGCATCTCCACGTCGAGTGTGATGACGTCGGGCCGCAGCTCGGCGGCGAGACGTAGCCCCTCCTCGCCGTTCGATCCCGCGCCGACGACCTCGATGTCCGGCGAGTCGGCCAGCATCCGACCGAGCGCATGACGCATGAATGCCGAGTCGTCGATGATCAGGGTGCGAATCTGGCCCATGGCGAGTTCCCGCTTCCCACTGGGCGGCAGACCCGATCGGACGCCGCGCGGAGTTGCGCGGGCCTCGGGAGAGACGCAGCTCCTAGGCGGCCAGCAGCTTGTTGACGGCGGCGATGACGCGGTCCGGTGCAAACGGCTTCACCACGAAGTCGCGGGCGCCCCGTTTGATCGCGTCCATCACAATTGCCTGCTGGCCCATTGCCGTGAGCATCGCAATCCGAGCGTGAGGATCCTTCGCACGTATCTCGGCCAGGGCTTCGAGGCCATCCATCTCGGGCATCGTGATATCCATCAGGACGCAGTCGGGCCGCTCGCGCAGGTAGGTCTCGACGGCGACCCGCCCGTTCTCGGCCTCGAGAACCTGATGTCCGGCCTCGACGAGCAGCTTCGCCGCCCGAAGACGCATGAACGCCGCGTCGTCGACGACGAGGATCTTTGCCATCGAGGTGCTCCTACTACTCGTGCTACAGCTGGATGACCGAGGACAGGCTCTTGATGAGGAATCGGCCGTCGGCGACCTCAAGTTGAACCGTCCGGCCGGCGTTCCCTCCAAGTGCGGCGGCGGCCAGGTTCAGGCCCCGCTCTTTGAGGGCGGCCTCCATCGATTCGGCGTTTCTCTTGCCGATGGCGAGGCCTCCCCCTACGGTCAGCATCGCCGCCGCACCCGCCGCCTTGAGAGTGCTCCGGCTGACGACCGCGCCTCTTGCTTCGAGCGCACGAAGGAACGTGTCGAGGCCGGTGTCGATGAACTTGACCGGGCTGGCGTTGTTGGCCGGGCCGTTGGGGAGCATGAAGTGGGCAAGACCGCCGACTTTCGTCCGCGGGTCCCAGGCAGCGAGGGCGATGCACGAGCCAAGTCCGTAAGCGACCAGATGGGCGTCCGCGCTTGAGCTCAGGACCATTTCGCCTATGCCGGCCACAAGGAGGCTCGGACTTTCGGTCAGAGTCATATTCCGATCGCTCCGAGAGCGTCCAGGAGGACCCGGAGGCTGTCGGCGCGCGGCAGGACGAACAGGGTTCCGTCGATAGCCAGACCGCCTTCGTTGAATGTCGTCTTGGCGGCAAGGACCTGGTCGGCATCGCTCACGAGGTCGAGCAGCACTGCGTCGAGGACCGCGCCCGCCATCTCGACGACGACCTGGGGCGGTGTCGGCTGAACGGGCTCGTGCAGATGCATCCCGAGCTCGTTGAGGAAGGCGGAGATGGTCACGTTGCCGGCCTCTTGCAGAGCCGACAACTCCAACTCGTCATAGCTCAGCGGATCGGTCGTCGACTCCATCGGCAACTCACCAGGGCCGAGCAGGCCGGCGAGCAGGATTTGAGCCAGGCGATGGGCGTCTGGAGGCGCGAACAGCAGCAGTGCGTGGCCCTGGAGCGAGCCGGTGATGCCGACGTAGACGGCCAGGACGATCGACTCGGGGCCGCCGGCCATGACCAGCACGTCCGATGCCGAGCAACGCTGGAGCTGCGGCGTCTGGACCTCGATGACCTGGCCGCACATGGAGCCGAGGGCCTCGCCGGCGCGCCGCATTGCGCGTCCGAACGTGCCTGCAACGACGTTTTGCCCGGCCTCGGACAGGGTGAGCGTCATGGGGTGCCGATTCCTTGGGGCTCGATTGCGGGATCCACCGCTGGCATCCTGAGCGCCGCTTACCGCGGCTGGTGGGACCCCTCCGGGTCCCGTCGGGGGATCGGCCGCGGAGTGGTCGGACTTGAACGCCCAGCCCGGCCGCGAGGCGTCGCGGGAGGAAGGCCCACCCGGGCGTTCGCGGGGATCGGCGTCGTTTGCGCCGGATCTGTTCCGGTTGGCCGGGACTCGTCGCGACGCACCGGAGAAAGTGCGCGAACTCCGAGGTAGGCTGGGTCGTGCCGACCTACGGCCGGTAGCGGCCCATCGACGCCATCATCTGGGAGACCGTGCGCGGTGGGATCACGCGCACGATCTGACCCTCGCCGTCCACGACCGTCACCAGGAGCTGCTTGCTCTGAGGATCGATCTGGAAGACGGCGTACGCCTCGGTCATCCCGTCCGGACCCTTGTACGACACGTCGGGACCGGCCCGCTTGGCGAAGCGGTCACGCTGCGGGGCCGCCTGCGCCGAGGCCAGCTGAGGTACTGCCGCCGGCGCGCTGCCGGTGGTGACGAGTGCCGTTGGGAGAAGATCGTTGGTAGCCATCTGAGTAACCTAGGAATCGGGGGGAGGGCCCCGGACTTGAACGTTTAGGGGCGTTCCCTAGCACTCAGAGGCTCGAATCCGTTGACTCGTGCCAACACGCCGATGTGGGTCGTGTCGCTCAGGTAGGGTTTTCCAGTAGGCCCAATTTGAGGGCCATGATGGCGGCCTGGGTTCGATCCGCCGCTCGCAGCTTCCAGATGATGTTCTGGACGTGCTTCTTCACCGTGTCCTCGGTGATCGAAAGCTTGCCGCCGATCTCCTTGTTGGTCAGCCCTTCGGCGACGAGCAGCAGGACGTCGTGCTCGCGAGGGGTGAGGGCGTATTGCTCCGCTCTCTGGCGGGCGGTGTCGCCGGCGGAGGGCGGATCCTCTCGCGTGGCGAGAGCTTCTCGGAGGAGCTGAGGCTCGACCGCGAGCTGGCCGTTCGCGACGTTGTGGAGGGTCTGGATCACCTCGGCCGTCGTCGCGTCCTTCAGCAGGTATCCGGCGGCTCCGCGCCGGATCGCCTCCAGGACGTAACGGCGATCGTCGTACAGGGTCACGATCACCACGGCGATACGCGGATGGCGGGCCTTGAGTCGCTCGAGGCAGGCCAGACCGTCGAGGCCCGGCATGCGGATGTCCAGCAGGACCATGTTGGGGTCGAGCTCTTCGGCGAGCTTCAGGCCGGTCTCACACGAATCGCCCTCGCCTACGACATCGATCCAGTCGGCCGCGGAGAGCATTGCACGGAGGCCGCGGCGGGCCATCTCGTGGTCGTCGATGAGCAGTACGCGGGCGCGCTCGTTCACGACTTACCTTCTCCGTTCCGTCCTGTTTGGGCAGCGTCGCTGGCTGCTGCAGCGTAGCCCGCCCGAGACCCGGTGTGTCGAGCGATTGGGATCGAGATCCGGACAAGCGTACCTGAGCCGATGAGACTTCGAATTGATGCCGCGCCGCCGAGCCAGCGCGACTGCCTGGTGATGCCCAACAGGCCGAGGCCGCCGCCTGCACGGCGACGCTCCGCGGCCGCCGGGTCGAAGCCGTGGCCGTCGTCGTGGATCGTCAGGACCGCCCGATCTTTCGCGACCCGCAGTTCCATTCGGACCGCGGTTGCGTGCGAGTGGCGGACGGCGTTGGTCAGGGCTTCGGCGGTCATGCCGTACAGGGCCTGCTCAACCCAGTCGTCGAGCCGGGGCAGGTCGCCCTCGAGCGACATCTCGATGCCGGACTCGGCCGCCAGGGAATTCATCCGGCTGCGGATGGCGTGCGAGAGCCCAAGCTCTTCGAGACCGGGCGGCATGAGATCGGCCAGAACCGCCCGAACTTCCTTGATGGCCGTCACCAGGCGATCGGACGCCGACTCGAGATACCCGTCGACCGAATCGCCCGGGTGGCTCTGCGCATAGGCCCGCGCCGCGTCCAGGAATCGAAACGCGCTGACCATCGACTGGGCCGCCGTGTCGTGGATCTGGTGGGCGATCCTGGCACGTTCGAGGTCGCTCGCTTGCAGCGTTTGGCGGGCGAGGCGGTCGAGCCGGCGCTGTCTGCGCTCGAGCTCGCGGCGCTGGCGCTGGGACTCCCGGTACAGCTCGTAGAACTCCTCGCTGGTCGCGACCATCTGCGCCAGCGCCGCCGTGGCCGTCCGTCGCCGGTCCGAGCCACGGGTGCGCTGCTGGATCTGCCATTCGAACAGGCGGCCGGGATCGCGAAGCACCCGGGCAGCGGCCAGGGCCGCGCGTCCGTCGGGGGGCGGGGCTTGCTTTGCCGCCCGACGGAGAGAACCCGGTGCCACCCGCGTCTGATCCGACACGGCCGCCGCGCTGCGTACATTCGGCGGCCCTACCCGCAGGATCGCCGCCGTCGTGCGCGAACCGCGTGGGGCCGGGAAACCCAGCAATGTCCCGCCGGCCCGGCATGCCCCTTTGGCGGCGCGGCCCGTGGTCAGGACCCTCGCGGCCAGCTCTTCGGGGCATCGCCGGCAGAACTGCAGGCCCACGTCGGTCGAGCAGATGGTGGCGCAGAAGGGCTCGCCATCTTCCCAGCCCGCTACCAGGGCCACTTCTGGAGACCCGGCTTTGGGCGCCGCGCCCGCGGCATGCGCGGTGGTGGTGACGCCCGCGGCATGCGCGGCGGTATTGGAGCCTGCGGCATGCGCGCCGGGGCCTGCGCCAGGCTGCAGGTGCGCGACAACGCCGTCCCATCGACCGACGTCGCCGACACGGGCCCAGAGCTCAGCTCCTGCCAGGTGGCGTGCCACAGACCGCTCTTCCATCGTGACATCAGTGTATTGCCGGCGCAGGCCATCGGCTCGGGTCGGCCGATCGCCGCCGGCCCCCCCTCGTCGGATGGGCCCGACGGGGGCCGGGCAGTTGCATGAGGGCGGACGAGCCTGCAGTGGGGCCCGATCGGATGGTCCACCCGGGGAGGTCCGCCCGGCCGGTCGGCGGGATTACCAATGGTCGAAGGGTCCGAGGGCGGACCCTGATACCGGCGGTCCGCGGGGCAGCCGAAGATGCGGGCGGTTCCGATCAGATCCCGCGGGCAGATGCTCGGCGGAGGACCAATCGAGAAGCCGAGGAAGCAGCCTCATGAGCGTCTTCGACACCATCCGCATCGCCGCATCCGGACTCACAGCCCAGCGGCTGCGCATGGATGTCGCCGCCAGCAACCTCGCCAATGCCGAGACGACCCGGAGCCAGGCGAACCCGCAGCAGCCCTACCAGGAGCAGGCGGTCGTATTCCAGGCGCAGCAAATGGGCCCGGAATCGGCGGCCCAGGGCGTCTCGGCGATTGCGATCGTCAACCCTGCGCGGCCGAACGTCCGCACTTACGACCCGGGCAACCCGGACGCGGACGCTCAGGGCTTCGTCACTTACCCCAACGTCGACGTCTCCTCTGAGATGACCGATCTAATGGGCGCGGCGCGCTCCTACCAGGTCAACGCCACAGTGGCCCAGGCTGCCAAGCAGCAGGCCCTCGACGCGCTGGACCTGGGCAAGGCGTAGACGAGCGATGAGCGGCATCGCCCCGATCTCCGGCATCTCCGCCATCTCCGGCGTCGGCTCGGTCGGATCGCTCTCGGGCACGACCTCGATCGCCGGCACGAGCTCGATCGGCGCAAGCAACACCATCGACGGCACCGCGGGTGGAACGGGATCGTTGGGAGACTCATTCCTGAACTCCCTGAGCGACGCCTTCGGCAGCCTGAACACGCAACTGACCTCGGCCGACGCGTCGCTGGCCGACTTCGCCTCCGGCGGCTCGGCCGACCTCCACACCGTGATGCTGCAGATGGAGGAGGCCTCCATCAGCCTCAAGGCGGCAACGTCGGTCAGGGACAAGCTCCTCGAGGCCTACCAGGAAATCATGAGGACGCAGCTGTGATGGTTGCCGAGCGATGAACGAGCAGGTCCAGTCGGTCCTCAAGCAACTCTCGATCATCCAGCGGATCGGGATCATCTTCGCCGCCCTCGGTTCGGTTGCGGCGATCGCCGTCCTGGTGATGTTCGCCAGCAAGCCCGACTACACGCCCGCTTTCACCAACCTCGCGGCGTCCGACGCCGGCACGATCGAAAGTGCGCTCCGCGGGGCAAACATCGCCTATCAGCTGGCCGACGCGGGGACCACGATCATGGTCCCGGTCGACTCGCTCGGCGATGCCAGGATCGCGGCCGCGGGCGCCGGTGTAAGCACCGGCAGCAGCGACACCAAGGGTTGGGATCTCTTCAACAACCAGCAGTTCGGCGCTTCGCAGTTCGATCAGCAGGTCACCTACCAGCGGGCGCTCGAAGGCGAGCTGACCAAGACGATCCAGGCCATGCAAGGCGTGGGCAGCGCTCGCGTAGCGGTCGTCCTCGCTCAGAAGGGTGTCCTTTCCACCGACGACACTCCTGCCAGCGCCTCGGTGGTGCTGACGATGTCCGCCGGTAAGTCGGCATCCGACGGTCTCGTTCGCGCGATCGTCAACACCGTCGCCAGCTCGGTCTCCGGCCTCGCGGCCGGCAACGTCGTAGTGACCGACGACTCGGGCCACGTCCTGGCGGGCGCCGCGGACTCGGCCGACACGGCTGCCGCGCAGGCCAAGGACCTCGTCGAACAGCAAGCGGCCGCCAAGATCGCAGCCCTGATCGACGCTGCTCTGGGATCGGGCCACGCTTCTGTTGCCGTCTCGGCCGACGTGGACACGAGCAAGGTCGAACAGGACATCACGACTTACGCACCGGCCGGCAGCGACCCGCCCGTGAGCATCCACCAGATCTACGAGCAGTACGGCGCGGGTTCCACTTCGGGCGCCTGCGGCATCCCGGGCACCAATTCCAACGTTCCCGGCCTGCCCTCCTACCCGGGCGTTTGCACCGACACAGGGGCGACCACGACGGCCGCTCCCTCCGTCTCGCCGAACGCCGCCGCCTCGGCCTCACCGGGCGCCTCGCCGAACGCCGCCGCCTCGGCCACAGCGGACGCCGGCTCCACTTCGTCCGGCGGATACCTTCACCAGGAGACGACGGTCAACTACAGCGTCTCCCAAACCGTCCAGCACGTGATCACCCAGCCCGGCGTGGTCAAGCGTCTCTCGGTCGCCGTCCTGATCGATCAGGCCGCCCTGGGCAGCGTCAAGACTGAAACGCTCAAAACAGACATCGCTGCCGCCATCGGGGCCGACACGACCCGAGGCGACGTGGTTGCAGTCGATGCCGTGACCTTCGCCGCGCGGCCCACGGGCGCTGCCGGCGCCGCCGGCGCTTCCGGCTCTTCCGGCGCTTCCGGCGCTTCAGGCGCCGCGGGTTCCGCCTCTGCCTCGCCGGACATGATGAAGACGATCGGCGAAATGAGCGGCACGATCCTGGGCGCGGTCTTCGGGCTGTTCATGTTGCTCCTGTTCTTCCTGAACTCGCGCTCCCTCGGGCGACGTGCCGATGAAACCGTGCTCGATCTCGGCTCCGTGCCGGCCGCCGGCAACTACCTGCCGGCCCAGGCTCGGTCGAACGCGCCGGCTATCGGAGCCCCGGAGGCGGCGCCGGCAGAGATGCCCGGGGCCACTCCGCAGGCCCGCATCCAGGAACGCCTGCAGATGGTCGCCGACGAGCGACCGGAAGCCCTTGCCGGACTGATGCATGGCTGGCTCCGTGAAGAGGAACGCCGCCGATGAGCCCCGAAGCCGCAACAGCACTCTCCCTGAGCGGACCGCGCAAGGCAGCCGCGCTGCTCATCACGCTCGGCACGGAAGCTTCCGCCAAACTGCTCGCCCGCCTGCCGCCGGAAGCGATCGATCGCGTCGCCCTCGAGTTGATGCGCATGCCGGCCGTCGATTCGACCACTCGCGACGCCATCCTCGAGGAGGCCTACGCCGGGCTGTTTGCCCACGCCGGCGTCCTGCCCGGTGGCGAGAACTACGCTCTCGAGCTCTTCGCCCAGGCATTCGGACAGGGCAAAGCCCACGAGCTGCTCGATCGAGTTCACCAGGCCCAGCAGATCATCCCGTTCGATTTCATGCGGGACCTCGATCCGATGCAGGCCGCCGGGCTGCTCGGCGATGAGCATCCCCAGACGATCGCCATCGTCCTGGCCCACATCGATCCGCGAGCCGCCGCCCGCATCCTGACCCAGTTCGAGGCATCGATCCAGGTCGAGGTCGCCAAGCGCATCGCCCTGACGGAGCAGATCACGCCTGAGGCCGTGGAGATAGTAGAGGAGGGCCTGCGTCACAAGCTCTCATCCGTCGTAACGGAAGTGACCTCCGTCGGCGGGACGCGCCCGCTGGCTCATGTTCTCAACCAGGTCGGCCGAACCAATGAACGCCTGATCCTGACGGCCTTGTCGGAGCAGGACTCGCAGCTGGCCGACGAAGTCCGCCGCTTCATGTTCGTCTTCGACGACATGGTCCTGTTGGACGACCGTGCGATGCAGCGTGTCATCCGTGAACTCGATGCCAAGGACATGGCACTGGCCCTGCGACCGGCGACCGAGCCGCTGCGTCTCAAGTTCTTCCAGAACATGTCCCAGCGCGCTGCCGAGATGCTGCGCGAGGAAATGGGCCTGGCCGGCCAGGTCCGTATGAAGGCGGTCGAGGAAGCGCAGCAGCGGATCATCGACACGGTCAAGAAGCTGGAGGACGGGGACGAGATCGTGGTCAACCGCGGAGGCTCCGAAGATGCCTTCGTCTAGCTGGCGGCTCATCCACGACTCCGCTCAGGGCCCGTCTGCCACGTCGGCCCCGGCACAAGCGCCGTTGCCCGGCCCGGAGACGGGCAGCAATGGCCGGGGAGTCCTCCGCGGCGCCAACAAGGCCGCATCGCGAAACTCCAGGCCATCGCTTGCCGCGGCCGGCGCAGCGTCCGGCGCGGCCGCGGCAGTCGTCTCCGCGGACGCCCAGGCCCTCGCGGAGGAGATCCGTCACGCCGAGCGCGCTGCCGAGGAGCGCGGCTATCAAACCGGCTTCAACAGGGCCGATGCAGAGTTGCGCGCGTCCGTAGAGGCGGCCGGCGCCATGGTGGAGCGGATCCAGAGCATCGCCCCGGAGCGGACATCCGAGATCGCCCACGCCATCGCGGAGCTGGCTCTGTCGGTGGCCAAGCGTGTTGTGCAGCACGAGGTCCGGATCGAGCCGAGCTTGCTCTGCGTGGCTCTCGAAGCCGCCGTCAGCACGATCAACGGATCGCCCGAGGCGCACGTCCTTCTCAACCCGGCCGCAGTTGAGCCGGTTCACCAGGCCTGGGAGGCTCTGCACGGTCGGGCGTACCTGGGCAAGAAGTGGACCTTCGAAGGCGACCCGACTCTGCCCGTCGGGGGCTGCACGCTCCGCTACGAGCACGGCTTCGTCGAGGCGGGTCTGGAGGCGCAGCTCGAGGAGATCGGTATCGCGCTCGACCGGGCAATTCCCAATCTGACTCGCAGCGCCGTCGAGGAGGAGGTCGCATGACGGGGCCCTCCCGAGGCGGCCACGCGACTCTACTTGGGACGCGGCACGGCCGTGGACTGCTGGACAGCGGCGGCCATGCGGTCACGCCGCTGCTCCGACATCTCATCGAAGCCGCGGAGGCCGCCCCGAGATTCCAGGCCACCGGCGAGGTGGTTCGGGTCATCGGTACGACCGTCGAAGCAGCTGGCCTGATTCTCCAGCTCGGGTCGATCTGCTGGATCGATCTCGAGCCCGAGGCCATGGTCAGCGCCGAGGTCGTCGGATTCCGTGACGGGCTGATAACGCTCGTTCCGTTCGGCGACCTGTCGGGCGTTCGACCCGGGTCGGCGGTCCGGCTGCGCGAGCAGCAGTTCCGCGTCCCGGTTGGGCCGGCCGTGCTCGGCCGCGTGCTCGACGGTTTCGGCCGTCCGCTCGACGGACGCGGCCCGGTGCGAGCCGAATATCGCGTCGTGACCGGCGCCGCCCCGCATCCACTGGGGCGGGCGCGCATCTCGACCCCGATCTCGACGGGAGTGCGCTCATTGGACGGTCTCCTGTCGGCCGGCAAGGGACAGCGCCTCGGCATCTTCGCCGGTTCAGGCGTGGGTAAGTCCACGCTCCTGGCCATGATTGCCCGACACGCCTCGTCCGACGTCAACGTGATCGCCCTCATCGGCGAGCGAGGCCGCGAGGTCCAGGAGTTCATCGACGAGCAGCTGGGGGCCGAGGGGCTGGCCCGGTCGGTCGTGGTCGTGGCTACTTCCGACCAGCCGGCGCTGCTCCGCCTCAAGGCGGCCGAAATCGCCACGGCGATTGCGGAGTCGTTCCGCGACGCCGGCAAGGACGTCCTTTTCATGATGGACTCCGTCACGCGGCTGGCGATGGCCCAGCGCGAGATCGGCCTCGGGGCAGGGGAGCCGCCGGCCCTGCGCGGCTACCCACCGTCGGTCTTCTCGTTCCTGCCGCGCCTGCTCGAGCGCGCCGGCAACAACGAGTACGGCACCATCACCGGCTTCTTCACCGTCCTCGTCGAAGGCGACGACATGACCGAGCCCGTCGCCGACACGGTCCGTTCGATCCTCGACGGCCACATCGTCCTGTCACGCTCTCTGGCCGAGCGCAACCACTACCCGGCGATCGACGTTCTGGCGTCGGTTTCGCGAGCCATGCCTGCCGTCGTGGACAAGGAGCACCTGCGCGTCGCCGGTGCTATCCGCGCGGCCCTGGCCGAATTCGAAGGCGCTCGCGATCTGATCGAGGTCGGCGCGTACGCGTCGGGCTCGAACCCGGCCATCGACGAGGCGATTGCGCTTCGCCCTGCTCTGGAAGGCTTCCTCTGCCAGGAGCTCGAGGAGTCGTGCGACATAGCCGCCGCGCGACAGATGATGGAAAGCACCGGCGTGCTCAACGCCCGAGCGCTGCTCGGTCCCGGAGCGGGGCTCGCGGCCGTCCGACCGGCGGAAGCTCAAACCGCGAGGCCGGCCCAGGTGCCAGTCGGCGCTGCCGCCGGCCAGGCTCAACCCGGCTGGTCCGGTTCGGTGCCGGCGAGTCTGCGCGGTGAGGCGCCGCGATGAGCAATCGCTTCCGCCTGGGGATTGTGCTGCGCCTGCGGGAAATGGCCGAGGAATCGGCCCGCATAAATCTGGGCCACGCGATAGACGCCCACCACAAAGCTGTGGCGCTCGTCCAATCGGCCCAGGGCCGCGCCGGCGAAGATCTGCGTTGGCTCTCCGACTTGCAGTGCGACCGCACCGAAGCGGGCCAGCTACAGAGCGCGGTGTACGCGGTGGCCGCTGCCCAGCGTGCCATCGTCATCGCCCAGGAGCGGCTCGGACGCGCCACGAGCGCGCTCTTCGAAGCGCGCCAGGCTCTGGCCGAAGCCACTCGCCAGCGCGAAGTCGTGGAGCGCTTGCGCGACCGATTCATGGCCGAGGAGCGTCGCGCGCGCGACCGGCTGGACACGCTGGCCATGGCCGAGATCGCTTCCACCCAGCACGCGGTTCGCGCCGCGAGGAACCGCTGATGGCGGGGTATGGGAGCTTCGTCTCCCGCATCGCCCAACTCGATTCGCTCATGCGCGGTGTCGATCCGAACTGGCAGTCGACCACGTCGGCGGGCGGGCCGGTCGGTTCGGCGGCCCAAGCGCTCAACAGCGGCTCGCCTTTCGCGGGCGTCCTCGCCGAGGTCTCGTCCACTTCGTCGACCGCCGACACAGTCGAAAACGCCGCCGGCGCCTACGCGAACACGATCTACACGGGCATCCGGGTCACGGGCGGCATCGGGTTTGGCAGCCCGCTGCCGTCGGGCAAGCTGACCCAGGGTTTCGGGCCCACGAGCCTGGCCATGGAACCGGCCGCGACCGTCGACGGCGTCCACTACGCCCACTACCACCCCGGCATCGACCTGGCGGCCAGGAACGGGACGCCGATCCTCGCCGCGGCCAACGGCACGGTGACCTACGCCGGTCGCGAGTCCGACGGCGCGGTGGTCGTCAAGATCCGCCACGACGACGGCTACGTGACCCTGTACGGGCATCTCAATCCGGACCTCGACGTGAAAGTCGGAGATCGAGTCAGTCGCGGCCAGGAGATCGGTACCGAAGGCAGCACCGGCAACTCGACCGGGCCCCATCTGCACTTCGGCCTGTACTCCCCCAGCGGAACAGCGGTCGACCCGACGCAGTATCTGAAGTCCGGGCGCCTGCCCGGCCCGACTTCACAGACAAGTGCCCTGCCGAGCTCCCTGGCGAGCCCGTCCTCCGTCTCCGATCCTGGGTCGACATCCTGGGAGTCGAGCCAGAGCGTTCTGGCCCGCTTCGACGCCGTCGCCTCAAAGATCCCGTACGCCCCCGAGATTCGGGCCGCCGCCGTCGCAAACGGCATCGATCCATTGCTCCTCGCGTCGCTGGTTTCGAACGAGTCGAGCTTCCATGCGAATTCGGTGTCCAGCTGCGGAGCGAAGGGTCTGACCCAGCTGATGCCCAGGACGGCGAGCGCGATGGGCGTCAAGGACGCCCTCGATCCTGCGCAGAACCTGAACGGCGGGGCCAGGTACCTGGCCCTTCAGCTCAAGCGTTTCGGACGGGTCGACATGGCCCTGGCGGCGTACAGCAAAGGGCCCGGCACAGTGCGGAAGGCCGGCGCCGTTCCGTCATCGGCCAGGGCGTACGTCTCCCGTGTTCTGGGCAAATGGACGCGCTACGAGGAGTCCGCGGCATGAGCGGTCTGATCGATCCCACAACCTCGATTCTGGAGCAGGCGTTGGACGGCCTGACGAGCAGGCAGTCGGCCATTTCGTCGAACCTCGCAAACATCGACACGCCCGGCTATCAAGCCCAGACCGTCGACTTCGAGACCGCCCTCCAGCGCGAAGTCCAGGCGATGGCATCGACGCCGGGCAACGCGACGGAGCCGTCGGCCGGGCCCAGCGCCGCGGTTGCAATGCGGACGACGGATCCCAGGCAGTACTCGTCGATCGCCTCCAATTTCTCGACGTCAACCGCGGGCACCAGCTCGACCACGAACGAAAACCTGCGCAACGACAACAACACGGTCGATCTCGAGACGGAGATGACGGCCCTGACCGAGACGCAGATCAGGTACTCGGCCGTCTCGCGCCTCCTTACCAGCAAGTTCAGCCAGATGTACGACGTGCTTGGAGGACATTGAAGTGTCCGGTCTCGGCGCTCCCAGCGTGACCCTCGGCCCGACGGTCAGACCCGTCCCGGGCGCCGGAGTTTCCGGGCTCAGGCAATCCAACGAGCAGAGCTTCGGGGACGCCTTCGAAGAGGCAAGGGCATCGAACGGCGCCGCGTCTGGCACGGCGCGTTCGTCCGGTTCCCTCGCCGGAGACGCGACGGACCTCCAGGTCGAGCTTCCGCGCGCTTACGGCGCAGCCGCTTCCGGGTCGACGCGACCGGCGGCGACGGCTTCGATCCTGCGATCCGAGCGCCGGTCACCCGGCAAGGGCGGCACAGTGAAGTCGGACGAACCCAGGTCGCTGCGGACCGCAAAGAATGCGGGCCGCACGCGCGGCGCCGCAGCGGCAGACGCGACGCCCGATCCGGGATCCTTCGGAGCGGCTCTTGTTTCGGCCGGGACAAGCGCGCCGGCCGGATCGACCGGAGCAGGGCAGGGGAGCGGGTCCGCGGTCGATGCGAACGGCGCCGGAGTCGCGGCGTCCAGGGCTGTCGATGCCGTGGCGGCCGTTGGCGGAACGGGCGCTGCAGCGGGTACAGCGGCGGCAGGCGCCACCACCGGCGCTGCGCCGGGCGGCGCCACCACCGGCGCCTCGGGCCAATCCACGACCACGTCAGTCTCGACCCCGCAGGCGGCCGCGAACGGCGCGGCCGAGGCGCTCGAGGAGAGCGCGTCAACGCCGGCCATGATGCCGGCTGCCGGCGCGGAGACGGCTCAGGCGGCCGGCGCGCCGGCGGCTGCCACACCAGCTACAGGAGCAGCGGGGGCAACCGATAGCGACGCGCCGAACGCGGGTCAGGTCCGCCTTGTCGCCGGCTCGGGTGCGGCGGCGGCCTCGGGGGCGGTCTCGGCGACGAGCTCGGCGGCGGCCGACGGCAACGCGACCCGCTCTACCAGGACAGTCGGAGCAGGTGCGCCGGATTCTGCGGGCGCTTCGGCCGCGTCGGCCGCGTCGGGCGCTTCGGCCGCGTCGGCCGCGTCGGGCGATTCGGCCGCGTCGGCCGCGTCGGCCGCGTCGGATGCGCAACGTCGCGTCCCTTCTTCCCGGCCGTATGCGTCGGCCGCCGGGTCGGGAGCGGTCCGGGCGCCGCAGCCGTCACTCGACACCGCGAACGCGGCTCCCGCTCAGCGGCCTCCCGCCGTCCCGGCGGCCCCGACCGCTGTAGCGCAGACGGCCCCGGCCGCTGCAACCACCGCGACGACGACCACGTCAATGGCGACCACGTCCACGCCGAAAGGGTCGAAGCCCATCACCGCGGCGACTGCCGTGCTCACGCCAGGCTCGCCGGCGGCCGCGACTCCGACCGCACGAAGGGCCGTCGGCGTCCTCTGGGTCGGCTCGCAGGCTGAGCAATCCGGTCCGCTCACCGACATCGCCACGACCGAGGTCAGGCCGGCAGCCGCGGGAACTGCGGCGCGGCCCGATGCTGCGTTGCGCCCTGCTTCAATCGTTCTCGGCGACGGAAGTGCCAGCGCCGTCGGTCCAGGCTCGGCACCCAGGGCGCAGGCGGCCGGGGCAACAAGCAACGGTCCCGCGGTCACGAGCCAGGGTCCCGCGGCCACGAGCAACGGTGCCGTGACGGTCGACCCGGCCTCGTCCAAACCCCTCCCCCTGACCCCGTCGAGAGTTCCGGAGGCCGGTTCGGCCGTATCGCAGCGAGTCGCACCTGCTGCGGCGCCGACAACTGCCCAGGACCACGACGTGTCGCCGACGGAAGCCCGGCCGTTCGCAGCCACGGCTCCACTACCTGCGGCGGCCGAGCCCCGCCCTTCGCTGCCGATCGCCGCACCGGGCGCCGCCACACCGGGCGCCGCACCGAGCGCCGCCGCACCGGGCGGCGCCGCACCGGGCGGCGCCGCACCGAGCGCTGCTTCGGCTGTGTCCGCGTCGTCGGCCAACCCGCAGGACGCCTCGGCGGCCGACTCGGCCGCTCAAGTGCCCGGAACGGCCGTCAGCTCGGCGCTGCCGCCCACGGGAGTCACGACGATTCCCGTCGCCGCACCCGTTGCGGCGACGGCGGAGGTTTCCGCCGTGGTGGCCGCGTCTGAAGCCGCGGCGGCGGGATCAGAGGTCGCCATCACTGCCGCGGCGGCGGGGCCGGAGAGTGGCACGCCGCCCCAACTGACCGATCCAACCAGGCTCGTTGCCCGCAGCTCGCGGCGGCCCGCTGGGGCCTCGCCCTTCGGGTCACTTGCCGGAGCGTCGTTCCTCGGCGGGGACGCCCGGTCGGTGCGCGTCCTCGGCGTGCCATCGGCCAGGGCGGGGCAATCGCCGACCGGCCGGGCGCTCGCCGATTCGCCTTCTGTCGACGGCACCGACGAGTCGGGCAAGACGGCGTTGCCGGCCGCTTCAGCGTCGCCCTCGGCCTCATCGCCGGCCGTGTCGGACCTCCAATCCGCGAGCGCTCAATCTGCCGCGGCGGCGTCGGCCGCATCCGCGCTCGGCGCCACTGTGGCCTCGCCCCGCCTGGCGGCCGATGTTTCGATCGCCGGCACGCACGCTCCCACCGACGTGGCCCAGTCCGCCGACAAGCTGATGGGCCAGGTGGTTCAGACGATCCACACGTACCAGACGTCCGGTGGGCCGGCCATTGAAGCCCGCATCAGCGATCCGAATCTGGGCGACGTGAAGCTGGTCGTGACGGGTCGAGCCGGCGAGATCGTGCAGGCCCAACTGGTCGTCGGCGATCGCGCCACGGCCGATGCGCTGACCGCGGCCGCCGCACGCGTCCACGCCACCGGCGACGGCCTGGTCGGAGTCAACGTCACCGTCCGCAGCGAAGCCGGCGGCAGCTGGACTGCCGGCGGCCGAAGCGGCAACTCCGAATCGGCGTCCTGGACGGCGGCCGACGGCTGGGGCAGTGGGTCCGGCTCGAGCTCCGGTAGCGGCCATGGCGGACAAGGTGCCAGCGCCGGAAGCCAGGCCGGATCAGGTTCCGGCAACGGTGGCGCCTCCGGTTCGGGCACTCCGTCCGATGGATCGCGAGGCTCGGGCCGTTCGACCCCCGCGCGGTTCGATCAGTCGTCTGCGAACGCCGACGGAGCGAGACATCGGCTTCCCCTTGCCGGTGGGTCGTCGCTCGACATTCGCGCCTGACAGGAGAAGCCATGTCAATCGATCCCACCCAGCTCTTCTCGAACGCATACGGCGGTTCCGCGAACACGGCCTTCGGCTCGGCCGCCGGTGCTTCGGCCACCGGTGCTTCGGCGGCGTCCTCGTACGGCGGCGTCGACACGACCGGCACCGGCACGTACGGCCTGACCACGGACGACTTCATGAACATGTTCCTGGCTCAACTCGAGAACCAGGATCCGACCTCGCCGATGGACAACACCCAAATGCTGAGCCAGCTGTCGCAGATGTCGATGCTGCAGACCTTCCAGGACCTCGAGAAGTCCCTGTCGGGCTCTCAGCTGGCCCAGTCGTCCGCGCTGATCGGCAAGCACGTCACCGGCATGGACGTGAACAACTCGCCGGTCGATGGGGTGGTCACCTCGGTTACTCAGTCCACCGATGCCGGGCTCGTTCTCCAGGTCGGCAGCCAATTCGTCAAGCCCGACAGCGTCACGGTCGTGACGGACCCCAGCACGACACCCCCAGCCACCAGCCCCACCACATAGAGACCGGCGCCACTCGGCGCCGCCACAAGACAGGAGGTGATCGAAACGATCGATCGAATCGGACCCGGTCTCGCACCGCCGGCTCAGAGCACCCTCGACGTCCTGAGCCGCACGCCAAGCGCGAGCCCGCTCGCTTCGCAGCCAGGCTCAGGGGCACCGCCGGGTCAGACAGGCTCGGACTTCCGAGATGCCCTGACCACCGCCGCCGACGAGCGTTCGCTCCAGCTTTCGGAGCACGCGCTCAAGCGGGTGGAGCAGCGCCAGATCTCCCTCGACGGGGATCAGATGGACAGGCTCCAGAAGGCCATGGACACCCTCAGCCAGCGGGGCGGCAGACAGTCGCTGGTCATGCTCGACCAGGTTGCCTACGTCGTACACGTACCCAGTCACACCGTTGTCACGGCAGTGCACGCGGACCAGAGCAAGGAGCGGGTCTTCACCCAGATAGACAGCGTGATCATCGGCTAGCCCGAACCGGCGCGTTTGCCAAGGGCAAACCGCCAAAGCGATCGCCGAGCGATCGCTCCTTGTCCGCTGAGCAGTTCGCGAGCGAACTGCAAAAGCCATTGCTCAGTAATGGCTCCAGGTCTATAGCCGGACCTCTCTCGAGGAAGCTGGCCTGGTCGCGGACACCACATCAAGTCGCGCCATGAGCGCAGACGTCAGCAAGACTCAGGAGAGATCTCATGCTTCGCTCTATGTTCTCGGCGATCTCCGGTCTCCGCGGCCATCAGATCATGATGGACGTCATCGGCAACAACATCGCCAACGTCAACACGGTCGGCTTCAAGTCCGGTCGGGTGAACTTTCAGGACATCCTGTCGCAGACACTCCACGGTGCCACGGCGCCGCAGGGTGGCCTGGGTAGCATCAACCCGGCGCAGATCGGCCTCGGCATGACGGTCGCCGGCATCGACGTTCTCCAGACGCAGGGCAACCTGCAGTCGACCGGCAAGACGACCGACATGGCCATCCAGGGTGACGGCTTCTTCATCGAGTCCGACGGCTCGGGCACGACCTACACCCGCGACGGTGCCTTCGACATCGCCCTCGACGGCTCCCTCGCGAACCCGGCCAGCGGGCTCAGGGTCCAGGGCTGGCAGGCGGATGCGGCCGGCAAGATCGACATCACCCAGCCGATCACCAATCTCGTCATCCCGATCGGCCAGCGCACGACCGCTCTGGCGACCTCCAACGTGACCCTGAGCGGCAACCTCGACGCCGCTTCCACCGCCGCTTTGGTCGGACCCCCAGCCGTGGCGGCAACGACGGTACCGACGACGATGACCGTCTTCGACAGCCTGGGCATCGCCCACTCAGTCAAGATCACGTTCACCAAGACCGGTGCCAATGCCTGGAGCTGGGCCGCCACCAAGGATGCAGCCGACACCGGCATCGCGATCGATGGGGCCGTTCCGGGAGTCAACAGCGGCACTCTGACGTACACCAGCGGCGGCGTGTACTCGGCCTCCACCGGCACACTCAGCTTCACCTTCCCGGATGGGGCTACGAGCACCACTCCGAAGATCGACTTCAGCCAGATGACTCAGTTCAGCGGCACGAGCCAGCCCTCCGGCCAGACCGACGGCTTCACCTCCGGCACGCTGGTCACCTTCGCGGTCGGCGACGCCGGTACTCTCTCCGGCGTCTACAGCAACGGCCAGACCGAGGTACTGGGCCAGATCGCGCTGGCGAATTTCCTCAACTCGGCCGGTCTCGTGCGAGCAGGCCAGAACAACTTCTCGGCCACGTCAGCATCAGGTGCGGCCAACATCGGCGCCGCCGGCACGAGCGGGCGCGGCACCGTGACCACGGGCGCGCTCGAGATGTCGAACGTCGACCTGGCCACGCAGTTCACGGGCATGATCACAGCCGAGCGCGGCTTCCAGGCCAACAGCCGGGTCATCACCACGTCCGACGAGATGCTCCAGGAGCTGGTGAATCTCAAGCGGTAACGAGCATTCTTGAACGCCCCGCACGAGCGGGCTGAGTGAAGAAACGAGCGGCCGAGCTGGCGATACAGCCGGCTCGGCCGCTTCCGCGCCGAACTCGAGCGCTCCTTCGCCGGCCCGCCGAGCCGATACCTACTAGTGCATTTACCTAGTCCGGGGATACTCGAGTGAAGATCGCAAGGGCAATCGCAACGAGTGGCGCCCTGGCTCCGCTGCTCCTGGCGGGGCTTGTGGGCCCGGCGCTGGCCAATGGCGTCGGCGACCTCTATATCGCGAGCCCGGCCGGAGTGCTGGAGGTCCGTGTCTCCACTTCGACCGTCGTGAGCACCATCAGCCTGCTCCCGGCCCCCCAGTCGTTGGCATTCACGCCCGACGGCAAGACGCTGTACGTCGGTAGCGGCGGGGCTCACCTCACCCCGATCGACATCGAGACTCTTGGGGTCGGCGATGCGATCGCGACGCCGGGGCCTGTAACCGCACTGGCCTTCCCGGCCGGCCAGATCCTCGTCGGCACGATGCCCCTGCGCCGGACGCTGGCCTTCGTCACCGTCCACGGCAACAACGTAGTCGAGAGCGCGGAGCTCCCCGGCCCGGGCAACCTGATCGCCGGCGACCGCCGCGACCCCCGAGTCGCAGTCGCCGAGGCGGGCGCGAGCTGGCTCGACGTCGTCGATCCGGCGACGTCTACGGCCAAGAAGACGACCGTGGCAGGCGAGATCCGCGCCCTGGCGATCGATCGTCAGAACGGCGGCGCTCTTGTGGCGACGGCAAATCCGGACGCTCTGGTTCGAGTGGATCTCACGACCCTGACCGCGACCTGGACCGTTCCGCTGCCGGATACGCCCGTTGCGGTTGCGGCGCTCGCCTCGACGGCCATCGTCGCAGGCGGCTCCGACCTGTGGGCGGTCGGCCAGAAGAAGGCGACCGCGCTGGCGACGACCCGCGACGCCGTCGTATCGATGGCTGCGAGCGACGAAGGCAGCGTCCTCCACGTCGCCGAGGCGGGTGCGGTCGAAGTCTTCGATGACCTGGGCAAGCTGCAGCGGACGCTGGAGTTGGGCGCGGACCGAGGCCCGTTCGCTCTCGCCGCGGTTCCGGCCGGCTCCTCGCTCTATCTCGGACACGGCGCTCCCCAGACGGCGGCGCCGGCCGTCGGAACGCCCGGCGCGCTCGTGACCCAGAAGCCGCCGCCCACCGGCACCTTCGTAGACACGGCCAAAGATGTCGCCGGCTATCCGCCGCTCCAGGGAGCCGCCGCCGTCGGGCTGGCGATCCTGATCGGCTACTGGCTGATCGCGCGCTGGTACGACAAGCGGCTCAAGCAGGGCAGCTGACCTGAGGCGGGCAGGACCGCAGATAGTTGTGAGCCGCGCGGGCATGAGCTGTGGCATTGCTCAGTACTCTCCCCGGGCGTGTTGGGCCACCAGTGGGCCAACGGCCACCAGCCGCGCGGCAGCGGCGGCCGCGGCGGGTCTCGCGATCGGGTGCGGTGGCGACCTCGACTTGCGCCTGAACGCCCCAGCGGTCAGACGCTCTGGACGTCGAAGATCGAGAGCAGTTCCTGGAACTGGTCTCGGACGGCGGCGGCCCGCTCGTCCCAGCGCTCGCGGCTGATGCCGAGCGCCGACAGCGCCCCGTCGCCCTCGAGCTGGCGATCGCTGACGTCCACGACCGCCGGGTAGCTGATCTCCCGGACGAGGACGTCGGCCGCAGCGACTAGGGCGCCAAGCGACCCGGCCGCAGGTACGTGGTGATCCCACAGGACCCGGGCTATGACGGGCGGGAGGTTCCATTCGTAGGCGAAGACGGCGCCGACATCCTGGTGGGTCGTGCCGGCGAGCTCGATCTCCATCTCCAGCTGGCCGGCCGCATTGCGGGCATCGTGGGCGTGCGGGTCGAGCAGGTAGCTCGCGTATCGCTCGCCGACGTCGTCGAGCAAGTACACGTGGCCGAGATCGTGGAGCAGGCCGGCCGCGAATGCGGTGTCCGGATCGGCGGCCCGTGACATCTGGGCCAGGATCTTTCCGACAACAGCGGAGCGAACTGCGTCGCCGGTAAGGCGGGCCGCGGCAAGGGCCTCGCGCGGGCTGCGATTGCCGGCCCGCCGCGAAACGATCAGCGACGTCAGGACGAGTTGCCGCAGCACCGTGTCGCCGAGAAGCGCGACCGCCCGCGAGAGAGTGGTCACCGGTTCGGCCGGCGCGTAGAAGGCCGAGTTGGCCATCCGCAGGACCCGAGCTGCGAGAGCAGGGGAGCCGTCGATCAGCTTGGCCAGCTGGCGAGCATTGGAATCGCCCTGCCGCAGCTGCTGCTCCAGCCGAAGCAGGCTGGCGGACGGGCTGATCGCGTGCGCGTGCTGGACGATCTGTCGCGCCCGGTCGAGAGTGGTGCTAGTCAGGACTTCCACGAGAAAGGTGTCGGTTCGACGGCTCCGGGCTTGAACCGGGCTTCGCCCTCGAGTTGACGCGACAAGCCGGGCTTCATCGCCTTGTGGACCCCGGCCATGCGGCCGACCGAGGCCAGATGCTGCCGGTTATCATTTGCGCTCGACCTCAAGTAGGGACCGAGGGATTATGGCTCTGATAGAAACCGCGAGTCTCACGAAGGACTACGGCGCGGTCAAGGCGCTGGATCGGCTGGACCTCCAGGTGGAATCTGGGATCATCGGCCTCGTCGGAGCCAACGGCGCCGGCAAGAGCACGCTGATCAAGATCCTGCTGGGTCTCATTCCGCCGACCGCAGGCCGCGCCTCCGTCCTGGGCTTGGACGTCGTCGAACAGGCGCCTGAAATCCGCAAGTTCGTGGGCTACATGCCGGAGCACGACTGTCTCCCGCCCGATGTCAGCGCGACTGAGTTCGTTACGCACATGGCCCGGATCTCCGGCCTGCCACGCTCGGCCGCGAGGGAGCGGACCGCGGAGGTCCTCCGCCACGTCGGCCTCTACGAGGAGCGCTACCGCCAGATAGGCGGCTACTCAACGGGCATGAAGCAGCGCGTCAAGCTGGCCCAGGCTCTTGCCCACGACCCCAAGCTTCTGCTGCTCGACGAGCCGACCAACGGCCTGGACCCCACCGGCCGCGACGAGATGCTGGATCTGATCAAGCGCACCGGCACGGACTTTGGCATCTCGGTGGTGGTGGCGTCGCATCTGCTCGGCGAGATCGAGCAGGTCTGCACGTTCCTGCTCGCGATCGACGCCGGCCACCTGCTGAAGGCCGCTCCGATCTCGACCTTCACCCAGCGCACGCCGGTCGTGGCCGTCGAGGTCGAAGAAGGCGCGGACCGGCTGACTGCGGCACTGATCAGTCGCGGCTTCAAGGCCACGCAGGAAGAGCAGTGCGTTCTCCTGGCCCTGGAAGATGAAGCCCTTTACGACGCGGTGCGCGATACGGTCGCGGACCTCGGCCTGCCACTGGTTCGGGTTCAGCAGGAACGGCGGCGTCTCGAGGACATCTTCCGTGAAGCTCCGCCGGTTGCGGGAGGTGTGCAATGAGCGCCACCAATCCCGTCGCCGCCGGCAAGCCCAGCGGCAGCATCTACGACCTCGGCTATCGCCACTACGAAGGCAAGCGCCGCGGCCGCTTGTTCGCGGCATGGTCGCTCTACGTGGACAGCCTGCGCGGCATTTGGGGCTTCGGGCGACCGATGAGCGCCAAGGCGGCACCCTTCATCATCGCCGGGCTGTACTCGTTCTTCGCGGTGATCCAGCTGGCTTTCTCGTCCGTGATTTCTCAGTCGATCAAGAATGGAACCGCGACCGACATCTTCACCTACGGCAACTACTTCAGCCGGCTCGGGTTCTTCCTGATCCTGTTCTGCGTGGCCCAGGCTCCTGAAGTGGTCTGCCGCGATCAGCGATACCAGGTGCTGCCGCTCTACTTCACCCGAGCCATGCGCCGCGTCGACTACGCCCTGGCGAGACTGGCGTCGCTGTCGACGGCGCTGTTCGTCGCGCTGATGGTGCCGATGGTGGCCCTCTTCGTCGGCGACGTGCTGATGGGTGCGGATGCGTTCGCGGCGATGGGTACCGAGCTGCCCAGGGCGCTGCCGGCCATTCCGGCCAACCTGCTGACGGCCTTGAGCATGGCTTCGATATCGCTCGCGCTGTCCTCTTACTCGCCCCGCCGCGCCTACTCTGCCATCGGCCTGCTGGCCTACTTCCTGCTGATGGAGGCTGTGCCGGCGATCATCTACTCCGTGGGCCAGCAAGCAGGCTGGACCTGGGCGGACAAGCTGGTTCTGACGACGCCGATCACGTCGCTGGGCGGCGCCACGAACTGGTTCTTCGGCATCCCGCTCACGTCGGAGTTTCCTTCGACACTCGGCGCGGACGCCTACCTCGTGGCCTGCGTGGCAAGCGTCTGCCTCTTCACCGCGGTCCTCCTGTTCCGATACCGGAGGATTTCGGCATGACCGTCGAAATGCTTCCGACTCCGAACGTGACTCCCGACGCCGCCCCGGCCATCGAACTCGTCGGCGCCGCCCGCTGGTACGGGAACGTGGTCGCCGTCAACGACGTGAGCTTCAGCCTCGGCGCTGGCGTGACCGGCCTGCTCGGTCCGAACGGGGCGGGCAAGACCACTCTCTTGCACATGCTGGCGGGCTTCCTGGCTCCGTCCGCCGGCACCGTCCACGTCCTGGGCCGGAGCCCAAATCGCGATCCCTCTCTGTATCGCCAGATCGGCCTCGTGCCGGAGCGCGAATCGGTATACCCGTTCCTGACCGGTTTCGAGTACGTGCGCTTCAATGCCCGACTTCAGGGCATGAAGAACGCCGACCTCGCGGCTCGGGCGGCAATCGCCCGGGTCGGCCTCGAAGATGCCGCCGACCGAGCCATCGGCACGTACTCCAAGGGGATGCGCCA
>PMBR01000042.1 GCA_003152995.1 Chloroflexota bacterium | reverse complement strand
CAGGACAACGTCAAGCGGATGCTGGCCTACTCCTCGATCGCCCACACCGGCTACATGCTCGTGGGTCTGGCGGCCTTCGCCGGCGGTCAGCAGAGCGGCCTCGCGGCGATCCTCTTCTACGGCGCCGCCTACACGTTCATGAACATGGGCGCCTTCGCGGTCGTCACGGCACTGCAGCGGCGTCCGGGGGTCTCGAGCCAGATCTCCACGTTCGCCGGTCTGGGGCGTCGGGAGCCGTGGCTTGGGGCGTTGATGTTCCTGTTCCTGCTTTCCCTGACCGGCATCCCGCCACTCGCGGGTTTCTGGGCCAAGGCCTACGTCATCGTCGCGGCGGTCCAGGCCGGCGGCTGGCTTACGGTTCTGGCGGTCCTGGCGATGATCAACGCGGCCGCTGCGGCGTTCTACTACCTGCGCGTGGTGGTTTACATGTACATGCGAGAACCAGCCGAGGGGGCCGCGCCCGTGACGCCGGGTCTGCTCTTCCGCGCCGGCCTGGCCGTAACCGGAATCGCAACTATCGTCTTCGGGCTGCTGCCTGCGATCCAGACCCTCGCGAGCAACGCCGCCGACGTCCTGAAGGGCTAGCCGGGCCGCGAAGAGGGGCGAGGGAGGGCCGCTCCGCCGCACGGGAGGGCGCGAGGGAGAGGAGCGGCTCGAGCGGCGCGAGGGAGAGCCGGGCCGCCGCACGGGAGGGCCGCGAGGGGTGCACCGCGGTGGTGAGCCGCGGGCGCGGGGCGCACGGCGCTGGTGAGCCGCGGGCGCGGGGCGCACGGCGGTGGTGAGCCGCGGGTGCGGAGGCACGTGGGCGGCACGCGAGGGCGCACGAAGGCACGCGGGAGGCACGGTGGCGGCGCGCGAGGGCGCGCGGCACCCGGGAGCGCTCCCTGGGTCGGGCTCTGGGCGGCACAGCCACGTTGCCACCGCGCACGATTTCGGCGGCACCGAAAGGAATCTGGCCATCCAGCGCGATCGCGGGCGGATTGCCGCGCTTTGGTCGCGGAATCAGAGCCGAACCTGGCTCCCGGGCGGAGCCTGAGTTGCTCCGAGGCCCATACGGCGCCTGGCGTGGCCTGGCGAGCCATCGCGGCGACCCGGTCGGCTTACGAACGTGCGGCACGCGCCGTTTGGTTTCGGTGTCACCGAAAAGCCGCAAGATCGGCCGCGGCGTCGGGCCGCAAGATCGGCCGCGGCGTCGGGCCGCAAGATCGGCCGCGGACCACGCTGCTGGATCGGCCGCGGCGTTGGGCCGCAAGATCGGCCGCGGCGTCGGGCCGCAAGATCGGCCGCGGACCTCGCTGCTGGATCGCCGCGGCGTTGGGCCGCAAGATCGGCCGCGGCGTTGGGCCGCAAGATCGGCCGCGGACCACGCTGCTGGATCGGGGCGGAGCCAGCTCCGCGGTCTGAGGCCCAGCACAGATGAGGCTGAAGCCATCACAAGTGCGAGCGGCCGCCTCCCTCTCTCGTCGACTCCCGCAGCTCAGCAGTCAACGGCCTGGGGCACCGGCCGAGCTTCGGCCGTCGAATCTATCCGAACTTGGCCCGAAAACCCAGGCTCAGCCGTCGCCGAAGGGTGCGATCGTCGCGGCCGGGTTGTCGCCGGCCGGGCCGGGCGTGGGCGTCGGCGTCACGATCGGAAGAGGCGTCGCCGTGGGCGTCGGCAGGACCACGAAAGTGGGCTTTTCCGGCAGTGTGGTTTGCTGGGCAGGTGTAGCTGCCACCACGCCTGCGAGGAGCGCGAAGGCCGTGATCACCCCGAGAAGAGCCGCGAAAACGAAGCTGAAACGTCGTGCCATGTCCACGAGGTTACCAGGAATCGGCTTCCACCGCGACTCCAGATGCAGCGGCAGCGCTAACCGGCCTCTGCCCCCGCCACACTTGCCGGTCTCACCCGAGGCGAACCGACAGTTCGCCTGCTAGGATGCCGGCCAATGCTTCGACTTCGCTCACTCGGTCGCACGGTCCGCCGTCTCCTAGCGCGGCCGTCGCGCGCGGTCGCCTCGATTCTCCGCCCGGTCGTGGCGGCCGTTGGGGCGTTTGCCGGAGCGGTCGCGCGAATCCTTGGGCCAATCGCAGGCCCGGCGCGAGCAGTCGGCCGACCGCTGAAGGGGTTGTTTGGCGATCTGGCGGGCTTGATACCTGCGCTTATTGCCGGCGCCGGGGTCTTTCTGGTCGTGGCCGGTCTCTTCAACTACTTTGCGCCGGCGGCTGTTCAACCCAGCCCGTCACCCAGCGAGATTGCGGCGTACGACACGCCGCCGCCCTACAGCCTTCCACCGCGGGCGACCCCAGCTTCATCAGGCTCGGGCCTCCTGTCGGCCGGCCCGTCCGGGACGGCATCCCTCGCCGTTGCGACGCGGGTCGTCATCCGGGCCCTCACCATCGACAACGCGATCGTCCGATCCCCCCAAAACGAGCAGTACCCGCTCTGCAATGTTGCCGAGTACTTGAGCCTGGGCAGCACCGACTACGCGTATCCGGGAGCCCCTCAGGCGGTCTACTTGTACGCACATGCCCGGGTCGGCATGTTCTGGAACCTGCTCGTCAACTCTAAAGTGAAAAGCGGCGCCGCCATGCTCGGAGACCTGGTGGAGATCTACACCGACGACAACCAGGACCACATCTACGAGATCACGAAGGTGATCCCTCACGTCCCCAACGACAGTAATTTCGCGGACCAGGCGTTGGCCGCGACCACGGACGAGCTCTGGCTCCAGACCTCCGAAGGACACCTCAACTCGTCGACTAAGCTCCAGGTGGTCGCGACGCCGGTCGGCGTGGTTGCTGCCACTCAGGCCGACGCCCACCCGACGGCACGAGGCAACGTCTGCCCGGACGCGCCGCGTTGCACGGCGGCGGGCCAGGGCGGCTGCCGACGCTAACCGCCCGAGCCGCTAGATCCAGTCGATCTTGTGCAGGATCGCGGCCGCCATCGCCGCGAGGACTATGCACCCGGCGGTGACTATCCAGAATCCCGGCCCCTCGTCCAAGCGGAAAGCGTTCTGGGCTTCGCTCATCCCGAATATGCCGCCGATGGCGCCGATCCCTGCCACAACCACGGTTACGCCGGTAAGCCGCTTCATGATCAGCGACAGGTTGTTGTTCACCGTAGACAGATATGCCTCCAGGGCGGCAGAGGCGAGTTCTCGGTAGGTGTCCAGTTCATCGGTCAGCCGGATCAGGTGGTCGTAGGCGTCGCGGAAGTAGAGCCGGTTGTCGGTGGAGATTGGCGTCTCCTCGCGACTCGAGAGGACGTTGAACATCTCGCGCTCGGGGGCCGTTATGCGGCGGATCAGGATCAGAGAGCGTTTGAGCTCGAATAGCCGCTCGAGGAGGCCACGGTCGGCCCGGGCGACGACCTCGTCCTCGAGTGCGTCGATCTCGTCTCCGAGCTGGTCCAGGATCGGGAAGTAGGCGTCTATGGTGTCGTCGCACAGCGCCCAGAGCACGAAGTCAACGCCGCGTCGCATCGCGGCCTCGATCCCGACCCGCATGTGATGCGTCGCCCGCGGATTCCACCACTGGCTGTGGCTGCTCAGGAGGACCCGATCGCCCAGGACGAAATCGAGCTCTCGGTCGTAGAACGTTCCATCGTCGAATCCGAGCGAGAAGACGACCAGATGGAGGAGCTCGCCGATCTGGTCGAGCTTGGCGCGCTGGTCGCGTTCGGTCAGATCTTCGGCCAGCAGAGGATGCAACTCGAGGATCTGGCACACCTCCGCCAGAAGACTCGGCGTCGTCTCGCACAGGTCGACCCATACGCGAGCCTGCTCAGAGCCGATGGCTCGCTTGAGCTCGGCCAGCGCGGCATCTCCTTCGAGGTCGCGCAGGACGCCTGCTTCGAGCGAGACGACACGGACGACATTGACCGGCTGCGCCGGCGGTTTGGCCTGCGCCGGCGGTTTTGCTTGCGCCGGCTGACCGGCCGGGGTCGAGGCCACCGAAGCGGCCGACGAGGCGGACAGCTCGCCGGTGAGCTTGTGTGCCTGCGAGACCGCCCCGGGCCTTCCTTCCGAGGCCGAGGCCGACTCGACCGAGGGCCCACCGGCGAGCGCAATCGTCTGCGTGATCGGCGGTGAGATCCGGGGCGAGATCGGCCCGTCGGGTCCCTCAGAAGGCGATCGTTTCGTCATGCGTCGTCTCCTCATCTGGGCCGTCGCCCTCGGTTGCCGGATCGCGTCTCCTCACTCGAAGCACCATGGCCGGTATGACCGCGACCACGGTCACCGCCGCGGCCACGAGGAAGATGCCGACCATGATCGACGCCGCCTTGCTTGCGGCCCAGATTTCGAGCGCCTGCGCCACGAGCCCGTCGTGCAGTGGTCGATCGCGCAGATATGCCGGAATGTACTGCTTGTAGCTATCGCCCGAGCCGTAGATCTCGTTGGAGATGCGCGTGATCGTGGTGGAGCCGTACGCCGTCAGCGCGGCCATCCCGACGGCCATGCCGATCATGCGTGCCACCGTCACGGTTGCGGATGCCGCGCCGAACGCACGTCTGCCTGCGGCCTCCACGGCGGCCGTGGATCGAGGAGTGACCGTGAGCCCGAAGCCAAAGCCGAAGACCGCGGCAGACGCAGCGAAGGCATTGGTCGGCACGTCCGGGCTCCAGGTAGACATCCAGACGAGGCCGCCGGTGCTGAAGGCCAAACCCACGAGCGTTATCAGGCGGAGGGAAAGCTGGCGGGTCAGGAAGCCCGAGAGCAGCGCGCCCAGGGCCATCGCCCCGGCCAGCGCTCCGAGCACCACCCGCTGCTCGGCGGGGCCGCCGTACAGGACCCGGTCGACGAAGACGGCTCCGCCCACGATTGCCGTGGCCATGCCGTAGCCGGTCAGCAGCGAGATCAGCGCCGCCGAGCTGAACACGCGGTCGGCGAACAAGCGCGGATCGAGGAACGGGTCCGGCCGGCGCAGGCCGTGGACGATCGCGCCAAGGCCGCTTGCGACGCCGACTGTCAGCAGTGCGCCGATCGCCAGGGCGATCGGCACCCCGAAGACCTCGTCGCCGCTGCCGATGAGGGTGATCCCGAAGAGAGTGGCGCCCAGTCCCAGGGTGAATAGCACGGCCCCGAGCAGGTCCAACCGGGCCGGCACTCGGCGAGTGTCCCAGCCGGCACTGGCGGCCCAGGCGATGGCGAGGCCGCAGATGCCGATAGGGACGTTGACGTAGAAGACCCAGCGCCACGACGGCGACACGGTCCCGACCAGCGGCCCGCCGCTTATCCCCAGCTGCGCAAGAGCGGTCTCGGGATGGACCGTCTCCAGCACCGCGGCTCCGACGAACGGCCCGGCCGCCATCCCCAGGAAGGTCAGTGCGCCGATGATGCCCAGAGCCCTTGGCCTGGCCGGACCTTCGAACAGGTGCGAGGCGGCGGCGGTGGCGACGGGGATGATCGCGCCACCGCCGATCGCCTGGACGAGGCGAGCCGCGATCAGCTGGTCGAGATTCTGGGCGATCCCCGCCAGAAACGAGCCGATGGTGAATACGGTGAGGGCCGTCAGGAAGAGGCGGCGAGCGCCCCACGTGTCGGTCAGCCGGCCCGCCAGCGGCATCGTGACGACGTAGACGAGCAAGTATCCGTTGATGATCCACGATGCCTTGCGCAGGTCGGTCCAGTCGGCGACGGACGCCAGGATCTGGGGCAACGCCACGGCCGTGACCATCAGCTCCAGCCCGGCCAGGAAGACGCCGACGCCGAGCACCGCCAGGAGCAGGTAGGAGTTGCGCCGCTGCATGGAGGTGAGTGTAGGGGAGGCCGCGCCGAATCACGGCTTCTCCACCGATCCACGTGCCGGAAGATGCGGCGCTCTTGCCGCGCGAACATTGAACGGTTCGGCGGCGCGGGACCGTCAATCGAGTGGGAACCGGGTGCGACGCAGAGCGGACGCGGTCACAGAACCTTCCGGACCACCCGTCCACTCGCGGGCGCCGGCCGGGACGGTCCTGCGGCCGGCGCGATGTCGGCATGGGCCGCCGACCGTAGGAATCGGCGTTCGGCGGCCTTACAGGTCGCCCTGCCGTGATGCCCCTACAACTCCTGCCTTCGGAACGTCAGCCACGTGGCGCCGAAGAGCGCCGGCACCAGGGCGATGTTGAAGAGCAGCGGGCCCAGGAAGTTGCCGGGGTCCTTGCCGAGCACGAGTTCGGAGGCGGGCAGAGACGCGGGCATGTACGGCCCGATAACGGGCAGGGCGCCGATGATCCCGACAACGAGCAGCGACACCAGGCCGATGCCGGCGGCGGCTATTGCCGAACGAGTCACGGTGCTGCCCAGCATCGTGATCGCGGCGAAGATGACGAGGGTCCACCAGAGCAGGAGCGACATCGCCACGTAGCCCCCGATCGGGAAGGTTTCCGGGTAAAGCAAAGTGGTGTAGATGTAGGCCAGGCCGCAGCCGAGGATCACTGCAACGCCCAGGTTGATCGAGATCGCGACGAGCTTGGCGGCCAGGAATGCGGCCCGGGACGCCGGCTTCGTCATGATCATGCCGGCGGTGCCGCGCTCTTTCTCCCATGCCACAGAGCCCATCGCCAGGAGCAGGGCGCAGATGATGCCGAACTGCGTGAGGTTCTTGAGGATCTGAGCCGAGGCGCCGGCCAGAGAAGGCTCTGGAACCAGGAACGACATGCCACCGCTCTCGCTGCCGATCGCGTCGAACAGTTCCTTCATGTAGCGATCCGTGAGCGGGCCCAGGATCCCGAAAAGGACGAAGACCGCCGCAACCGCGACCATCCGGCTGGTGCGGAACTGCTCGCGCAGTTCCTTCAGAAGCAGAACCCGGAAGCCCATCATCGTCGACCCCTCCCATCAAGACCAGTGACCGGGATCACGACGGGAGGCGCGATCGGCGGGCCGCTTTCGGAGACCAGACGCAGGAAGACGTCTTCGAGGCTCGGTCGTGCCCGCTCGTAACGGACCAGGTTGATCCCGCTCGAGATCACGAGCGGTAGGATGGCCGGGCCGGCCACTTTCGGATCGGTGACGAAGATCCGCACCGTGTCCGGCGTCGTCCGGACTTCGCCGGCCCAGGGCTGGCCGCGCATCGCGCCCGCCAGGCGTTCGATCGAGCCAGGCTGCTGAGGTTCCGGTTCGAGCTCGTAGATCGGCTGGGCGTAGCGATCGAGCAGTTCGTCGATCGGACCCTCGACGACCAGGTGGCCGAAGTTGAGGATCGCGACGCGGTCGCAGACCCGCTCGACGTCGTTGAGGATGTGTGTGCTCATGAATACCGTAGCCGTGCCGCGAAGGCGCGAGATGATCTCCAGCACATCGCGCCGGCCTTCCGGATCGAGCGAGCTGACGGGCTCGTCGAGGAAGAGGACGCGTGGCTGGTTGATGAGCGCCTGCCCGATGCCAAGGCGCTGCCGCATGCCGCCTGAGTAGCCGCCGATGCGCCGATTCGCGGCATCGGTGAGGCCCACGATCTCGAGAACCTCGCCGACCCGCAGCCGCAGCGCCGCCCCGTGTAGACCGTGCAGCTGCCCGACCATGTCGAGCAGCTCGCGGCCGCGCATCCAGCCGTAGAAGCGCGGGTCCTGGTC
>PMBR01000013.1 GCA_003152995.1 Chloroflexota bacterium | reverse complement strand
CGGCGATCTTCCACCTCATGAGCCACGGCTGCTTCAAGGGGCGGCTCTTCCTGGACTCGGGCTCCGTCATCCACGCCGTCGGGGACGAGCAGGACATGCGCAAGATGGGCGGCCTGGCGCGCAAGATCCCGATCACCTACGCGACGATGCTGGTCGGGGCCGTGGCCATCTCCGGGATCCCGCCGCTGGCCGGCTTCTTCAGCAAGGACGAGATCCTCGGCGGTGCCTTCAAGAGCGGATTCCTGTGGGTCTGGGCGATCGGGTTCGTGGTCGCCGGCATGACCGCTTTCTACATGTTCAGGCTGATGGGCATGACCTTCTGGGGCCCGAGCCACGTCGATCCCGAGGTCGAGCACCACATCCACGAATCGCCGCGGTCGATGGCCGGGCCGCTCATCGCGCTCGCGATCCCGTCGGCGCTGCTGGGCCTGGCGATCGGCTTCCCGCCGGAGTCGGGCCTGCTCCACCAGTGGCTGGCGCCCGTCTTCGAAAGCACGATCGCCGCGGGCGGACATACGGAAGCCGCCTACAACTTCTTCGGCATCGACGGCGCGCTTGCGATCGGTACGACGGCGCTGGTTGCGGTGGCGATCGTCCTGGCCTGGCGGCTCTTCGGCGTCGAGATCCCGGCCCTTGGCCTGCGGGCGCAGCCCCGACCGGACCGCGTTAGCGAAATCAGCGCCCGGCGCGGTTTCTCGGCGCTCTACAACGGCTCATTCCACAAGTGGTGGTTCGACGACATCAACAACAAGCTCTTCGTCGAATGGGGCGGCAAGCTCGCCGCCGCCGCCTTCTGGTTCGACCGGACGATCGTCGACGGCACCGTCAACGGCATCGGCACCGCAACCTCCGCGGCCGGCCTGCGGCTTCGCCGCGTCCAGACGGGCCGGGTCCAGAACTACGCGCTCGGCATCGCCATCGGCCTGATCGTCATGGCCGCGGGCTATCTCTATCTCGCGGTCAGGTAGGAGGGAGGAACGATGTTCGGCCTGCCGATCCTGAGCCTGATCACCTTCCTGCCGCTCCTTGGAGCGCTGGTGATCGCGGTCCTGCCCGCGAGCAATCCCAACCTCGTCCGGCGCACCGCCCTCGGCACCGCGCTGGCGACCTGGCTTCTGTCCCTGATCCTGCTCGCGGTCTTCGCCCGGGGCCAGGCTGGCTTCCAGTTCAAGGAGGCCCTCGACTGGATCCCGTCGTTCGGCATCCAATTCAAGCTCGGCGTCGACGGTCTCAGCGTGCTGATGGTCGTCCTCACGACCACGCTCAGCTGGATCAGCATCCTGGCCAGCTTCGGGCCGATCAAGATGCGCGTGAAGGAGTACATGGTCTCCTTCCTCGTCCTCGAGGTCGGGATGATCGGCGTCTTCGTCGCCCTGGATCTCTTCCTGTTCTACATCTTCTGGGAGATCGTCCTGGTCCCGATGTACCTGATCATCGGCATCTGGGGCGGCGCTAACCGCATCTACGCGACGATGAAGTTCGTCCTGTACACGCTCGTCGGGTCGCTGCTGATGCTGGTCGCGATCCTGGCCACGGCCTTCACGTACCAGGCCGCGACCGGGTCGTGGGCCGGCGCCTTCGACTACGAAAAGCTCCAGGCGTTCGCGGCGGCCGGCTCATTCGGGCAGAACTTCCAGATGCTGGCCTTCCTGGCGCTCTTCCTGGCCTTCGCCATCAAAGTCCCGATGTTCCCGTTCCACACCTGGCTGCCGGATGCCCACACCGAGGCCCCGACCGCCGGTTCGGTGATCCTGGCCGGGGTCCTCCTCAAGCTCGGCGCCTATGGCCTAATCCGCTTCGCCGTCCCGCTCTATCCGTACGCGGCCCACAGTTTCGCCTGGCCGATCATCGTGATGAGCATCATCGCCATCGTCTACGGCGCGATCGTCTCGATCGTGCAGCCGGACCTCAAGCGCCTGATCGCATACAGCTCGGTCAGCCACATGGGCTTCGTGACGCTGGGCATCTTCGTGTTCACGCCCGCCGCCCTGCAGGGCGCGATCCTCCAGATGCTCAACCACGGCCTGATCACCGGCGGGCTCTTCCTCCTGGTCGGCGTTGTGTACGAGCGCACCCACGACCGATCGATAGCGAAGATGGGCGGCCTGGCGGCGACGATGCCGCTGTGGTCCACGGTCTTCGGCTTCTTCATGCTGGCATCCATCGGCCTGCCCGGACTCTCCGGCTTCGTGGGCGAGTTCCTGGTCTTCGTCGGCTCCTTCACCTACGCACCCTCGATCGCCGTCGCCTCGATCATCGTCATGGTCCTGGCGGCCACGTACCTGATGTGGATGTTCCAGCGCGTCGCCTTCGGCGCAGTGTCGGATTTCCTCACGGGGCTGGGCGACCACCTCACCGACATGAGCCGAGTCGAGGTCGTGACTCTCGCCCCGTTGGCCGCCTTGATCGTCCTGTTCGGGCTCTTCCCGAGCCTGATCCTCGATTTCCTGAACGGCCCGATCCAGCACTTCCTCCTGGCCGCTGGCTCAGCGGTCGGCGGCTGAGAGGAGCACTCGATGAACTGGTCAGACCTGGGCACCCTGGCTCCCGTCGTCGCTGCGGTCCTGACGGCCGCGGCCGTCCTACTCGTAGATCTGGCTATGCCCGGGCGGCGCGCCCCTGCCATCGCCACCGCTCTCGTGGGGCTGGCCCTGGTGGCGGCCGTCGTCGTGTCGCTCTCCGGGCACACGGAGAGGGCCTTCGGAGGCGCCTACGCGCTGGACAACCTGACCACGTTCCTCGATCTGCTCTTCGTGGCGATCGCGGTCCTGACGATCCTCTTCGCCAACGATTACCTCGAGCCGCGGAGCCTGCCGATCGCCGAGTTCGCCGCGGTCCTGATCTTCGCCGTCACGGGAGCCATGTTGATTGCCGGCTCGGCGGACCTGGTCCTGCTCTTCGTCGCCCTGGAGCTGATGGTTCTGCCGGGCTATCTGCTGGCCGGCTTCGCGCGCAACGACCCCTACTCGACCGAAGGCGCGATCAAGTATTTCCTCCTCGGCTCCTTCTCGAGCGCAATCCTGCTCTTCGGCCTGGCGTATGTCTGGGGCATGACCGGCAGCACGCGCGTCGATGACGTGGCCGCCGCGCTGGCCACAGCCGTGGCGAAAGGTTCGATCGCGCCCGGCCTGGCCATGGGTTTGGCCTTCATGACCGCGGGCGTGGCCTTCAAGATGGCCGCGGTGCCGTTCC
>PMBR01000070.1 GCA_003152995.1 Chloroflexota bacterium | reverse complement strand
GCACCGAGATCAAGAAGGCCGGCTTCCAGGCCGAGATCGACCGCGCCCAGAAGCAGGCCGGACAGCAGGGCCCACTCGCCGAAGCGCAGGCCCGCCAGGCCGTGGTGGAACAGGAGACTCTGGTCGCCCAGCTTCAGGCCCAGCGCACCGAGCAGCAGCTACAGGTAGACGTCCGCAAGCCGGCCGACGCCGAGGCGTATCGCCAGACGACCCTTGCCGCCGCCGGACGCGACGTCCGCATCCGTCAGGCAGAAGCAGCCGCGCAGGAAGTCCGCCTGGCGGCCGAAGCCCAGGCCGGGGCGGTGAAGGTCCAGGCCGAGGCCCAGGCCAACGCTACGCGTGTCAACGGCCAGGCCGACGGCGACGCCATCAAGGCCCGCGGTCTCGCCGAAGCCGATGCGATCAGGGCGCGCACGCAGGCCGAGGCAGCCGGTATCGAGAGCCGCGCCGCGGCGTTGAGCCAGAACCAGGAAGCGGTCATCGCCCAGCAGATCGCCCAGACCATGCCGGACATCGTTCGCGCGGCAGCGTCGCCGTTCGAGCACATCGGGCAGTTCACGGTCCTCAACGGCGCCCAGGGCGTGACGAGCGCCCTGGCGGAGATCATCCAGTCGGCCGGGGCGCTCGCCGCCGTGGCCCGCAGGACGCTCACTCCGGCAATCCTCGCCGCCGGGGATCGAGACAACAACGGCGACGGCGCCAAACCGGCCGTGGCCCCCAGGGCCGCTCCGGCCGCGAAGTCGCCCGTCGCCGTTCCGGCCGCGAAGCCCGCTCCGGCGTCGAAGCCGGGCGAGGCCAAGCCGGAGTAGGAAGGCGCGCTACGGCGCCGCCAATGGAAGACCTCGTACATCGATCGGACCCGGCCCAACCCGCCGGGTCCGACGCGTCCTGGGCCATCGACCCCGCCCAGGCGAAGGAGATCGAGAAGACCGTCGCCGAGTACGTCGAGACCGCTGTGTCGCTCGACTCACGCGACCGGAAGTATTTGCGGACGGTCGCCGCCATAGATCGGCTCGGCCAGCGCGAGTTCACCGCCGCCGCGGCCATGAGCGGCCGCATACTCGAGCGCCGTCTCGAGGTGGCGCGCGGCATGCTCGCGGACAAGGCTCCTGTGGCACGCAAACTGGCCGAACTGCGCAAGATCGTCGATGAACTCAACCCGGCGCGGTTGGGGATGGGGCGCAAGCGATCTCGCGGAGCCTCGGCGTCGGTCTCCGATCACGACGAGCTGGCCGAGTTGTCCGGCTACTTCGAGCGCTTCGCCCGGTCGCAGGAACGCGTCGAGGCGATCCTCGCGACCATTGCCGTCGGCCGCCTTGCCCTCGAACGCGACAGCGCGCTTCTCGGCCAGGAACTGGTCTCTTTTGCCGCAGTCATGGAGACGCTCAGCCAGAACGCCTACATAACGGGGCGGCTGGACGAGGCACTAGCGGCGCGCATCGATGTCGTCGCGAATGCGGACCCTGAGCGGGCCGACTGCCTGCGGGCGGATCTCCTGCACTCGGTCCGGCGCCGTCGCCAGGAGATCCTGACCCAGCTCGCCGTCGCGATGCAGGGCTACATGTCGCTCCAGATCGTCGAGCAGACCAACCAGGAGATGGCGCGAGCCATGGGGGCGGCGAGTGCAACCACGGCCGCAGCGCTTCGCACCGCAGTTATGGTGGCCCAGGCCGTGGCCGGTCAGCGCCTGGCGATGGAGCAGATCGGGGCAGCGGACAGGGCCGCCGAGCAGATGGCCGGAGATGCGAGCGCTCTCGTGGACCGGCAGTATGCGGCTCTGCAACGCGGGATCGCCGGCGCCGGGACTCGAATGACGATGCTCCAGCGCGCCTGGGACGAAGTCTTCGCCGCGCTGGACCGGCTGGACGCCCAGAAGGAGCAGGGGCTGCGCACCATCTCCACGGCCGATCGCGAGCGGGCGCTCCCGCAGGTCGGCTCGGACGATAGCTCCGGGGGCGCCCCGTCGGGAAAGTAGGCCGGAGGGCGGTTGCCCGCTATCCGCCTTGTGACCCGCACAACCCCCGGTTTGTGCGCTCAGGCCGCGAGGGGGCTACGCGTGCTCCGAGACCTGCACGCCGCTCTGGCCAGAAATGGTGCGTTAGGCCACCGTATGACCCTGCCTGTCTATTGACAGTCGCTTGCATAAGCTAGACACTGTCATCTGAATTAAGCATGGAAGGCGGTGTCTGCGATGAATGAACTTGGAGCTCGCCGCTGGTGGGCGCTCGGCGCCCTGGTGTTGTCGGTTATGGCCATCGGTCTGGACCAGACCGTCCTGAACCTGGCCCTGCCGACCCTGGCGACATCGCTGAAAGCGTCCGAATCCGAGCTCCAATGGTTCGTGACCTCGTACACGCTGGCACTGGCGGCAGCGATGTTGCCGGCCGGACTGATGGGCGATCGATACGGCCGCAAGACGGTCCTCGTATCGGCGCTCGTCGTATTTGGGGTCATGTCGATTGCCTGCGCCTACGCACCATCGGCCCCGGCCTTCATCGCCGCTCGGACCGTGCTCGGCGTCGCCGGCGCGGCCCTAATCGTCATGTCTCTCTCCGTCGTGACCGTGCTCTTCTCGGAAGCAGAGCGACCGCGGGTCATGGGTATCTGGGCCGCCGGTAACTTCCTCGCCCTGCCGCTGGGCCCGATCGTCGGCGGCTACGTCCTGGCCCACTTCTGGTGGGGCTGGGTCTTCCTGATGAACGTTCCCGTCGTTCTCGTCGGCCTCGTTGCGGCATCCCTGTTCGTGCCTCAGTCGAGCAGCGTCCGACGACCCAGAATCGACTTCCTCGGCGTGACGCTCTCGAGCGCCGGCCTGGCCGCCCTGATGTATGGGCTTGTGCAGGCCGGCGAAAACGGCTGGGGCGACCCGAGCGCCGTAGTGCCGTCCTTCATTGGACTCGCAGGGCTGGTCGCCTTCTTCCTGTGGGAGGCCAGGCTCACGGCTCGACCTGGCGGCGAGCCGCTGATCGATCTCACGCTCTTCCGGTCGCGGAGCTTCAGCTGGGGGATCGTCCTGGCCGCCGGCGGCATCTTCGGAATGTTCGGGGTGCTCTTCACGTTGCCCCAATACCTTCAGGCAATCGTGGGCCTCGACGCTCAGGGCGCCGGCGTGCGGTTCCTGCCGGCGATAGCGGGCATGGCATTGGGCGCAATCCCGGCGGATCGGATCGCCAGCCGGATCGGACCCAAGTTCACGGTGGCCCTGGGATTCGGGGTGCTAACCGTAGGGATGTTCGCGGGCAGCTTCATGACGGCGCAGAGCAGCGATGGCTACCTGTCGGCGTGGACGTTCCTGGTCGGAATAGGCGCCGGCATGGGGCTCGCGACCGCCGCGTCGATCGCGATCGTGGAACTCTCGGCCGAGCGAAGCGGCGTCGGGGCCGCTCTCCTTCAGGCAGTAATCAAGCTCGGGCCGGCTTTCGGGGCGACCATCCTGGGCAGCGTCCTCAACTCTACCTATCAGGGCCGGCTGCACCTCGGCGGCCTGCCGGCCGACGCGGCCGGTGCGGTCGAGAAGAGCGTCTTCGGTGGCATAGCGGTCGCGCGCCAGCTCGGCTCGCCGCAGCTCCTCGACTCCGTTCGGACGGCTTTCGTGGCCGGCATGGACGACGCGTCGAAGGTGGCAGGCGTCGTTGCTCTGGCCGCAGCCGTGCTGGCACTCGCGGTCCTGCCTCGGCGAGCGGCAGTCGCCCAGGAGGGCGAGGACGCCGTCACGGAACCTGCCGGCTCGACTGGCGCCGCGGCCACTCCAGGGGTGACAATGTAGCCATGGGTGAATCGTCGGTCATCGACAAACCTGGGTTACGCGAGCGGAAGAAGGCAAAGACGAGGGCGGCAATCCAGGAGCATGCCCTCCGCCTCTTCCGCGAGCAGGGCTACGACGCCACGACGGTCGAACAGATCGCCGAGGCGGCGGAGGTCTCGCCCAGCACGTTCTTCAGGTACTTCGGGAGCAAAGAGGATGTCGTTATCTACGACGCCCTCGATCCAATCCTCATCGAGGCCTGGCGGCGGCAGCCGGCCGAGCTCGGCCCGATCCCTGCCATTCGCGCGGCGATGAAGGAAGTCTTCGGCGGCCTCAGCCCCGAGGAGCTGTCCGAGATCCGGCTGCGAGGCCAGCTCGTCTATGGCGTTCCCGAACTGCGGCTGGCCATGATCGACGACCTCGTACGGACAGCGCTCATGATGGCCGGGGAGGTGGCGGTTCGAACCGGGCTCCCAGTCGACGACTTCCGAGTGCGCGTCGGGGTCGGGGCTTTCATGGGCGCGCTGATGGCCGCGGTACTCCCGGCCCTCGAGGATCCGTCCGCGGACTTCGTCAGCCTGTTCGACAGGGCCTTCGAATTCGTCGACGCAGGTTTCCCCATGGATACGCGCTCCGGGCGCTGAGGAATTCCAGCCGCCTCGACCTGACCCCGAGCTCTGTTGACGAGCTTGCCGACGCCGGCAGCCCCGGCATGCCGTATTGGCACGCACGGCTGGGACTATCGCCTCGTCCGGCTCGTCGCGTCGGGGTCAAGTCGCACCCGCGCAGACCGACCCCTAGATAGACCGATTCGCGAAAGGATGGGTTCGATACTCATGGTTCGACGTGCGGGCGCACCGGCATCACGCGGCGGTGCAGCCGCCTTCCCTGCCTCTGCCCCGCGCCATGCAGCGGGCAGTCCATCTCTGCCGCCGTCGCGAGCGCAGTCGAGGTCAACGTCCGAATCGTCGACCTCTCCGTCGTCTGTTCCACTACCCCGCCTCGACCCCGTGTTCCAGGCTCTGGCGAACAGCGAGCGCCATTTTCGGGTCCTGATCGAGCAGGCCGTTGACGGCATCCTCGTCGTCGACGGCAACGGCATCATCACGCTGGCCAACTCGAGTGCGTGCGAGATGAGCGGCTACGGCCCCGATGAGATCCTCGGCTTGGATCTGCTCGATACGTACCTGCCCGCGGAACGAGATCTCGGCCGCCTGCACCTGGCGCACGTGCCCGCCGGAACCGTCGGTCGGTTCGAGCGCCTGCTTCGTCTCAAGGACGGATCGAGCCTCCCGATCGAGGTCAGCGTGAACTGGCTGCCCGACGGTGAGCGCCAGTCGATCATGCGCGACGTCTCAGCCCGACGGCGGGGCGAGGACGAGCTCCGCCGGCTGGCCCAAGAGCTCGAACGCCGGCTGGTCGAGCGCACCAGGGACTTCGAGCAGGCCAACGCCGAGCTGGAGGCCACCAACATGGAGCTCGGTGCGGCCAACGCCGAGCTGCAGCAGCTGCTGCGCGAGCAGGAGCGCCTTCAGGCGGAACTCGCATTCCGGGCCATGCACGACCCGCTGACCGGCCTCGCCAATCGGATCATGTTCGGCGAGCGCCTCGATCACGCTCTTCGAGTGGCCGAGCGCGGCGCGGCGGTAGTCTGGATCGACCTGGACGACTTCAAGGAAGTCAACGACATATTCGGCCACGATGTTGGCGACGAGATGCTGGTCGCCGTCGCGGACCGACTCCGTGAGGTCGTCCGTGAAACCGACGACATTGCCCGAATGGGCGGCGACGAATTCGCCGTGATCCTACCCAACGTCATCGAAGTCGAAGCCCAGATGGTGGCCGAGCGAATCCTCGGAGCGCTGACCGACAGAGAGGCCTTTCGTTTGCAGATGGGGGCCAGCGTTGGTGTGGCCTGGCAGCGCTCCAGAGGCGGTGATGCGGTGGAGCTGGTCAGGCGCGCAGACGAGGCGATGTACCGGGCAAAGACGGCCGGCGGCGGTGTGGCGGTCATGTACTGAAACAGTAGACAAAGCGCATGTGATACGTGTACGCTCCCGCCGACGGGCCAATAGGCCCCGAATCCAGCGGCTGCCACGATCGCTCCTCTCAACGGTTCTCGGCGAGACAGACGTGTCGCTGAGGCCGCACGAGTAAGGAGCGTTCTTTGTACGCATCGGACAAGACCCTGGTTTGCCAGGACTGCAACCAGGANNTGCTCGAGCTGCGGCCGCGAGGCCCAGGTACCGTTCCGGCCGAGCGGCGCCAAGCCGGTCTACTGCAGCGACTGCTTCACCGCACGTCGCGGGTAGCATCCGGCCGAAAGGCCTCAACTGAAGACGAGAGCCCGGCGATTTCGCCGGGCTCTTTCTTTACCCACGGAGTGGACGGCCGGCTGCCCGGCGCCGCCGAGCGCCCAGCGCCGCGTGGCGCCCGCAGCGGACGAAATGCTGCCCGCGCCCGAGCGTCGCCCGCGGCGGACGAAATGCTGCCCGCGCCCGAGCGTCGCCCGCAGCGCCCGCGTGCCGCCTGGCGGCGTGCCTGGGGCGGCTACTTCGGCAGCAGCAGGGCCTGCACGAACTGCGCCGTCACGACCTGGGTGTTCGTCCACTCGTCGTTGGTCAGGACGACGATCGTGATATGTGAATCAGGCAAGTACCACATCGACGACCAAAAGCCGTCGAGATGACCTCGATGGCCCCAGGCCCGGAGCCCGGCAATCGTGGCCTGCTCGAAGCCGAACCCGTAGGGGTACGCGGGCTTGTACGGTAGCGTTGGAGAGACGTCGATCATCGATGCCAGCGCGGACTGGTCCAGAACGCCGCCGCCGTACAGGGCGGAGGCCCAGCGGGCAAGATCGGCCGCGGTCGAGACGAAACCGCCGGCCGAACCCGCGACCGTGGCCTCCGAGACGTAGGGCAGCATCTTCTGGCCGACCGATACGTCCCGCGGTTTGCTGGCCGGAGTCATGTAGCCGTGGGCGAAGGCGGTGGTCGCGACCTTCTCTTCGGGCTGGAACCAGGTGTTCTTCATCCCCAGCGGATCGAGAAACTCCGACCGAACGAGCGAGGCGATGGTCTTCTTCGTGGCTTTCTCGATCACGAGGCCCAGGAGGATGTAGTTCGTGTTCGAGTACTGATAGCCGTGCCCCGGGGCGAAGTAGGGCTTGCCGATCCTGGCCAGGACCTGATCCACGGTCCAGATCCGGCTCGGGGCCGAGGTGATCGCGTTTGCCATGCCAGGTGAGGTGAAGACGTCGTGGATGCCGCTGCGATGGTCGAGCAACTCGCTCAAGTTGATGTTTCTCGCGTTCGGGAACGTGGGTACGTACTTAGAGAGTGGATCGCTGAGGCTGATCGTGCCCTGCTCGGCGAGCCGCAGCGCCAGGGCCGCCACAAAGGTCTTGGTTATGCTGCCGATCGAGAAGAGGGTGTCGGCCGTGACCGGCGTTCCGCTCGACAGGATGGCCTTACCGGACTGGCCGGTCCACACCGACCCATCCGGAAAGACGACCGCGGCCGAGATGCCGGGGAACGCGCCCTTGACCCGCTCGGCGTCGGCCATGGCCTGAAGGCTGGCGGCGACGCTGGGGTCGAGCCCGGCGGCAAGCGAGGGGGCGGGTGACGCCGGTGGCGTCGGGCCAGGGTCTGTCGCCGTGGCGGTCGGCGTGACCGCGGCCGTAGGTGTCGGCGTGATGGCGGGCGAGGTGGCGGCGCTGGGCGTCGGGCCGAAGGTCAGAGACGGAGTGGGAGTGGGACTGCCGCAAGCGGCGAAGGCTGTGACGAGGGCCAGAACGGCCGCAACCGCTCGCACGGCCAGGCGGAAGGGTGGCCTTGGGTGATCGAACACGCCGCCATCATGCAACAGCGAGGCGCGCGCTGTCTGGGCCGCGCCCTGAAACGACGACCCCGGCCGTGGGGCCGGGGTCTGTCAGCTGGCTTGCTATTGCGCCCGAGCGTCCGGGCCGGCGTTGCCGCTCAGCGGCGGCCGCCCCCGCCGAAGATCCGCAGGAGCATCAGGAAGATGTTGATGAACTCGATGTAGAGAAGGATCGCGCCGAGGACCGACGCCTTCTCCCTCGAGCCGGTCATCGCCGCGAAGTCGCCCCTTGAGATCCGCTGGGTCGTCCAGGCAGCCAGCGCGGTGAAGATCAGCACGCCGACCACGGACAGCACGAGGTCCAGTGTGGAGCTATGAAGGAGGAAGCCATTGATCAGGAAGGCGACGAAGAGGCCCCAGGCGCCCATGAAAAGGATGGAGCCAGCGCTCGCAAGCGAGCGGCGAGTGACGATGCCGTAGATGGCGGCTCCACCGAAGGCGGCGGAGGCCGAGACGAATGCCTCGACGACCGACATCGGGTTGCCGCTGTAGGTGCCGTAGTACCAGACCCACACGCCCACCGTCAGGCCCATGAGGGCCGCGTAGACGAAGAAGAGGGCCAGCGCCACGCCGGCATTGATCCGACGGATGCCCCACTGGATTCCGAGGCCCAGGCCGAGCTGGGCGATGAAGAGCGGCATGCGCAAGTTTGCGACGTTGAGGACCAGATCCTCGTTGGTCTGGACCAGCCACGCGACCAAGCCGCTGAGCAGGACCGCGAGGAACATCCAGATGAATGCGTCGGTCAGGAGCCTGTTGGCGAGCTGGGCCGTCGGGCGAACCCCCAGGCGCTCCGGCGAATAGTCGTTGTACACCGAACTCCTCCGATTGAGGTTTCATCCAGGCTGGAAGCCGAAAGGCCCATCGCCCTCGCGCATGCGACCGCGATCGCGTGCGGGTTCGATCCTACGCCCTGGACGCTACTTTGGGGCAGCGCCTGTGCTCGTCTTCCGGCTCGGGACGGGTTTCGTTCCGCCGGGGGCTCTTGTCAGCACCGTCCGTGGGCGTGTCACTGTCCCTCGGGCACTCTTGAAGGCGTGGAAGTGTGCGACTCGCCCTGTTCGGCCGCCCGAGCGAGGATCCAGAGCAGGTCCGCGAGGCGGTTCAGATAGGGCACGAGCTGGTCGTCGGGGCGTGGCTCCGCCTTGCGCACCGCGACGGCTCGCCGCTCCGCCCGCCGAACGACCGTCCTCGCCACTTCCAGGGTCGCGGACAGGCGTGTCTCGCCCGGGACGACGAACTCCTTGGGGAGCGTGACGTGCTCCTCCATTTCGTCGAGCAGCTCGTCGATGCCGGCGACCATTTGTGTGGTCACTCGCGTCTCGCCGGGCCGCTGGCGGTCCGCCGCGCCCGGGGCCGTGGCCAGTTCCGCGCCGGCCACGAAGAGTTCTCGCTGAATGCGAAGGATGACGTCCGGCAGCCGATCGATCACGCGAGGCAGCGTTCCGTACTGGGCTTTGAGACCAAGTTCCGCGCGAGCCATCCCCAACGCCGCTATCGCCTCATCGATGGCGCCGAATGCCTCCGTCCGAGGGTCGTCCTTGGATATGCGCTCGCCGCCGAAGAGAAGCCCCGTTGTCCCGTCGTCGCCGCGCCCGGTGGCCACGGCCGACTTGCGTCCGCGTCTCTCGCTCATAGCCCCCTCGAACTGCTAGAGGCTCACCACGTCAGGCCGGCTTCGCGCGGATCCCAGCGCTCGGCCAGCAGCGTGACCTTGACCGGATGCTCGAGCACCGACTCGGCCTGGTCTTTGATCTGCTGGACCATCGAACCGGCGTACGGGCAGAACGGGGTCGTCAGGACCATCTTGATCTCGGACGACTCGTTGCCAATGATGATTTGCCTGATCAGCGCCAGTTCCACAACGTCCATCCCGAGCTCGGGGTCGACGACGGCGCGCAGCGCGTCGAGGATGGCCAGCTCGGTCGCCCGGCGGGTCATGTCGAAGACGGGCTCGGGTTCTGGGTTGGCGGCCGGTGTCGCGGCTGGCGCGGTGGCCGCCGGTGTCGCGGCGGCCGGGCCAGCGTTGGTCGCGGCCGCGGTGGGGTCGTTGGCGGTGGTCTGGACGGCCTGCATCGGGTTGCTCATAGCGTCCGATATCCTAGCAGTTTCCTCGGGATAGTCGAATCTGGCGGCGGCAGACGGCCCCGTCTGGAGAATCCGAGGCGCAGCGCCTTGGCGGCCGGCTCGAAGGGCTCCGTGTCAGTGGCGAGTGGCCGAGGCGCGGCGGCCGGTTTCCCGCGGCGTCCGGGCTGCCCTCAGGCCGAAGCCTTCGAGCCTCGCGCCGCCGCCCTGGGCCTGCCGGCAACCACAATGCCGGGGAGGCGCAAGTCTTCGGGCAGAATGGCCGCTTCTTCGGGCGTCAGACCCGGGCCGATCAGGGAACCGTCGCTCTCGAAGAACTCGCCGTATCGGTCGAGGTGCTCGGCCGCGTATTGATAGGCGCGGGCGATCCCGACGATGCGCAACTCGGGATGCTCGCGCAGAAGGCGGGCCGGGTCGTAGCCGCCACGGCGCAATTCCAGCAGCTGACGGACGGTCAGACGGGTGCCGTAGCAGAAAGGTTCGCCGCGCATAACGAGCGGATCGACCTTCACCCATTTGATCGTCACGGCCGCCTCCCGTCGTCGCCTGTTTGCCGGGTGGTGGCGCACGCCGCGCCCGGATGAATGGTTTTCATACGCCGCGATATAGCCATTTGAGCAGAGCGTTGCGCTTGTGGCCATCGCCGCCCAGCCGCCCGTTCTTTCGAAGGACTGTGGCGGCACCGTCGATCGCGCCGGCCATCGCGTTTGCTTCGTCGTCCGCGAGCCTGGACGCCGCGGCCCCACGGATGCCGTCGCACACGGCGGCGACGTCCCAGAGCGACACTTCCCGGCGGCGGAAGATGGGGCCGATCCACTCGGCGAATTCGGCCATCGAGCGCGGGTCGTTGCTGGCGACGCTGGCGGCCAGCCGGTCGATCAGTGCTTCGGCGTCGAGGAGGAGCCGGCGCAGGCCGGCCTGACTGAAGCGGGTCCGGAACTCGGGGTCGGTGGCGAGGACGGCCTCGATCGCGTCCGCGGCAATGGCCGCTTTGTCGCGCCGGAGGATGGCGGCCGCGGCCGGGAAACCGGCGGTCATGTCGATCGGAGGCTTGCCGAGGTTCGGGTGACGGTGTGCCGGCTCGGGGGCGACGGCGGCCAACTTCTTGCCGGGTCTGGCGGTTCGGGCTGGCTTCGGGCGGGCGGGCTTCAACGGCGCCGAACTCGCGGCAGGAGCCGACGGCTTCGCGCGGGCGGGCTTCGTCGGCGCCGAGCTCACGGCAAGAGCCGCCGGCTTCGGGCGGGCGGTCTTCGTCGGGGCCGAACTCGCGGCAGGAGCCGACGGCTTCGCGGCCGAGGCCGTCTTCGTCGGGGCCGAAGACTTCGCGCCGGCCGAACTCGCGGCCGCAGCGGATGGCGCAACCTTCGCGGCCAAGGCCGGCCTCGAAACGCGCTTTGGCGAAGGGGCCGCGTTGCTCTCTGTCACGGCTCGAAGTCTAGCCTGGACCGATCCACGGCGCAGCCGGACCGGCCCCCGTTCGGCGGCCCGCCACGCCCCGCGCCGCCGATGATCAGTACTGTTGCCAGGCCGCGGAGCGGTTTGGCCACTTGCGGCTCCGATCGGCGCAGGAACTGATGGCCTGGACCGTGAAGCGAGTCAAGTGCTGGTATTCGACGACGAAGACCGGCAGCATCGCGGCGCTCGACGTCTCCGGTGCGTAGTCCGAGTTGCGAGCGAACGTCCAGGTCAGCTCGTACTGGCCGCCAACCTGCAGCGTCGAGTTCCTGATGCCGACCGCGGCATACTGGGACCCGCCCCCAATCTGCGGCCCGACAAGGACGACAGACGCCGCCCCGGCCGATGTCGTGAGAAACTCCCCGGTCGGTCGCCCGTCCAGGGTCTGGGAGTCGGGGGCCATCGAAGCGGACCAGGGCCCCGGGTCCATGAAAGTGGCGTTGATCAGCGGCGGCGGGTAGCCGTCCGGCGTCACCATGTCGAGTTCCGCGGAGATCCATTCCGGGAGTTCAGCGTAGATGGTCATCGAGTCGCTACCGCTGCTTCCGGCCACGCCCGCGGGCCACAGATCGCGCCTTTGCCAGCTGAAATCGACGTTGGCCGTGGTGCTCTGTGTGTCCGGCGAGACGGTGCACGTGACCGAAAGCGCCAGATCGGGAATACGGGCTTGGGTCGGATCGGCCATCGATTCGGCGGCCATCGGCATCAGGAAGCTCGCCACGAGAACGAGGCTCATCCCCACGCCGAGCCACCGACCGATCGGTCGCGTCGTGCCCATCAGGATGACGGCGGCGAGCGCAGCGCTTGCGCCCAACCCGAGGGCCACGTCGGCGAGGGCAGCCCGGCCGGGCGTCCACGCCCCGGCGATCGCGATCAAGTGGCCGGCCTCCACCGCGCCGGCCACGGCCAGCCAGAATCGCAACGTGCTGTGGCGGTGAGCTGCCACGGACTCGGGGAGCGGGCGGGCTGCGTCCGGCGACGGCGGACCCCAAAACTCGCCAGCCACCTGGCCGCGCGAGCGGGAATCGAAACTGCTCACTGAGAGGCCCAGGGGTAGGGCAGTTGCATCTGGACTCCTGATCCGGGTCGATCGCAACTCGCCAGCGCCTGCACCACGAACCTGTCGAGATGCGCATATCGGATCGTGACCAGGGGATCGGATGCGACCGGCCCCGTGCCGAGGCCCGTGACGGACTGCCACTCGTAGTGCTGTGTGATGTCGTACGTCCAGCCGGCGTGAAGACCGCCCGGCGCAAACTCGATCCCGTCGGACGCCGGTACATATGGGTCCAGGCCGACCAGGCCTTGCGGTGGCGCGACGAACAACAGGCCGTCGAGGGAGCCATCCGGGCTGGTGAACTGCGGATCGCCGGAGATGAGGTACATCGGGAACTGTGACGGGATCGGGATCCACCCTGTGCGCCAGTCGACCGAATTCTGTCCCCCGGACGGCGAGACTCCGGTCTCGAAGCCGTCCTGCCAGCTGTTGAAGACGTTGCCCTGACCGAGCCCGAACGGGAACAGGTCCAGCCGACTCCATCGCAGCCGAGTGTTGACATCGATGGCCGTGACCCCGTCGGTCGCGTCGCGCGTGCAGACGGCCGATACCTGGAGATTCAGGTCGGAGGCCGACACCTGCGTCGGATCGGGCGTGGCGCCGGCGGCGTACGGGGCGAGGTATCCCGCCCCAACCGCGACTACCAGGGCGAAGGCGAGAGTTCGTCCGATAGTCCGCGAGGACGAGAACCAATCCGCCATCTGCCCGCTGATGGCAGGCCGAAGCATCCACACTCCGATGAGGCCGAGCATCGGGACGGTGTAGGTCCCCGAAGGCGCCGCGAAGACGGACTCGGCGCCCTGGGTCAGAACCATGGCCAGCACGAATTGGCAATACCGCAGCGCCCACCGTTGCCCCCGCCCGAACGCCCGGTATGCCAGCACGTCCAACGCCAGCGCGAAGAGGGCGCCGCAGGCGGACACGGCCGCCCGACCCGGCGTCAATTGGATAAGGTCGATCCACACCAGAACCAGCTCGACGATGGCTCCGAGCACCAGCAGCAGCCGAAGCCGCCGGAAACCCCACAGCTTGCCCGGTGGGGAAGTCACGGCCGGCAGCAGGACTCCGATCGTCGTGGCGTAGAGACGCGAGTGGTAGGCCCCGGTCATCTCGCGCCCGAGCTGGTCCGCCTCGCCGAACGATCGAATGGCCGTCTCGGCCGCCTCGGCGGCGTTCGCTCCGGCGGCCAGCGCGTCCTTCCAACGCTGCCACAGGTGGCCGTACAGCTCCTCGGCTATGTCCTCCCGTTCGGCGGCCGGCACACTGGAGCCGACGAGTATCGACTCGATGTAGGCGCGCAGGCGCGGTTCGGGGGTCGGGAGCGAGATCTCGCTCATGAGCCCAGCACCGCATCGGCGGCGGACTTGAAGCGCAGCCAGTCCTCCCGGCCCAGCGCCAGGGCCTTCTCGCCCTGCGTGGTCAGGCGGTAGTAGCGCCGTCTCGGGGCGCCGCCCGCAACCTCCACCCAGTGGCCGCCGATGAGCCCGTCTCGCTCGAGTCGCCGAAGGGCCGGATAGACCGTCCCCTCCGGCAGATCGATCGCCCCCTCGGACGACCGGCGCAGCTCGGCCACGATCTCGTACCCGTACATCTCACGCCGCCCGAGCAGCCCCAGGATGAGCAGTCCGAACTCGCCCCTCGAGAGCTGCGGTCCGGCGGTCTGCGGCTCGCTCATGGCCGCGCGCAGCTGCAACGTGCGATCGACGGCGCGGTCCTGGGTGCGCGGTCCTCGGCCCTCGCCGCCTGCCGCTCGCCGGCGGGTGTCAGGACGTAGTAGCGCCGGCGCGGGGCCCCCTCGCCGATCTCGACCCAGCGCGCGTTCAGCAGCCCGTCGCGCTCGAGCCGCCGAAGTACGGGGTAGACGGACCCTTCTGCGAGCTTGGGCCCATCGGACGCGTGCAACTGGGCTTCGATCGCAGCCGCGATCTCGACGCCGTAAGCCTCCCGGCGAGCCAGGACGCCAAGCACGAGCTGACGAAGCTCGTCTGGCGACTGCCGGCGATCCATGGTTCCCGCCCTGCTCTCAAGCCCGCCCGTACCTAGAGACTCTAGGTAGTCTGGGACGGACCGTCAAGCCCGGTTCCGCCGTGTCGGCGGAATGTGCCGAAACCTCGGCGGGCCGACCCTTCAGCGGCGCGCCCGAGCAGCTTCGAGCGAGACCTCGTCGATCCAGCGCTCGCGGGCCTCCCGCATGGCGATCGTCCGCGGACCGGGCCTGCCGTTGCCGATCGGCCGGCCGTCGACCGAGCTGACCGGTATGACGCCACCGATACTGGCGCAGATGGCCATCTCGTCGGACGCGAACACGTCCTCGAGCGTCAGGTCGCTCTGGACCATAACCAGGCCCGCGGCGTCGCCGTGCTCCACCAGCCATGCTCGCGTGGTTCCCGCCAGGAGCCCCGTGCCGAGACGGGGCGTGGCGCAGCTGTCGCCCTTGATCAGGAGGATGTTGGAGGTCGTGGCCTCGGTGACTCGACCGTCCGTCGTGAGAAAGATCGCGTCGTCGGCACCGGCTCGCTCGGCCTCGATGCGGGCGTAGACCAGTTCCGCACGAGATGTCGTCTTGATGCCTGAGATCGGCGAATCGGCATCGCGATGGACGCGGCTGGTTATGAACCGCTCGCCCTGCTCAAGAGCCCGCGCCGCGGGTGGAACGTATGGCCAGACCTGGATGGCCAAGGTCGCTCGAAGGCCGTCCGTTGGCGGGACGCCGCGGGTGGGATCGAAGCCTCGACTGACGGTGATCCGAACGACCGCGTCGCCCGGAGGCTCGGCGCCATCGGGCGACCCTGCGCCGTCCCAGCCTTCGGCCGCCAGCAACTCCGCGATACCGGCGGCAACGACAGCGTCATCGAACGGCAGTTCGAAGGCCAGCGCGGCCATGCTGTCGTGCAACCGGGCCAGATGCCCGGCCAGTTCTATCGCCACGCCACGTCGGGCTCGCATCGCCTCGAAGACGCCGTCTCCGAGCTGGAAGCCGCGGTCGTACACGGAAATGTGGGCTGCGTCCGACGGGACCAGCCGGCCGTCAAGCCAGACGTTCGATGAGGCGAGTCGAGCCATGCACGTCTCCGGGGACGGTTCTCAGGATAGGTGGGGCGCCCAGCCGAGGGGGAAGCAGGGCGCCCCATGAGACCGATGTCGGCGGGAAGCATCGAGCTTCCTGGCCGGTTTCGCCGTAGGCCCCGAGCCCGGGGCCGACTGGCTGACCACGCCGTCCTGCGCATGATAAGTGGGCACCGCAATCGGGCGCAGGAACGACGAGAGAAAAAGAGGCGGCCCCGCGGGAGGGGGCCGCAGGGCCGCCGAGGAATTCGATCTTGTTGCCGTTGCCGGACTGTGTCGAAAGATTACGCCACGAAACGAACCGGCGCACCATCAATCTGGAGTAGGGCGGCGCTGCGAGGAGGAGCGACACCGCCCGCCCCGTCTGCGATTTCCCTTTCCATTGCGTTTGCCTCCTCCTCAGGCGCCGACGTGAGGACGGCGCCTTCGTTCTTTGTGGTCAGGCCGGCACGGCGACGGCCGGAAGAGCCGTCACGGCAGCAGCCGGCGTCGCGACTCGCTGGCCGTTGTCGCGGATGCGCCCGTCGCGCATTCGGATGACCCGGTCGCAGGCCTCGCCGACTTCGGCGTCGTGGGTGACGAGCACGATCGTCTGGCCGTGTTCGCGATTGAACTCGCGAAACAGGGCGAGAACCTCGGCGCTGCGGTCGGAGTCGAGGTTGCCCGTCGGCTCGTCGGCGAGGATGATCTCGGGCTTGTTCACGAGGGCCCGGGCGATGGCGACGCGCTGCTGCTCGCCGCCGGAGAGCTCGCTGGGCTTGTGATCGGCCCTCTCAGCCAGACCGACCAGGGCGAGAGCTTCGAGGCCCGCCTGCTTGGCCTGCTTGCCTCGGATGCCGGCGTAGTCGCAGGCGAGGAGGACGTTCTCGAGGGCGGTGAGGGTCGGGATCAGGTTGAAGTCCTGGAAGACGAAGCCCATTCGGCGGGCCCGGATCTTGGTTCGAGCATTGTCGGAAAGCGAGGCCACGTTCTGTCCCGCGAGGTAGAGCTCGGGAGCGGGGCCGTGGTTCGGGTCGGGAGCGTGGAGCAGGCCCAGGATGTGCATGAGAGTGCTCTTGCCGGATCCGGACGGGCCCATGATCGCTACCATCTCGCCCGCCTCGATCGAGATCTCGACGCCCTTGAGGGCTTCGACGGTGTTGCGGCGGCTCAGCCGGTAGGTCTTGCGGAGGTTTCGACCTTCGAGGATTGCCATCGTTCTGTCTCCTTGGCGGGCCGCGGAAGGCGGCCCTCGATATGGTTGGGTTGGAACGTGAGGGCTGCGATTACTCGTATCGGAGAGCGGTCACGGGGTCCATGCGGGAGGCGCCCCAGGCTGGGATGAACCCGGCCAGAGCGCCGAGGATCGTTGCGAATGCGACCGAAGAGAAGGCCGTGCCGAATGTCAGGTCGAAGAGGATCGTCGCGGACTCACGGCCCGCGTCGTTGCCGAGCGTAGTGATGAGGTAGCCGAGTCCCAGGCCGAGCAGCCCGCCGATCAGGCCGATGAGGGCCGACTCGACGACGATCTCGCGCCGGATGCGCCAGCGGGACGAGCCGATGGCTCGCTTGATGCCTATCTCACGGGTGCGCTCCGCAACCGACATGGCCGTGGTGTTGATGACGGAGAGACCGCCGACCAGCAGACTGATGAGGCCGATCCCGATCAGGATCGCGTTGAGCATCGAGGTCGCGGCCCCGATCTGCTTGTCGAAGTCCTTGCCGGTCATCGGAGTGACTCCGGAGATCGCGGCGTTGATCTCGTCGGCGATCTTCTGGGGGTCGACGCCGGCCTTGGGATAGACCACGAGGCCGGTGGCGATCTCGTTGGCGCTGAGCTTGTCCGCGATCAGCGTTGGCAGCGTCTTGACGAAGAGTTGCTGCGCGGCGGTCATCGGGACCATTGCCTCGTTGTCCGGAGCGGTCAGCGTTGGTTCGAGAATCCCGACGACCTTGAACTGGACACCGCGTAGAGTGACCGTGCCGCCCACGCTCGCCTTGTCCTGGCGGGCGAGGTCAGAGCCGAGAACGACGACGTCGCTGCCCTCGTCCTGGGTCGTCAGTGCGCGACCGGTGGCGTAGAACATCTGGAACTTCTCGCGGCCCTTGTCGGCGCCGGCGATGCTGCCGCTGATCATGGGCGGAGTTCCCATCGAGACGCCGCTCTGTTCGTCGCTGAGCAGCATCGCCACGTCGGCGGTGACGACGTCGACGCCGTCGAGAGCCGAGATCTGGTCGACCATCCTGGTCGAGAGGACTCCACCGACGCCCATATATCCGCCCTTGGCGCTGACGGTGACCTTGTCCTTGTAGTAGTCGCTGCCGCCCTTGACCAGGGCGTCGATCTTGTTGGCCATAGACCCGAAGACGACCAGGGCCATGATCCCGATCGTGATGCCGGTGATGGTCAGGCCGCTGCGGAGCTTGCGCCGGCCGAGGTCTCTGAGTAGTCGCATTGGGTTCTCCTCCGGTTATTGGTGTCCGTGAGTGTTTGGTTTCTCTTGTTTGCGATGGCGCTGCGCTTGCGCCATCTCGGTGTACTGAAAGCTAGGGGCAGCACGGCCCCGCGCCGTCGTCCGACATGTCTAAAGGGCGGTCGTCCAGCGGGTGAAACCTGCGTCATCCCTGCGGATGACCGAGAGGTACCGGGGGATGAGGAGCCGGCTGTGACGCGCACGGTGCCGGCCGCGGCTGGAGGCGCGGCGGGGCTGTCGGCACGGCCGCCGTGCCTGGCCTCGGGTATCGCTCGGGCGCGCCGGCCCCTCCGGCGCAGGAGCTACACCAGGCCGGTCTCGTAGGCGAGGATCACGGCCTGGACTCGGTCGCGGATTTCGAGCTTGGCCAGGACCCGAGAGACGTGGGTCTTGACCGTCGTCTCGGAGACCACCAGCTTTTCCGCTATCTCCGCGTTGGAGAGACCCCGAGCGATGAGCTTGAGCACTTCCATCTCGCGATCGGTCAACTCGGACAGGGCCGGAATGGCATTCTCCGTCGCCGGCGGCAGTCGGCTGGCGACGCGATCCAGCAGGCGGCGCGTGACCGACGGTGCCAGCAGGGCTTCGCCTGCCGCCACGATCCGGATCGCGTCGACCAGGTCCTCGGGGGGCGCGTCCTTGAGCAGGAAGCCGCTGGCGCCCGCCCGGAGTGCCTCGACGACGTACTCATCGAGGCCGAAGGTCGTGAGGATCAGCACCTTGGCCGGATTCTCGACCCCGGGCCCGGCAAGGGCGCGAGTGGCCGCGATCCCGTCCATGCCGGGCATTCGGATGTCCATGAGCACGACGTCCGGCTGGAGCCTTCGCGTTGCCTCGACGCCGCTCGCGCCGTCGGCGGCCTCGCCTACGATCGTGAGATCCGGCTCGGCCGACAGGATCATCCGGAACCCGGTCCGCAGCAGCGGCTGATCGTCAACCAGCAGAACCCGGATCGTCACGGCTCGCTTCTCCTCGTCTTCGTTGGGTTCGTTTCGCCGCCGAGCTCCGTCTGGCGCTGAGACGGTCGCGGCCTCCGATGGGGCGGGATCACTCGTCCGATGAGTGGCGGCACCACGCGGGGCTTCACCAGCGGCTCAGGCTCCGTGGTGCGCTTCGACGGTCCCTGTGCTGCCCGGCGGGCCCGCTCGGCGGCGGCGGCAACTTCGGACAGGGCGGAGTCCTCGTCGCAGCATGTGGCAAGGCTGCCGCGGGGTCCCGGCTCCAGCGGGAAGCTGGCGTGGACGCGGTAGCCGCCGGGGAAGACCGGCCCGGTTTCCAGTACCCCGCCGTACAGGGCGACGCGCTCGCTCATGCCGATCAGGCCGTGGCCGCCCTCGACCGTTCCCGCCAGCAGAGGCGCCGCGGCTCCTCGCCCGTCGTCGATGATTTCGATATCGAGGGCGTCGCGCTGGTATCGCACCGACACGCTGGCCGCGGCCTTGCCGGCGTGTTTGACGGTGTTCGTGAGAGCTTCCTGAACGATCCGGTATGCCGCCAGGTCCATGCCCGCCGGCAGCGTTCGGTCGGTTCCCTCTATCGTGATCTCGACCGGTAGCCCGGCCTCTCTCACCTGGCCGACCAGTCGATCGAGATCGGCCAGTCCCGGTTGCGGTCCGACGCCGGCCTCCTCGGCGCGCAGGACTTCGAGCATATGCCGCATCTCCGCGAGCGCGGTTCGGCCCGCCTCTTCGACCGCGGCGAGTGCATCCCGAGCCAGTGTCGGGTCCTTCTCCATGACGCGTCGGGCGCCGGCGGCCTGGACCACCATCACGCTCACGTGGTGGGCGACGACGTCGTGCAGTTCGCGGGCGATGCGGGCGCGTTCCTGAGCGACTGCCTGGATCGCCTTCTCTTCGCGATCGCGCTCCAACTCGACTGCCCGCTCTTCCAGCTGGGCCGTGTAGGCGCGCCGGACGCGGATGTTGTCGCCGATGACCCACGCCAGGCCGAAGAACAGATAGGTGCTGCTCAACGCCGAAATCGCGTCTCCGATCGATCGAACGGCGGCGTAACCCAGGAAGCTGATGAAGATTCCGGCTGCCGTGATGGCCGCGGCCCATGCGGCTCTGCGGCGTGGCTCGTAGGCCGCGACCGTGTAGAAGGCTGCGAAGACGCCGAGACTGGCGCTCGACTCTGGATAGCCCAGCGAGCTGTAGAGGGTGATCGAGACGCCGGTGATGAGCAGGATCCTCATTGGGCTGCGGCGGCGCCACGCGATTGGGAGCGTCTGCAACGTCAGGAGCGTTGCGCTGACGAAATCGAGCCGGTGGGCTTGGAACGCGGCGCCGAGAACCAGGCATACCAGGGCCACAGCCATGGCCCCGTCGACGTAATCCTGGTTCCAGCGGAGCCGCCGGAACTGGCTCATCGGAGTTGCGATCGCTCGGTGCATGGTCGCAAGGTACGCCTCGACGGCGGGCCGTGCATCCGTCCGACGCACGATGGCGAATGCGCCTTGCGGTCGATCGGTTCGGCCTCAGCCGCGCTACGGCGTGGGGCCGGGGGCGCTACGGCGTGGGGCCGGGCGCGCTACGGCGTGAGGCTCTGACTAGAGCAACTCCCCGTGCGACCAGCCCGTGGGTTCGCCCTCTCGGGGACGTGGCTCCTCGCCGGGGGTGTATTCGAACTTGGGCTCGCGCGGCCCCAGGGGCTCGGAGGCGGCGCCAGCCGTCTCGGGCACTGCGGAGCCCGACGGGCCGCCGGCCACCGCGTCCCCCGGCGTCTGGCCGTTTGAGCCCGGCTCGAGCCCGGGCAAAGGCCGGCCGGCCTTTCCTTCGATCGGTCCGACCCCGTAGGGCACCCATTTGCTCGGATCCTGCAGCCGGTGAGCGGCTTCGTTGCCGCGGCGGTGCGTCTGCTCGAAGCCGGCCGGCTCGATCCACAGCCGATCGCCCTGGAGCAGGCCTGCGATACCGCCCTGACCCGCCTCGGAGCGCGGGCTTTGGCAGTACTTGCAGTTCGCCTTGTCGTGCGGTTGGTAGTGCTCCGGCTCCTCGTAGGTNNAGCACGACCTTGTGGTCCGAGTAGCTGATCAGGTAGTTGGGCATAACCGGGATCTTCCCGCCGCCACCGGGTGCGTCGATCATGTACGTCGGGACCGCATAGCCGGAGGTGTGGCCGCGCAGGCCNNCCCTTGCCGACCGGCGTCCGGAAGTGACCGGAGCCTTCCACCAGGTCGCACTGGTACAGGTAGTACGGGCGAATCCGGTTCTCCACGAGCTTGTGGACGAGAGCCCGCTGGATGTGGAGGCAGTCGTTGACACCGGCGAGCAGGACCGACTGGTTGCCGATCGGAATGCCGGCGCGAGTGAGCTTGTCGACCGCGCGAGCGACCTCGGGCGTGAGCTCGTTCGGGTGGTTGAAGTGGAGATTCATCCACAGCGGGTGGTACTTCGCCAGCATCTCGCACAGGTCGTCGTCGATGCGTTGCGGCAGGAAGACCGGCACGCGCGAGCCGATCCGGACGATCTCGATGTGCGGGATCTCGCGGAGGCTGCGAATGATCGATTCGAGGACCTTGGGAGCGAGCGTCAGGGCGTCGCCGCCCGAGAGGAGCACGTCGCGGACTTGCGGCGTCCGGCGCAAGTAGTCGAGCTGAGCCTCGATGTCGTGGCGGTTGAAGTTCTGAGTGGCGTCACCGACGATGCGCGACCGCGTGCAATAGCGGCAGTAGCTCGCGCACTGGGTCGTGACCAGCATCAGAACCCTGTCTGGGTAGCGGTGGACGAGCCCTGGAACCGGGGAGTGGCGATCCTCGGCCAGNNGTGATGTCGACCCGGAACTTGTCCGGCGAGGACAGGCCGGCGCGCTCGTCGTCAGTCAGGTTCAGTACGCGCGCGACTTCTTCGAGCGTGTTGACGCGGTTGCTGAGCTGCCAGCGCCAGTCGTTCCAGCGCTCGTCGGGCACGTCCGCCCAGATCGCCGCGCGGCGGCTGACGGCAGGCTTGCCGTCGGTGCCGAGGGCGCGGGCGGGATCGCGCAGGTTGACGAACGGGGTTTCATCGCGCGCGGCAAGACCGCCTCCGGCGTCATGCCGCGTGGTGTCGCGGAGGGGGGCGGCCCCGGCGGCGTCGGGGCTCGCGGCGAGGTCGCGACCTGCGGCTGTGGGCTCGACCATGACGCGCCTCCGGTTTCTCGCCGCCACTGCCGGGGAGTCGGCCCGGGCGGCTCTAACGCATAAACCCTATGCACTCTGAATGATAGCGGATGATACATCGAGGCCGCGGGATTGGCCTCGAATGTCGCCTGGCGGGTCTATGGCACGACAGGGACTTCGCCGCCGCCGCCCCCGGCGCTCCGTCGACGGTCTGCGCGCCGCCGCTCGGCCAAGCTCAGCGCCGCTCGGCCAAGCTCAGCGCCGCTCGGCCAAGCGCAGCGCCGCTCGGCCAAGCTCAGCGCCGCTCGGCCGCCCGCTCAAGGGCCAGCGCCTGCAGGGCGAGGATCGTCATAGCGTCGGGGATCTCGCCGGCGGCGATCATCGCCATCGCCTCGTCGAACGGGACCCAGCGGAGTTGGAGCTGCTCCGTGCCCTCGGGCGAGGCCGGCCCCGATTCCAGGCCTGTGGCGACGAACAGAATCGTGACCTCGTCGGTGACTGAGTTGGACAGTTCGGCGCGGCAGATCTCGCGCCACTCCCCGCCGACGTAGCCGGTCTCTTCTGCCAGCTCGCGCCGGGCCGCCGCCTCGGGGAACTCGTCGAAATCGCCTCCGCCCTCGGGGATCTCCCACGAATAGCGGTTCATGGTGTAGCGGAACTGCCCCACCAGCAGGACCCGGTCGGTTTCGGTGTCGAGCGGCACGACGCCGATGGCAAGGTGCCGGAAGTGGACGACGCCGTAGATGCCGGGCTTGCCATCCGGCCGAACTACATCGTCGTGGAGGATTTCGATCCAGGGGTTTTCGTAAGCGACGTGCCGCGAGACGCGCTGCCAGGGGTTGTTTTCAGTCGAACTCATGGGACGAATGGTACTGAAGGGCGAGGCGCCTGGAGGCCCGCAGCCGCCGCAAAGATGTCGTTCGCCGCCACGTCGCCGCAGTCAGGGAACCGGCGGCGCGTTTCGAGCGTCCCAGCGGTGTCCACAAGGCAACCGAATACCGGCCGAAACGCACTCCAGGAGAAGACGATGAACGACAAGACGACCAACACCAAGCTCGAGCGGAGCGAGCCCGCAGCCAATTCCTCGAGCCGGCCCGGCCCTTTCACGATCGGCCGCATCGTGGCGGTGACCGCCGCGTTCAGCCTGCTGGTCGGAATCATCGCCGGGCCGATCATCGCCAACAACCACGCTCAGGGCGCGGACACGACGGGCACCACCCCTGAGCATACCGTCACCGTTTCGGGCATGGGCGACGTAAGCGTGGCCCCGGACGTGGCCGACGTGATCCTCGGCGTGTCGGTCACCCTGCCGACCGCGAAGGATGCTCGCGCTGCCGCCGCAACATCCATGACGGCCATCCTGGCTGCCGTGAAGAAGGACGGCGTGGCCGACAAGGACATCGTGACCACCAACGTGAGCCTGAGCCCGGTCTACGACTACAGCGCCGCCAGCTCGGCCCCGCGGCTCACCGGCTACCAGTACAGCAACACGATCAAGGTTACCGTCCGAGACCTGACCGGGGTCGCCAGCGTCCTCGACGACTCGGTCGCGGCCGGCGCGACCACCGTCCAGGGAATCTCGTTCCGTCTCGACAACCCCAAGCCGATCGAGGCCCAGGCTCGACAGATGGCGATGGCCGACGCCCGCACAAAGGCCGACGCACTTGCGCAGGCCGCCGGCGTGACGGTCAAGGGCGTGGCCACGATCAGTGAGGTGAGCGTCAGCTCGCCGATCACTTACTACGCGCCCACCGCAGGCGTAGCCAAGGACTCGGTTTCGACGCCGATCCAGACCGGTACCACCGACGTCACCATCCAGGTCACCGTCAGCTACCTTATCGGCTGACCTCCCGCGGCCGAACGAATCGACCACTACGGCAGGACTAGAAGCGGTCGCGGGAGCGGCCGCTTCTCACGTACGACGCCAGCCGACGAGAAGCGGCCAGACCGGCAGGGCGTCGTTTCGGGCCGTCGGGCCGTTCCGGGGCCGGCGACCATCACGAATAATCACTTAGTTCGGTGCACTTTCTGCCGGGTGTCACTCGTCGGCGGGACCAACGGCAGGGTCTGCCCCAATCGGCGGGCGCGATACTCTTGAATCATGCGACTCGATCTGACAAAACGCAGCGACTACGCCATCCGCGCCATGCTCGCTTTGACGATGGCCAAGGAAGGTCTCCTGAGCAGCCGCAAGATCGCGGAGGAGATGCAAATCCCGCCGCGGTTCCTGCCCCAGATCATGGGCGACCTCACACGGGCCGGCCTCGTCGATGCCCATCCCGGCCGATCGGGCGGCTACAAGCTGGCAAAGGCGCCGGGATCGGTGACACTGCTCACGGTCATCGAAGCCGTCGAGGGCGATCCTCATCGCCAGATCTGCGTCATGCGTGGAACGGCCTGCGCCGTCGACGGCGAATGCGGCGTCCATGATGTCTTCTACGCCGCCGAGAGCGCGATTCTCGAGAAGCTCAACGCCGCGACGCTCCAGAGCATCATCGACGCCTACGTGGCCAAGCAAGCGGTCGCCGTCGCCTCCTAGCGTTTCGGCCGGCCGCGTCCAGTCCAGTTGCGTTTCGGAGCCCGCCCAGGTCGCGGCAAGCCAGCTCCCCTTCAACCCTGCTTCTGTCTGGCTTCCCAATCCTCGGCGATGATGCTCATGTGGAGTTCATCCCAGAAGCGGCCGTCGCGGAAGATGGCGTCGCGCGCCCGGCCTTCGACCGTGAAGCCGCATTTCTCGTAGGCGCGGATCGCCCGGGGGTTGAACTCGAACACCGTGAGCGCCACTCGATGAAGTGCCAGCCGGGTGAAGGCGTGGGCGACCATCAGTCCGGTCGCCTCGGAGCCGTAACCTTGCCCCCAGGCGTCGCGTTCGCCGATTGTTATGTGGAACAGCGTTGAGCCGTTGTCCCCGTCGAGCTGGCTGAAGGCGCACGTCCCTACCAGCCGATCGGTATCGCGTACGTGGATCGCCATTGCCATGAAGTCGGCGCCCATGATGCGGCCGTGGAAGAAGCGCTGGATTTCCTCCGCGGACAACGGCCCCACCTGATAGCGGGTCAGCCGCGCGACCTCTGGGTCCGAATACCAGCGTGTGAACGCCGTGAGGTTTTCGCTCCGATGGCGGCGCAGGACGACGCGGTCGCCCACGATCGACTCCGGCCGCCAGGCCTGGCGGCCGGGCACGAGCGTCATCGGTGGGTGCCGCTGGAGGCGACGTAGCCGTGCACCAGGCCGCCCGTTCGCCACAGTGAGTCGCGGGGATCGCGTCGAGTGGGCTTCACAAAACGAAGGTATACCATCGCCGTCATGCGTGGCTGGAGCGAGTTGGCCGAGCGCGTCGGCGGAACTACCCGCACCTCCGAGAAGACAGCGTTGCTGGCCCGGTACCTGGCCCAGCTCACGAATGACGAGCTGAGGCCCGCGGCCGTCTTTCTGTCGGGACGACCATTTCCCGAGTCCGACCAGCGGGCGATCGGGCTTGGCTGGGCTGCCATCTCGGCGGCCGTGACGAGGCTCGCCGGCACCACTGCCGGGGCGCTGGGCGAGGCATACGATCGCTCCTCGGATCTGGGCAAAGCCGTCGCCGATGTCCTGTCGTATCGAGAGGAGGAGCCGGACCCGAGCTACTCCCCGGGGATCGTCGAAGTGGCCGAGGCCTACGCGGCGATCGAGGCCGCTTCCGGAGCTGCGGCCAAGGGCGCGGCCTTCGGGGCGCTGCTCCGGCGGTGCGATTGCCTCACCGCCAAGTACGTGGTCAAGATCCTCACCGGGGAGCTCCGCATCGGGCTGCGCGAGGGGTTGCTGGAGACGGCAATCGCCGAGGCTTTCGAGCGGTCTCCGGCATCGGTGCAGCTGGCGGGAATGCTCACGGGGGACGTCGGCGAGACGGCGGTGCTCGCCAAAGAGGGGCGTCTGGACTGTGCTCGCCTGCGGCTGCTCCACCCGATCAAGTTCATGCTGGCCTCACCGACCGAGGATGCAGCCGAGATCATGTCGCGCCTCGGCCCGACGGTCTGGGTCGAGGACAAGTACGACGGCATCCGAGCCCAGCTTCACCGGCAAGGCGGTGAAGCGCGCCTCTACTCTCGCGACCTGCATGACATCAGCGACCAGTTCCCCGAGATCGTGGAGGCGGCGAAGGGCCTGCCCTGGGACGGCATTCTGGACGGCGAAATCCTCGCCTACGCGAACGGTCACGTGCTGCCATTTCTGACACTGCAGGCGCGACTCGGTCGAAAGGAACCGACGGCGCAGGTCCAGGCGGAGGTGCCGGTGGTCTATGTCGCCTTCGACCTCCTGGCTGTAGGGCCGCGGTCCGGCGGCGGTCCTTTGGTGGCCGGTGGCTCGGTGGTTGGCGCTACCGTGCTGGGCGCCACTGTGGCCGGCGCGTCGTCGCCCGGAGCCACTGAGGCAGCGGAGCCGTTGCTCCAGGTTCCGCTCGCGGAACGGCGGCGGCGACTGGAGGCTGTGGATCTGCCGCCTGTCAGCGAGGGCGGGCGCTTCGCTCTGTCGCACCTGGTGACGGCCGATTCCGTCGAGGCGCTCGACCGCGTCTTCGGCGAGGCCCGTGCGCGGCGCAACGAAGGCCTGATGGTGAAGGACCCACAGAGCGGGTACTCGCCGGGCCGGCGGGGCCTGGGCTGGCTCAAGATGAAGCGGGCACTCGCGACGCTGGATTGCGTGGTCGTCGGGGTGGAGGTCGGCCACGGCAAGCGCCACGGCGTGCTTTCGGATTACACGTTCGCGGTCCGGGACGGGGCCAGCGGCCGGTTCGTCACGATCGGCAAGGCGTACACGGGGCTGACCGATGCAGAGATCGCGACGATGACGCGATGGTTCGAAGCCCACACCGTCCGCCAGTTCGGCCGTTTCCGGCTGGTCGAACCGACGATCGTGGTCGAGGTCGCCTTCGACGTCATCCAGCGCTCCACGCGCCACCAATCGGGCTTCGCCCTGCGCTTCCCGCGGATCGTCCGCCTGCGACTCGACAAGAGCGCCGACGAGATCGACTCGCTCCAGACGGTCGAGCGGCTGCACAGCCAGCTCCAGACCGGAGCGGAATACCTGGTCACGGCCGAGGCCCGAAAGCCGGCGCCGCACTAGCCGGGGCTGTGGGCGGGTCCGCGACAGAGGACGTGGTTTCGGCGGCCCGCAGGCGGCCCGACAGCAGCCCGACGGCCGCCCGACAGCAGCCACGCCCGACCTCATCGCCCGGCGCGGACGATCGTCCTGTTCGAATCCCACGGACGGACCATCCGGGCACGGCCCGCTGCAAGGTATCCTGCCGACATGTTCGGCTCGTTCAACCCGGTGCAGGAGCTGCCACTCACCCTTGTGACCGACAGGTTGGTCATCCAGGGTTCGATGTTGACGCGCGTCCGCCGGCTCACCGATCTCGTCAACGAGCCGGACACGCCGCACCTGGTCCTCCAGAACGCCACTTTCATGGAGGTCGGTTCGCGACGAGTGGTGGCTCAGGGTGTCGCGGCTCAGGTTCAACTGAGCGACGTTCTTTTCGCGCACACGAACGGGCAGATGGAATCCGGATCGACGATGCGCATGCCCAAGCAGCCGGTCAGGGCGACGCTGCTGCTGCCGCCGTTCACGGTCGAAGGCACGATCTACCTGCCGTACGAGTCCGAGCTGCGGATCGCCCTGGACGCCTACGGGGATCGCTTCGTCGCCGTTACCGGCGCGAAGTACTGGGCCTACGCCGTGGCCGAATCACCGAACTTCGTTGACCTTCTCGTCGTGAACCATGCCCGAGCTCACATCTCCATCGCGGCCGGAGTTCAGTGGCGTGCCGATTCGGGGCCGGCGCATTCGGAATCGGAGGGTCGCCAGAACCCCTGGTAGTCGTCGCCGGCCGGCGCGCGGCACAGCGTAGTAGCGGCGCGCGGCACGTGGCTGTAGCAGCGGCGCCGGCACGTGGCACGGCGGCGCGGCACAGCGCAGTAGCGGCGGCGCCCCGAGCACACACCCTACCGATTGATCGGCAGGTCCAGCCGGTCGCCCCATTCGGCCCAACCACCGTCGTACACCGCCACGTCTTCGTGGCCGAGCAGCGCCAGCGCGAAGGCCAGCTTGCACGCGCCCATGCCGGCCGCGTCGTAGCAGATCAGGCGCCGCCGGGCATTGACGCCGGCCCGCCGCAGCAGCGCCCACAGGTCCTCCGGCGGTCGGAAGCGCCCCGTTCGAGATTCCGTGGTGGCCGCCGCCGGCACGTTGGTTGCGCCCGGGATGTGGCCCAGCCGGCGGGTCGATCCGGCGTGGCCGGCGAATTCAGAGGGCGCTCTCGCGTCGAGGATCTGCACCTGGTCGGATCCGAGCAGGTCGCGCACCTCGGCCGCCGTAAGCCGCAGGCGCGACTCCATTCGTGGAGTGAACGTGGTCGGCGGCCGCAATTCCAGCGTGCCCGAAATCGGCTGCGCCATGGCGCGCCATCCTTCCAGGCCGCCCATCAGGATTCGCGCCGAGTCGAATCCGTACACCCGCAGGCTCCACCACACCCGAGCCGCGTAGGAGTTGCCCGTGTCGTCATAGATGACCGCGACCATGCCGTTGCCCAGGCCGACGCGGTTCAGCGCCGCCGTCACCCGTTGCGGGCCGGCAAGGAGCAGGACGTCGCCATCGTCCTCCGGCTCCACGAGGTCGGTGCGCCAGTCGAGATACGAGGCGCCGGGAATGTGGCCGGCGCCGTACACGCGCCGCCCGGAGCCGTCCGGCCGCCAGCGAGCGTCCAGAACCTGGAAGCCGGGCCGGGCGATGTTCTCGGCAAGCCATTCGGGCGTCGCCAGAAGCTCCGGTCGCCGGTAACCGATGATCCCCAAGCTCGACCCTCCCACGAGACGGGATTCCGTCTGGCGACGTCTATCATACGGAGCCATGGTCGGTCCATTTCTCCCAGACGACGACAAGCTGCCGGCGATCCGCGAGGCTCTGCCTTCCACGGCCGCGGGTATCTATCTGAACACCGGCACGTGCGGTCCGCTGCCGCGTGAGACGGTGCGGGCGATGGCCGAGCTTGAAGGCATCGAGCTGCGCACCGGCCGGGCCGACGTCGGGTACTGGAAGGACTCGACCGAGCGCATGAACGAAGCTCGCGCTGTCATTGCGGCGGTGCTCGGGACCGAACCGCGCCGGATGGCGTTGACCCATGCCACGACCGAAGGCATGAACATCGCGACAGGGGCGATCGACTGGCAGGCGGGCGAGAGGGTGGTCACGACTTCGCTCGAGCACGCCGGCGCGCTGGGGCCGCTGTGGGCGCTGCGAAACCGCCAGCGAGTGGACCTTGCCATCGCCGATATCGGCACCGGCGGCGACCCGGACGAGGTGATATCGGCGCTGGATCGGGCGATCACGCCGAACACCCGGCTCGTCTCCCTCTCACACGTCTCGTGGGCCACCGGCGCCCGCCTCCCGATCGCGGAGATCGTCGAGCTGGCGCACTCGCGCGGGGCGCTGGTCGCGGTCGACGGGGCGCAGTCGGTCGGCGCGATCCCCGTTTCTGTCGAGGACCTCGGGGTCGACTTCTATGCCGTCCCCGGTCAGAAATGGCTGCTCGGCCCGGAAGGCACCGGCGCGCTCTACTGCGCGCCTTCGGTCCTCGATCGACCGCGCCTGACGTTCGCCGGCTACGGCGGCTTCGAATCGCTCGACCTGGCGGCCGAAGGCAAGCTCTGGCCCGACGCCCGAAGGTTCGAGATTGCCGGCTACCACCAGCCTTCGGTGCTCGGCTTCGCCCGAAGCACAGCCTGGCTCTCGATGTACGTCGGCCTCAACTGGATGCACGAGCGCATCGCTCGACTGGCCGGCGAAGCGGCCTCGATGCTGGCGGAGGTCCCGGGTGTGGAGGTCATCACACCGCGCGATCGGATGGCCGGACTCATCACCTTCCGGATTGCCGGCTGGAAGGCCGGCCCCGCCCTCCACGAACTTTCTCAGCGAACCCTCGCCATCGCCCGCACCATCCCGGCGCTCGACGCCATCCGCATCAGCGTCGGCTTCTTCAACACGGACGGGGAGTTGCGCCGCCTCCGCGACGGCGTGGCTCTCGTGGCGGCCCACACCCCGGAGACAATCCCGCACCGCCCCCAGATCGAGGTCCTCCGCGGCGGCGTGGACTAGTCGATCCGGCGCCGCCCGCCCGGCGAACTTTCCACGGCCGAGTTGGCCGCCTGGTGTACGATCGCGGCCGGCGGGGGAGTAGCTCAATTGGTCAGAGCATGGCTCTTATACAGCCCCGGTTGAAGGTTCGAGTCCTTCCTCCCCTACCAATCCTTTGGATCTCACGAAGCTGTAGGCGCGTCCCGGAGGGCTTCAGCTGCCGCCCCATTCCGCCCGGACGCCGGGTGACCCGACGCTAGAGGGACTTGCACCCGCGGCTGCCCGTTTCCGGTGGCGAGAACCTATGGCGCCGCTCGTTCGTCTTTAGCGGCAGGTGATCGCAATCTGAGTTCGGCCGGAGAGCCGCGCGACTGCGACACTGTGGAGATGGCAGAGTCCCGCTTTTGACGACACCCGAGGGGACGGACCAGGCCGACGAGGCATTCGCCGGGTTGAGTGACGCCGCGCTTCGACGTGTCTACGGCCTGGCGAGCTATCTGCTCGGCGACACGGTGGAGGCCGAAGACGCGACTCAGGAGGCCATGGCCCGAGCCTGGCGCGCGCGGCGCTCGCTGCGCGACCCGGCCGCCTTCGATGTCTGGCTCGACCGAATCCTGGTCAACACGTGCCGGGATCGTCTGCGACGGCGGCGTGTCGTCCAGATCGTCGACCTGGCGGCAAGCCCGGAGATGGAGGCGCGGGATCCGTTCCGAGACTTCCTTGCCCGCGACGAGCTCGGCAGCGTTCTCGATGCGCTGACTCCGGACCAGCGGCTCGTGGTCGTGCTGCGGTTCTGGCGCGATCTTTCGCTCGACCAGATTTCAGAGCGCCTCGATTGGCCGCTCGGAACGGTCAAGTCAAGACTGCATCACGCCATGGCCGCCATGAGGGGCCGGCTCGAACGCGACGCAAAAGGCGAGCTTCGTGAGGTAGTGCGATGAACGACACCGAAATGGAGAAGTGGCTCGCCGAGCGTTTCCGAGCCGCCCCGAACCCCGAACCATCCGAGCGACTCCGGCAGGCGGTCGGTGCCGACCGGGTTCGGGCGGGCGCCCGCCAAAGATGGACCCGACCGAGCCGATCCTTTGCGCTGTCGGGCCGTCGCCCAATCTTCGCCGGAATGGTCGGCCTGGCAGCGACCGTTGTGCTCGCGGCCGGCCTCCTGGCAGCCGTGACCAACCGACCCACGAGCCAGCCGACACAGACTCCGCAGGCGCAAGTCCAGGGGATTCGGTGGCACGCGGAGACCAAGGTGGATGCAACCGCGCTGGTTTTCGGACCGTTCCTGACTTCAGCGGGCGGCCGCCTGTTCGCGATCGGCCAGGGGCTCACGATCAGCCAGGGATCGATCACGGCGACTCCTGTCAACGGCAGCGACTTCAACCCAGGGACCGTGATCGTCTGGTCTTCGGCAGATGGGGCGACCTGGACGCAGGTCTCTGCGCCGGGCGCGTTCGAGACGAACGGGTCCAGGTTCGCGCCGGCGGGCTTCTCGGTCGACGGCAACGGCGGCTTGATCGCCGTCGGGAACACCTTCGTCGGAAACGACATGCAGCCGCCGACCGCGTGGCACTCGTCGGACGGTCGGACGTGGACACGGGAGCAGATCGGATCGTCGGGCCCGGGCGCGGTCTTGAGCGTGGCAGCGCGACCCGGCGCGGTCGTTGCATTTGGTAGTCAGGTTGCCCTTGTCGGTCAAGCGGCCGGCTCGCTGGCCGCCTGGTTCTCGGCCGACGGCGGCACCTGGAGCCAGGCCCTCCTGCCCGACTCGGCGGACTACACTCCTCGTTCCATCACGGCCTGGAAGGGCGGCTTCGCCGCGGTCGCGTCGGGGACGGGAACGGGCGTCTCGGCCGCATGGACCTCGACCGATGGGCGAACGTGGGTGAAGTCCGCCACGCAGCTCACCCATTTCGACGCCACCGCCATGTCGGCTCTGGGGGATCGCGTGGTTGCGGTGGGAGCCGACCTCAGCGACGGCGGCGTCATGGTTCCGGCCTCGTGGTCGTCCAACGACGGCCGAACCTGGGTCGAATCGACGGCGTCCGCCAGGGAGCCTGCCACGGGATTCGGCGACGTCACGCTCGCAGGCAATACGCTGGTGGCGGTTGGCCGAAGCTTCGCAGCCTATGGAGAAGGTACGGCGCCTGCCACGCCTCCGGCGAGCGTTTGGATCTCCCGCGATGGGCTGACCTGGCGACTGCTCGCCGCGGACCCAACATTGACCATCCCTCAGACGCTCCATACCCACCTCACCGGTTTTGGCGGGCGCGTGCTGCTGGCCACCCAGGGCGCCAACGCCGTCGAAGCCTTCCTTGGCGATCTGGCCCCCTGACGAAGCCTTCGCAGCCGGGCCAGGCGCGCCTGCCGAGGACCGCCGCGCCGCCGGGCCATGACACCGCCGGGCCACTGCCATCGGCCCTCCGGCTCGCTGCCGGCAACTCCCGGTTTCGCCCGCGAGGCCGCCCCGCAATTGCGACTACTCTTGTCTGACAGCTCGGGCCGGCCCCGGGCGTTTCGACCGCCGCTTGCCTCCCCTCGGTCGGCCGGTCATTCGAGGAGCGCAATGAGCATGTCGATCACCTTCCGGGTCCTCCGGTTCCCGATCACGATCGGCCTCGCCTTCCCGGCCTTCCTGCTGATCCTCGGATACATCTCTCAATTCGAGGGCATCGAGCTCGTCATCTGGGTCGCCTTCGGAACGGCCGCGATCCTCCTCCACGAGCTCGGGCATGCCGTTGTCTTCCGACACTACGGGTTGGAATCCTCTATCCGCTTCTGGGCGCTGGGCGGACTCGCCATCCCAGATGACCAGGTGGCCGCCGCGAATCTGCCGGATCGACAGATGCTTCTCGTATCGCTCGCCGGGCCCGCGGTCGGGCTGGTATTGGGTGCCGCCGGTCTGGCTCTCGGGCCGGTTGTCGCGGAACAGAGCCATGGAATCCGATTCGCGGTCGGGATCTGGACCTTCGTGAACCTGGGTTGGGGGATCTTCAACCTGTTGCCGATCTCCGGGCTCGATGGCGGCCACGTCATCACGGAGCTAACAATGGTCGCGCTCGGCGAACGCGGCCGCGCCGTCGCCCTTGCGGCGAGCATCGTCTCCAGCGCCCTCGTGGCGGTATTGGCCGTCGCGATCGGCTACCCCTACGTCGCACTGATCGCGGTCATGTTCGGCCTGGCCAACCCATATCAATACCGGGCCCTGATCGACGAGCTCTTCCCCGCGAGAGCCGAGCGCCGCCGGCAACAGGCTGCCGAGAAGCGACGTCAGCACCCGTTCTACCTGGCCGAGGAAGTGCCCGCCTCATCGCTCTTGAACGACGACCAGGAGCCGCCCCTCCGCTGAGCCGCCGCTCCGCCGAGCCGCCGCCCGGAGCCGAGTCGCCGAATCGAGCCCCGCGCAGCCGAGCGCTTTCGTCAACCGCCGGCCGCGACGCGCGGGTGGGCCACGAAGAAGTCGGCGATCAGGCGCGAGGCGTCGAAGTCGTCCGGGTTGGACGGAGTGGGGGACGACGATCTGACGGGCCAGGTGTGCCAGCCTCCGGTCACCACCCTCATCGCCACGGTGCTGCCGCCCCGACATGCCCAGCTCGTTGTGATGGAAGCGCCGTCGACTGCGGCGGTTTGGGACCCCGAGCAGGAATCCAGGGTGCGCCATCTGGCGATCACGTCGACCAGCGGCGAGAAGAGGATGTCCGTCTTCCCGCCCGCGATCGGGATCATGCCGTCGGCCGTGCCGTGGATCGCCAGCACGGAAACGGGTGCGGAAAGGCTGCACGGCACATCGGCGCTGCCGTCGGCGGTCGCCATGTTGCCCGAAACGGGCGCGATCGCGGCCACTCGACTGGACAGCTCGCAGCCAAGCCGGTAGCTCATCATGGCGCCCCGCGAGAGGCCGGTGACGAATACGCGATTGGGGTCGACCGCGTCGGTCGCCTCCAGGCGGTCGATGGTCGCCGAGATGAAGGCCACGTCGTCGGCGCCGGGGTGCTGGCCCCAGGTCGGCCCGCTGCCGAAGGCGTCCCAGCCGTCGGCGACACCGTCCGGGTAGGCGGCGATCCATCCCAGCCGGTCGGCCTGTGCGTCGAAGCTTGTGCTCGTCTCCATCCCAAAGCCGCTGCCGAAGACGCCGTGCAGGACGAACACGAGTCCGGGTCTGGCGGAGGTCTGCGTCGGTCGGTAGACGCGGTAGGTGCGGTCGATGTCGCCGACTCGGATCGTCTCGACCTGCGTCCGGCCCGTCAGCTGAGCGGCGATGGTTGACCTGACGTCTCGCAGGAAGGGAGCCGAAAACGCCACCAGGCCGAGGACGGCGACGATCGCCATCACCGCCGAAGCCTTGCGACCGGGACCGGGGATCGATGGCAGGCGAAGGTCCGACCCGAAGCTGGGCTCGAGGTGCCCCCGAACGGAATCCGGAAGGCCGAGCAGCCACAGCCCTGCGACCGCGCACCAGGCGGCGGCGAGTCCTTCGACCGGCTCGACAGCCCAGAGCTGAGGCTGGAGCGCGCCCGACCGCACACTCCAGATCGTCCAATCGGTCGTAAACCAGACCATCGCCACGGCGAGCGCGGCCGACAGCCACGCCAACCAGCGGCCCTGCCGGCCGAGGGCCGCGCCGACCAGGATCAGCGCCGCTGGCAGAGACACGAGCAGCAGGAGCGAGGCGAGGCCGCGCCACTGGCTCACTCCGTAAAGGTGAGGGTCCGGGGCCAGCAAGCTGACGCCGTACCTGGCCGCGACGGCAACCGTGGCGACCGCCAGGGCCGCGCGCCCGACCCGCCGGCGTTCGGCCCGTCGAAGCACGCCGACCATGATCAGGAGCTGCAGTCCCACCAGGACGGCAGTCGCGAGCAACAGGACCGTGAACCAGCGCGAATCGAGTGCGCCGAATAGGCGCTCCGGCCGCGAGACCAGCGAGTGGCTGACCTGGCCCTGCCAGAGTTCCAGCGCCGCGCACGCGCCCCAGGCCAAGGGCACCAACAAGCCGGCGGCGCCGGCGGCTCGTACTACGCGCCGGCTCCGGGCCTCCGAGGCGGCCGGTTCGGCCGTGCGTTCCCGCGAGATAGACACTGCGCGATCACCCCTGCTGTCATCGTTGACGGACGATGCAATTGACGCCGGCCCATTGTGGCGCGGCACCAATCGGGCCGTTGCCACGGATCCGCCGGTCTCTGTGGATCGATTTGGGGTTCCGCAAGGACCCCGGCACCCGTACGATGTGCCCGACGGCGCGATGGCCGTTGTCTCCCGGAGTTTCACCATTCCGGCGAGCAGGAAGAGGACCGTCACCCGATGAGCGATCTCCCTCCCGGCGCCCCAGACGCGCCGAAACCAGCGGACGAGGAACCCGACGACTCGGCCGAGATGCCGCGCTGGGTGCCGGCCGTGCGACCACCGTGGGCGGGCGCGGACCCGATCGTCCCCGCCGCACAGGCGCCCGCCGCACAGGCGCCCGCCGCACAGGCGCCCGCCGTACAGGCGCCCGCCGCACAGGAGCCCGTGGTCGACATCGCGGCCCCCGAGATCGCTGTGGCGGTCGTTGCGGCCCCGGACGCGGCGGCACCCGAGGCCGCCTCACAGGGGCCCGTCGCACAGGTGCCCGACACCGACGTGGCGGCCCCCGACGTGGCGGCTCCCGACGTGGCGGTCGCGGTCGGGCCGGTCGCGGTCGGGCCGGCCCAGGCGCCTGCGCTCGTCGGTCAGCCGGCCTGGGCTCAGCCCTCACCCGCCTATCAGCAGTTCGGCCAGCCCGGTTTCGGCCAGCCGGCCTGGGCTCCTGTGGGAGTCGGGCCTGTGGTCGTTCGGAAGCCGCACGGCCGACCCAGGTTGCTGCCCACCATCGCCGTGGCCGGCGTCATAGCGGCCGTCGTGTTGGGTGGCCTTGGCCTCGACGATGCCATCGCTTCCCCGAGCGCAGGCAAAGTGGAAATCGGCCAATCCGTCACGATCACCGCCGCGCCGGGCTGGGTCTCCACAGGCACCGGCGGCAGCAGCGTCGGCGTCGAGTTGCAGAAGTCCGACGCCATCCTCGATGCCACGGCGGAGGCGTACGACGGCACGCCGACCGAGCGACTCGCAGGAGTGGAGGCCGCGCTCCAGTCGGACGCCGCGCAGATCTCCTTCGGCACCGAACAAGACGGCACCATCGGAGGGCGTGAAGCCGCATCCGTCACTTTCTCCGCGATCGTTTCCGGGCCGTCGGGTTCTGGAACAGTCGACGGCGAAATCGTCTGTCTGGTCTCCGGCGGCACGGCGATCCTCTTCGAGGTGTACGCGCCGCAAGGCGACCTCGACCCCGTCGCCGACGACATCGTGGCCATGGTCCATAGCGTGGAGGTGGGCAAATGAGCGCGTCCGTCGCCCCGACCTCTCCGGCATCGGCTTCGTCCGCCCCGCGCTGGGGCGTCCAGAACTCCATCTTCCAGCTGCGCCAGCCGGCGTTCTGGCTGTTCGTGGCCCTGCTCGGCATCGGCGGCTACCTGTTCGTCAGCGAGCAGTCGCTGATGACCCAGCTGCCCCAGGCGCTGACCGTCTCCTGGGTCCTCGTTCTCCTCTATGCCATCCCGGTCTTCTTGATCGTGTATCGGCTGGACCTCTTCGAGCGCGAGCCTGCGCAGCTGCTCCTGGCCGCGCTCCTGTGGGGCGGCATCATCGCCACGACTCTGGCCGCCGAGGCCAACGGCGCCTGGCTTTCGATCATGAGCAAGGTCGCGCCCCTCGACGTGACCGCCCAATGGGGGCCCGCGATTGTCGGCCCGGGCGTCGAGGAGACGCTCAAGCTGATGGGCGTCGTGACTCTGTTCTTGATCGTCCCCACCGAATTCGACGGGGTCATGGATGGCTTCGTGTACGGCGCCCTGGTCGGCCTGGGCTTCACCGTGGTGGAGGACGTCTCGTACTTCATCCACGCCTCGGTTGCGGTTGCGGGCGCCGGCGACCAGGTGGGTCCGGTCGTCGATACTTTCCTGATCCGGGTCGTCGGCGGAGGGCTGTACGGCCACGTTCTCTTCACCGGCCTGACCGGCATCGGATTCGCGTATCTGGTGACCCGGACCAGGGAGGCGAGAGCGAAGGGTCTGCTCGGTTTCGGGGCGTGCCTGGTGGCCGGCGTGGCGGCGCACGCGACCTGGAACTCGCCGTGGATGCAGTCCGTGCTGGACCTGGCCCCAGGCACGGACAAGCCGAGCACTTTGCAGTGGATCGAATACGGTGGGCTCAAGGGCTTGCCGTTCTTGATTCTGCTCGCCCTCCTGGTGGCGCTCGCCACGCGGAGCGAAGAGAAGAGCTTCCGCGCCATCGTGGCCGGCGAGCCCGATCCGCAGGTCCTCACCGAGGCCGAGATCGTGTCGCTGGGCAGCCTCTGGTCCAGGCGAGCGGCTCGCAATGCGGCGGGACGACTTCGTGGACCTCAGGGATCGCGGCTTACCGGACAGCTGCAGGCGGCCCAGATCGACTATGCGATGATCCGGAGCCGATCCGACACGCTGGCCGATCCGGCTCTCGAAGCCCAGAGATGGAAGATTCGTGCCATCCGCGCACAGCTGAGCCCGGCCCAGTTCGTGCCCCTTCCTGCCGCTCCGGTCGAGCCCGCGGCGCG
>PMBR01000058.1 GCA_003152995.1 Chloroflexota bacterium | reverse complement strand
CCCGGCAGGATGCGGATGAAGTTCATGCGCAGCTTGCCCGAGATGTGAGCGAGAACGCGGTGGCCGTTCTCGAGTTCGACGGCGAACATCGTGTTGGGCAATGGCTCCAACACGGTGCCTTCGACTTCGATCGCGTCCTTCTTTGCCACGTTCTGAGTTACTTCCCTTTCTCGCACGAATGCCGGCCGACCTCGGCCGACACACGAACGAATAGGTTATCAAAGATCGACGCGCCCGGCAACCACGAGGCCGATTTGCCTCGACAGCTCCCGAACATGCCGTCCACGCGCATCGCGCTACCGGCTTCGTCGACTCTCGTCATACCGTCGTCAGGATCTCCGGGCCATTCTCGGTCACGGCGATCGTGTGCTCGAAATGGGCGGCCAGCGAATGATCCGTTGTAACCACGGTCCACCCATCGGCCAAGGTCTCCACATCGGCGCCGCCGAGCGTGAGCATAGGCTCGATCGCCATGCAGACCCCGGGCTGGATCTCGATGCCGCGAGTGCCGGTCCGATAGTTCGGAATCTGCAACTCCTCGTGCATTCGGGTCCCGATGCCATGACCGACGTAGGGCCTGACGACCCCACAGCCGCCTTCGACAGCCACGTCCTCGACTGCTCCAGAGATGTCGTCGATATGGTTGCCGGGGACGGCGGCCGCGATTCCGGCCATCAAAGCCAGCCTCGTAGTCGCGATCAGCCCTGCGACATCGATCGGGGGCGTGCCGACGTAGAACGTCCGAGCGCCGTCGCCGTGATAGCCCTGCCAGATTGCACCGGCATCGATCGAAACCACCTGGCCCTCTTCGATCACCCGCTTGCCGGGGATCCCGTGGACCACTTCGGAGTCGATCGAAACGCAAATGCATGCCGGAAAGCCCCGATAGCCCTTGAACGAGGGCCGGGCCCCGGCTTTGCGGATGTAACTCTCGGCAACAGCGTCGAGCGCGGCCGTGGTGACCCCCGGCTTTAGCTCTTCTTCGACCGCGGCGAGGACACCGGCGACGATGCGGCCAGCGTGGCGCATCAGCGCGATCTCCTCTTGCGATCTGCGGACAACCGTTGCCATCCTGATATCAGCCCTTCCGGCCGGTCGCCGAGGCGATAGCCGCGAGAAGGCCGTCCGTGACCCGATCGATCGGCTGGTTGCCGTCCACCGTTTCCAGGACTCCGTGCTCGCGGTAATGCCCGACAACCTGATCCAGGGCACCCAGTTGCTGGCGCAGGCGGGCCTGCACCGTGGCCGGCTGATCATCCGTACGCTGGTACAACTCGGATCCGTCGACGTCACACACGCCGGGAACGAGCGGTTTCTTGGTCTGCTCGTGGTAGGGATGACCCTGCGCGCGGCAGATCCAGCGGCCGCCGAGGCGGGCGACCAGATCGGCCTCCGGGACCTCTATATACGGTGCGACGTCCACCTTGCCACCACGCTCGGCGAGAGCCTTGTCGAGCACCTCGGCCTGGGCGGTGTTGCGCGGGAATCCGTCGAGCAGGATGCCCTTCGCGGCGTCGGGCTTAGCCAGGCGCTCGAAGAGCATGTCGATCGTCACCGAGTCGGGCACGAGCTCGCCTCGGTCCATGTACCCCTTCGCGGTGACGCCAAGGGGCGTGCCGTCGCGGACGGCGGCCCGGAACAGGTCGCCGGTGGCGACGTGGGCCAGGCCGAGCCGTTCAGCGAGAATCTGGGCCTGTGTCCCCTTCCCGGCGCCCGGGGCGCCGAGAAGGACGACGACGTTCCCGATCAACGTATGAACCCTTCGTAGCTGCGCATCATCAGCTGGGCCTCGAGTTGCTTCATGGTCTCGACCACCACGCTGACGACAATGAGGATGCTCGTGCCTCCCAGACCAACGCCCACAGCATTGAGGTTGCCGAACATCGGCAAAGCGGCGAGCAGCATCGGCAGGACGGCGATGATGGCGATGAAGGCGGCACCGGCCAGAGTGATCCGGAAGGCGACGCGGCGCAGGTAATCCTCAGTCGGCTGTCCCGGACGTATGCCTGGGATGAAGCCGCCCGACTTGCGCAGATTGTTGGCCGTTTCGTCTGGCTTGAAGACGATGAACGTGTAGAAGAAACCGAACCCGAGGGTCAGCAGGAAGTAGAGGCTCAGGTACAGCGCACCTCGCGTATTGAGCCAGAAGGTTATCCCGTTGGAGATGTCCTTGACCCAGCCCACGCTCGACGCTTGGAAGTACGTCGCGATCTGGAGCGGGAATAGCAGGATGCTGATGGCGAAGATGATCGGGATGACCCCCGACATGTTCACGCGCAGCGGCAGGAACGTGGACCCCCCCTGGTATATGCGGTGGCCCCGTACCCTGTTGGCGTACTGGATCGGGATCCGGCGCTGTCCCTCCTGGACAAAGATGATCACGAAGATGATCAGGATGCCGACCAGTCCGAAGACGATCAGCTCCAGCCAATCAGGACTGGTGAGGAAGGTACCGACAGTCGCCGGGACGCGGGACACGATGCCGGCGAAGATGATGAAGCTGATGCCGTTGCCGATTCCCTTCTCCGTGATCAGTTCGCCCAGCCACATCAGGACAATCGAGCCTGTTGTCAGGGCGATGATCTGAGTCCAGGACTCGTAGGTCTCGAAGCTGAACGGCGTGGTGTAGGCCGTGATCCCCTGGTTGTGGAGGTCGACCTGGAGGAACGCGAGGATGCCGTACGCCTGGAGCGCGGCCAACGGCACCGAGAGCCAGCGCGAGTAGCTGGTGATCTTGTTGCGGCCGTACTCCCCTTCGCGCGAGAGCGCCTGAAGGGACGGAATAGTCGTCTGCAGGATCTGCATGATGATCGTCGCGTTGATGTACGGGTTCAGGCCCAAACCCACGATCGACATTCTGCGGACGTCGCCGCCCGAGAAGAGCGACAGCAGTCCGAAGACGCTGTTGTCAGTGCCCGAGGTCGTCAACGACTGCGTGTTGATGCCCGGAATGAGGACGTGGGCCAGAGCCCGATACACGATCAGGATGAGCGCGACGAAGAGCAGCCTCCGGCGGATGTCCGGAGCACGGAAGGCGTTCAGCATCGACTCGAGCATGGCTCAGGCGCCCTCCTAGTGATCTGAGCCGGACGCCTTGTCCGGGATCGTCTTGGAGCCAGGGGCGGTCCTGGGTGTCTTGTCGGCCTTGGCGCCCTTTTCGGCCTTGGCGCCCTTTTCGGCCTTGGCAGCCGCGGCGGGCGCGGGCAAGATCGGAGCCGCAAGCTCAGCTTCGTCTTCCGGTTCGGCCTGGCCTGGGAATTCGATTACGTGGGCTGTGCCGCCCGCCGCCTCGATCTTCGCAATGGCCGTCTTGCTGAATGCGTCCGCGACGACGAAGAGTGACCTGGTCACGTCTCCGTGGCCGAGCACCTTGAGGGGCTTGTTTAGCGACCGCACCAGGCCGACGGCGGCGAGAATGTCCGGGGTGATGGTCACTGGCGCGACGCCAGCGCGAGCTGGCGCCTTGCCGGCCTTCGCCGGAGCCTCGGGAGTGCCGGCGGCGGCAGCGGCGAGTTCCGGCGCGTCGAGAATGCCCGTCTCGGCCAGGTCGTTTATACGGCCGACGTTGACGACCTCGTACTCCACGCGGAACCGGTTTCGAAAGCCGCGCAACTTCGGGACACGGATGTGGATCGGGGTCTGTCCACCCTCGAACCACGGCGGGATCGTCCCGCCCGTGCGGGCCTTCTGGCCTTTGGTGCCACGGCCGGCGGTCTTGCCCTTGCCGGCGGCGATGCCCCGGCCGACGCGCATTCGCGCCTTACGGGAGCCTTCGGCGGGGTGCAGGTCGTGCAGCTTCATTGCTTCTCCTCGGGCAGTTCCTCGACCTCGACGAGGAAACGGACCTGCCGCACCATGCCACGCGTGGCCTCGTTGTCGGGCACCTCAACGGTGTCGCCGATCCGGCGGAGGCCCAGCGCCCTGATCGTGCCGCGGTTGCGGGCGATGTGGCTGATGGTGCTCTTGGTCTGGGTGACGCGCAGCTTACCGGCCATTGGCCACCTCCGCGTTGGGCTGGCCGGGCACGTATGCGCGCACCCGAACGCCACGACGCGCGCTGATCTCTTCGGCCGAGTGCAGGCTCTTGAGCGCCTCGAGAGTCGCTCGCGTGACGTTGACGGGGTTCGTGCTACCGAAGACCTTGGCCAGGATGTCGCGGATCCCAGCGGCCTCGACGACGGCGCGGACGGCGCCGCCGGCGATGACTCCGGTACCTTGCGAGGCCGGCTTCAGCATGATCCTCGAGGCCCCGAAGTCCTGGCGGACCTCGTGCGGGATGGTCGTCCCGACCGTGGGAATGTGAATGAGATGCTTCTTCGCGTCCTCGACGCCCTT
>PMBR01000071.1 GCA_003152995.1 Chloroflexota bacterium | reverse complement strand
TGCCAGGTTCCGGAGTCTTCCGTCCCTGTGATCGAGGCGAACGGGAAGCGTGCGCCTTCGCAGTCGAGCTGTTTAGCCCTCACCTTCGCCTGCTCAAGGCGGCGGTACCGGTACAAGAGCAGATTCCTGGCGGCGGCCGGATCGATGAACATCATCATCCGATGTGTGTATATCTCGCTGTCCCAGAACACCCAGCCGAAGTAGACCTCGCCGGTCATGCCCTTACAGAGGGCGTTGAGATCTGGGTCCTCGCCGTGGTACGACTGGTATGTCTGAAAGCTGGAGAAGCGCAGACCCTGGAGGACACCTGGGTCGCCCTCGATTTCGATGTCCAGCACATTCCAGACCTTCTCCCAGAAGGCGGTGTGCTCGTACATCAGGCCGGAGAACGTCGCCCCGGCGTGGCGTTGCATCAAATCAACCCCACGGCCCCATAGGAGATCAACATCGGGGGTCTTAGCCCAGTCGTTGACGGCGATCCTGTCCACCTTGGCGGCCACGCCCTGCTTGACGTTCAGTGCGAAGTCGACACCGATGAACTTGGCGTCCTCCACGAGGGATGTGTGGATCGCCTGGTTCGCCCGGACGTAGAAGCCCGAGAACAGCTGATGGCCGCTCCGGAGCGTTTCCGCCTGGATCGCCCACCCGCCAGCCACAGGGGCCCTGCGCAAGCACTTCCAGAAGTTGATGACATTCTGGGTCTGGGAGGCGTTGCCGGCCTGATCCCATCCGGCGCCGATCTCGTAGTGGGTGTTGAAGTCCAGGCCGACGCGCATTTCGATCGTGCCGGAGAAGTCGAGAGGTTCCAGAACGATTCGCTGGCAGCCGAGACGGGTCGACTCCATGTCCGTGAAGCGCACGAAGGACAGCTTCAGGTGCTTGCCTGTGGCCGTCTGCCACACGAACTCGCGCTCGAGTACGCCCCGATGCATGTCAAGCTTGCGCGTGAAGTCGGAGTAGGAAGACCTCGCCAGATCCAGCTGCTCGCCGTCGACCCAGAGTCGCGTGTACAGCCAATCCACGGCGTTGATCATTGCCGCGCCCTGCGTCACGAACCCCTTGAAGACCTGGTCATGGTGGATATCCATCATCTCGTAGAGATGATTGAAGTAACTCCCCAGCAGGTGGTCGCCGCTGTAGCCTTCCTCAAAGTAGCCACGCACGCCCATGAATTCGTTAGCGACCGAGAATATGGACTCGGCGACCCGCTGGTAAGCCGGATCGAAGCCCTGTTCGACTATCGTCCAAGGATCGCCGCTGAAGTGGTTGATAGGTGTCTTCGGCATGTGCATGTTGAGGCTCCGGCAAATTCGTGACGGTCAGGAATTGGGGTGTGGGGCGCCGACGAGCAAGGGACCGGACTAGCGGCCCGCGGGGGCGTTCATCCTCTCAAGCACGTCGGCGAGGGTTCCGTCGAACGGCCCTGCCTTTTCCATCTTCAGGGACACCAGCGCGGCCGCGAATCTCAACGATGGGCCGGGGTCATGGCCGAGGCGGCGGGCCATATACGCAGCGAAAGTCGTGTCTCCACGCCCCGTCCGGCCTACCACGCTCCGATTGGAGAACGGTTCCCAGTATGTCTTGCCGTTCACACGGGCCAACACGCCGTCGGCCCTCGTTATCACCGTCTCCGGGCATCCCCAGTCTTCGAACGCGACGGCCGCACGTTCAAGGTCGTCAGTCCCGGTAAGCACTCTGGCTTCAACTACGTCCAGCTTGACCATGTCCAGAAGTGACGCGATTTCGGCCTTGTCGACCACATCTGCAAACGAAATACGGCGCGTGACAGGGTCGACCTGGCGCACGAAGCTCTGCATGTCAGCCGACAAGAAATAGCCGCGGGCCTTCATCCCCCGGACGAACTCCAGGTCGAACTCCTGGTCGGTGATCCCGGCCAGGTGCACCTGCCGGACGTCCATCGCCGGTATTTCCGATGCCGTGAACCGGCCGGCGTTGGCCAGCTGGAACATCTGGCGATCGTCGACATCGGCGCTGGGGTGCACGACCCTCATATAGGTCGTGATGTCGGCCGGGATCACGCGAACCGCGATTCCAGCCTGCCGCATCGGCTCGAGGATCTCCTCGTCCTTGGGGGCCATCCTGGTCACGACCGCGACGCTCGTGCCGATGCACGCGGCCGCCAGGGCGCCGCACAACACGGCGCTGCCTGGGGCCACGCGAGGTGAGCCCCCGAAGGGGATCACCTCGTCGAGGCACATGTGCCCAATGAACGCGAGATCGGCAGTCAGTCGATCAGACGTCATCGCAAGCACACCGTTCAGCGCAGGAGGGACACCCGCCCACGATGGCAGGGATCCGAGGATCGACCATCAACCCTTGACTCCGCCGGTGAACGCGCCACTCGTCACGTATCTCATCGAGAAGATGAAGACGATCACAACCGGAACGATCGTGAACATGGCGGCCATGGCGGCGTCGGCCTGTACGAAGGCCGGCGCTCCAGGCGTCGGGTTGAAGCCTGGACGGAGCGCCGAGGTGGCAGCCACGATCGAGTTCAAACCAACTGGCAAGTTGTAGAGCTTGTCGTTGTTGAGAAACACGTAGGGACCGAAGAAGTTGTTCCAGTTGGCGTTGAAGCTGATGAACGCCAGAAGTCCAAGGAGTGGCCTGGCCAGCGGGAGCGCGAGGTTCCAGAAGACCCTCAGCTCCGAGGCGCCGTCCACGCGGGCGGCGTCGACGAGCTCCCGAGGGAGGCTGGAGCCGTAGTACACGTAGCTGAGATACACGCCAAACGGAAAGAACATCGCAGGCAGAATTACCGCCCACTGCGTATCGATGAGGCCGGCCAGGTTCAGCTCGAGGAACATTGGCAGCACCATCGCCGACACCGGCAGCAGCATCGTGATCAGCGTGAGCCAGAGAAGCACCCTGCGACCCGGGAAACGGCCGATTGCCAGGATGTAGCCGGCCGGAATGCAGATCGCGAGGCTGCCGAGCAGCGATAGCCCGGCATATCTGATGGAGTTACCCAGCCAGAGGAGCATCTCGCCGTTCTGGTAGCCGATGATGTTCGACCACGACGTCGCGAGCCGATCGATAGATCCGAATGTGAGCGGGAACCAACTGCTGTACAGGCTGGTTGGGTCCCGTGTGGTTGCGAACAGCAACCACACCAGCGGGACGACGAAGTAGATCGCGAAGATCAGCAGGATCGCCAGGCGGATCACATACCCGATGATCCCCAGATCTCCCACGTATCGTCTCAGTGAGAGTCGGCCCAGGGCCCTTTTGTCAGTCGCTGTCTGGCGGGTCATAGCTATGCCTCGAGCTTGAAGAAGCCGGTCAATCGGATCATCACAACCGCGCCCACGAGACCGATGGCGACCATCAGAAGTGAAAGGGCCGCTGCGGCGCCAAAGTTGCCGACGTCAAACGCGTACGAGTAGGCGAGCTGATTCGGGGCCCACTGGGGCGGCACGTTGGCCTGTACCCAGGTGGAAGTCAACAGCTGCGGCTCGACGAAGAGCTGCACATTCAGGGCGAAAATCAGGATGGTCTGGTAAACGATGTAAGGGCGCATGTATGGCAGCTTGATGTAGAGAGCCTTCTGCCAGGCATTGCAGCCGTCGAGTTCGGCCGCCTCGATCACTTCGGCGGAAATTCCTTGAAGGCCGCCATGCTGGATGGCAATCCACATTCCGGCTCCGGAGAAGAAGCCCATCAAGGTGAACACGAAAGGCAGGCTTCCCGGGAAGACAAGACCGTCGAAGTTCATTGTGCCGACGAAATTGAAGAGCGGACCGAACGGGCTGATGGTCGGGTCAAGGATGCAGATCACCAGAAGGACCAGCGCCGGACCTGTTACCGCTCCGGGAATGAAGTACAGCAGACGCAACGCGGACGAGAACCGTCCGGGTCGCATATCCAGCAGCAGGGCCAGCAGAACCACAAACCCGATGCCGAGTGGCACCGAGACGATCAGGAACTCCAGGAGGTTTCCGAATACCTGGAAGAACCGAGAATCGCCGAAAGCGAGGCTGTAGTTGTCGAGCCCGGCGGCCCAGTATTGCGGCCCAACCGCGCTGGACTTCGAGAAGCTCATCAGGAGGGCGTAAAGAGCCGGCCCGATGCCGAAGATCGCCATGAAGATGACGTAAGGCGCTGCAAGCAGGTAGGACATCCGATGACGCCGCCAACCGGTCCCCAGGCGCGAGAGCCGGGAGCGTCGAGTCAACGGCAACGCGGCAGGAGCAGCAGACGTGGCCAATGGAAGGTCCTTTGCTGACTGAGACGGGGAAGGCGACCTCTGTGGCCGCCTTCCCCGAAATCAGATGCTTGGGTTGAGAAGACGCCTAGTTGTCTGAGGAACCAGTGCTACTGGTTTACGACGGTGTAACCCTGAGCCTTGGCGAGTGGAGTGAGCGCCGAGGTGACCTCCGGCAACGTCTTCTCCATCGTCTGCTTCTTGCTATACATGTCCTTGACGACGGTGGTGAGCGGGGCGACCAGGTCGAACCGCGGCCAGGAGTCGCCTACGGGCGAGATCTCGGTAGCGGCCTGATCAAAGACGGCCGACGGGTCGCTCGCGAAGATCGGGTCGTTCGCGACGATCGCATTGAAGATCCCCTGGAGCGGCTTGAAGGACGCGAAGTTGGAGGAGCCATTCCAGAGGTCCGGGTCCTGGGTCGCATACTCGGCAAAGAGCAGCGCCAGGCCCTGGTTCTTGGTGTGCTGGGAGATGGTCCAAGCCGCGCCGCCCATGGCCGCGGTCTGCGCGGTGGCATCGGCAGCCCACTTGAGCGGGGCCGCTACGCCGAGGAACTTGTCGGTAATGGTGGGGGTGGTCTTGGTGGTTGAGCCCGTGCATGGGCAGTAGTACGTGCCCTTGAAGGTGCCGAGAGCGGCCCAAACGGGCGCAATGAGCATCAGGAGCTTGTTGTTGTTGGCGATCTGGACCCAGCTGGCGGTGAAGAGGTCGGTGTTCCAGAGGGTCTTGTTGGCGACCATGTGATCGATCAGCTGCGCGGCACGGATGCAGGTCGGATCGGTGACGTTGATATCAAGGGTCGTGAGGTTCGTTTGCTTGGCGTACGGGCAGCCGCTCGCCTCGAAGTACGAGAGCCAGGTCCAGCCGTCACCAACTGTGCCGAGGTAGTAGCCGGGGTGGTCCTTGGCGACCTGGTCGCTGAGGGCCTGCATGTCCTCGAACGTCTTGGGAACCGTGTAGCCAAACTGCGTGAAGAGCTGTGTGTTGTAGTAGGTCACGAACTGGGCCAGGTCGTTGCGGAGGCAATAGACCTTGCCGTCGAAAGTGCAGTTATCCGCGCCCGCGTACTGGCTGAGCATGTCGGCCGGAACCAGGCCGGTCAGGTCGAGCGGGTAGGCGTGCTGCGCATCAGCGACGCGGCCGACGAGTCGCGGCTCGGCGAACACGACATCCGGCCAGCCGGACTTCGTGTTGTTGAAGAGGAGATCCTTGGCCGGGAACGTCTCGCGGTCGACAATGGTCGAGGTGACCAGGTTCGCGTACTGCGGGTACTTCGTCTTGAAGCCGTCAACCACGGGCTGGCGAGGCTGGTCGATCCAGACGGTGATCGGATCGGTGGTGTCGGTGACCTTGGCTGTTTCGATGCCGGCGCTGGCGGCTGCCGCAAGAGCGGACTGCACAGCAACGGCGGTCGAAACTGATGCGGGGGTCGCCGGCGCCACCGGCGTAGCTGTGGCGGGGGCCACCGTGGGGGTCGTGGTCGTGCTGGAACAACCAGCCAGGACCACCGCCGCCAAGAGAAGCAGGGCTCGTTTCATTCTTCCATCTCCTCCATCTCGCGATTGGGACCACGTGAGATTTGGGACCTGACTTGAGTGTGATTGCCGTCAACCTCGGGTTTCGGTCTTATCGCATTCACTCCTTTGCGTGACGGTTGGAGGTTCGCTCGCGAGTCGCAAGGCGCCCGCCGTGATGGGCAAGAAACGCATCGTGACGCGGACCCCGCCGCGGGCGCCGACGCAGCTCTCCAGATAACCGAGACGATGCCTTCAGCGGTCCTCCTGGCAACATCGCGGCACAGCCCCCGAACTCTCCCGCTTTGCGAGCCCGACCGAGACAACGTCCCAGAGCCCGGCGCCGTAGCGCTTGCCGTCAAGGGTCGGCCGATCCGCAACGATGGGATCGAGGTTCTCGGCCCACGCCTCGCTGGCCAGCTCGACGGCGTTGTTCGCGGCGTAGTACTGAAGCTGAGCGGCTCTGCTTTGCCCCTGGAACCGCGGGGCGCGCGGCCTGCGATGCCGGGGCGTTATCATTGCCGGTAACATTACCGGCGCACACAGTCTAGCCGGCTGGCTCAGCGAGTCAACAGGGATTTCGACACGGGATTTCGACACGGGGAGCCCAGTCGGAGAAGGAGAGAACGATCGCGATCGAGTGCGCACCATCACGACTGGCGAGTTCGCCCAGCTCTCCGGAGAGCTGAATCAACCCAGGATCGAGCCAGAACCACAGTTACGCCGAGGTATCGATGATGAGCTCAGCCCTGAGGCCGGACGACGGGACCGGGCCTTCCGGCACCGCAGCCGTCTCCCGAGAAACCGCCTCCCCGGTGCTTCCCACCCCGAATGCGAGCGTGCGTCTTCGGCCGTTGGGGTTATCGGGCAGCAGGATCGAGGGCGGGCTATGGGCCGATCGCCGCCGGACCAACCACGAAGTCACGATTCCGTTTGGCGCCGAGCAACTCGAAGCGGCCGGGAATCTCCTCAACCTCAAGCTGGCCGCAGGCGCCGGCGGCACGTATCGCGGGGCGAACGACGATACTGGGAACACGGCCCCTTTCCTGGATTCCGACGTCTACAAGTGGCTCGAGGCGGTCGGATGGGAGCTCGCACAGTTCCCCGATCAGAGGCTGCTCGCGCTGGCTGAGCCGATCATCGAGCTGGTTGCCGAAGCTCAGCGCGCGGACGGATACGTGGACTCGTACTACCAGGCGGCCTTGCCGGGCATGGAGTTCACCAATCCGGAGTGGGGCCACGAGCTCTACGTCGCCGGGCATCTGATCCAGGCCGCCGTCGCCTGGCGACGAGGTCTCGGTGACGACCGTCTCATGTCGATCGCCGAACGGTTCGTTCGACGGATCGAGGCCGAACTTGGACCAGGCAAGCGCGAACTGATCTGCGGCCATCCCGAGTTCGAGATGGCGCTGGTGGAGTTGTACCGGTCGACCGGCGAAGCCCGCTACCTCGAGCTGGCCCGGACACTCGTCGAACGGCGAGGTCACGGGATTCTCGGACCGTGTCGCTACGGTGCACGCTACTGGCAGGACTACGAGCCCGTTCGCACGGCGCTCGAGCCGGCCGGTCACGCAGTGCGACAGATCTATCTGGAATGCGGTGTCGTAGACGTGGCCGTCGAAACCGGCGACCACGAGCTCCTCGAGGCAGTTGTCCGGCGCTGGGAATCGATGACTTCTTCTCGTACGTACATCACCGGCAGCCTCGGCTCGCGTCACCAGGACGAGGCATTCGGGGACGCGTTCGAGCTTCCTCCGGACCGCGCCTACGCAGAGACATGCGCCGCCATAGGCAGCGTCATGCTGTCATGGAGGCTGCTTCTTGCGACCGGCGAAGTGCGATTCGCGGACCTCATTGAGCGCACCGCCTACAACGCCGTTCTGCCCGGACTCGCCTTCGACGGAACCCATTTCTTCTACTCGAATCCACTCATGCGTCGCTCGGCGGGCGCCGAGGTTCTGGAGGGCCCGGCGACGACACGCAGGGCGAACTGGTTCCCGATCGCCTGCTGTCCGCCCAACCTGATGCGTTTCCTGGCGTCTTTTCCGGATCTGGCAGCGACGGTGAGCGAGAGGGGATTGGAGATTCACCAATACGTGACGGGCTCGTTGGACGCGCCGATCAACGGGGGCGTCGTCCGAATCTCGACCGAGACGAACTACCCGTGGGAAGGTGTCGTCCATGTCACCGTCGATGAGAGTGTTGCCGAAGCCTGGACTCTGTCGCTGCGTGTTCCCGAATGGTGCCCGAGGGCAACCGTCAGCCTTGGAACAGAGAGGCTAGCCGAGTCCGGTCCGGGGACAATCGAGCTAACGCGGGGGTGGACGGCGGGCGACCAAATCACGCTGGAGATGGTCATGTCCCCGCGAGCCACGGCGCCGGATCCGCGAATCGACGCCGTTCGCGGCACGATCGCGCTCGAACGGGGTCCGCTGGTCTACGCGGTCGAGGACGCGGATCTTCCTGATGGCAAGTCGGTCGAGTCCATGGAAGTTGCCCAAGCCCCGATTCTCGGGGACACGTTCCAGTCGGAGCCCGGCCTCGGGGAGCTGACCTGGATCTCGCTGGATGCGACGCTGCGCAACGACGAGCCCGGTCCGATCTGGCCCTACCGGAATCTCCAAACCGGGCGGGCTTCGCTTGCCGGCGGCCAAAGGATACGGGTTCGCGCGCTGCCCTATTTCGCCTGGGGCAACCGAGCTGCGCTGGGGATGCGGATCTGGCTGCCCGCCATTGCCCGAAAGAGCGACGACTGACGAAGTTCGGACGCATCCACCGGGATTGATGAGACCGCGCGCGTTCTGAGGTTCGAGCGGACTGGATTCCAGCGATTAGCTGGACGTTGCGGCCTGGCGACGACCCAGAATCTCGGAGCCAAGCGCGCCGCTCAGCTGGACAAGGGGCACTTGAGATCTTGCGCAGTGCCGGGCCCGCAGCCATTCAGCTCGCGATCTCTCTCGCGCCGGATCGCCAGTCGAGGCCGACCCGCGGAGTCCGCTGCCGCGCTGTGCGTGGTCATGTCTCACGGGGAACTTGACCGGCGGGCGTGATGAGGCCCGCAGCAGTGTCCTGCCGAGACCGACCGTGCGACGGGTGTCCTCCGCCGGCTACGGATCCGGCGGCTGAGGGTCCGGCGGTCGACGGGCGGTGCGGCTGGCGAGCGCCGAGCGACTGCATAATCGCGTTCGCGGTCGGTTCGTCCGTGTAGAGGTGGCTGATGACTCCAGTTCGGGCGCATCCGATGATGCTCTCCACCTTATGAGACCCAGCCACCACCGCGATCACCTTCCCGCACTTGCGCAACATCTCGAAACTGATGCACAGGAGTCTGGATGCCCATTCGTCCTCGACCAGATCTCCGTCGATCGTGAAGAGGTGCCCTGCGATGTCACCGACGACACCTTTGGCGATGAGCCGGCGCTGGACATCAGCCTCGAGCTGATCCATCACCGTGGGGTAGCCGAGCTTGACGCCGGGCATACCGCTGACCCCGACGAGCGCGCAGTCGAGTCGGCTCCACAACTCCGTTGTCACCTTGACGACGCTGTCTTCAAGCAAAGCCTCCTTTGTCTTCAGCGAGTCGAGGAGGCCCGGCGCGAGGAGTCGTACCGTCGAGGCGCCCAGGCGCTCGGCGATTCGGTCCGTAATGGCGTTCACGTCGAGCAGAGGAGGGGTCCCGGCATGCATGCCACCCGCGATGGGCACGATGGTTAGTCCTGGCCGGTCCATCTTGGGCAGGGCTCCGGCCAAAGCCGCGATCGTGTAACCCCCAGCCGTACCGAGGATCCCGGCAGTTGGCAGCTCGTCAACGACGGCTGCGGCGGCGGCAACGGCACAAACTCTGCCAGCGACGGCCGGCGAACTGGCTCGTCCTGGCGTCAGGCTAACCTTCACCGACAGGGCATCGGACAGTGCTCTCGCGAGCGGGACCAGTTCATTCGGGTCGCATTCGACCGTGATCTGGACTATGCCCTCGGCGCGCGCCTGAGTAAGCATTCGTGAGACCGTGGATATCGATATGGAGAGAAGGCGCGAGATCTCTCCCTGACTCAACTCGCGGATGTAGTAGAGCTCGGCCGCCAGTCGCATGACCGAGCGGTCGGGCGAACTACCTCGGCTCCGACCCGGCCTGTCCTTCTTGCCCACGGCGTCCGTCTCCATCAGGTCCCCCTGTGTTGTTCCCAATTATCCTTGACAAGGTCTGCCCCAATAAGATACAACTCCAATTGCTCTTGCAAAAGCAGTGCGCAAATAATTGCAGTGTCGTGGGAGAGCTGGCGGGAGCAGAACGGAGCGATGGCTACGACGCGCGCCTTCCGTATCGTGGTGGCATCCCACGGTGACCTCGCTCGCGCGATGCTCGACAGCGCTGTAATGATCTGCGGGCCAGTGGCTGACGCCGTGGCCGTTGATCTCCAGCCCGAGCAGTCGCCCGAAGCCTACGGCCAGGCCTTGCGATCTGCGATGGGCGACGACGGCCGACCAGTCCTCATCCTCACGGATTTGTTGGGCGGTACGCCGCATAACGTCGCGAGTCTCATCTGCCTTGAGAGCCGCGGAACGGTGCTTTCGATCGTCTGCGTCAGCGGCACGAATTTGGGCATGCTCCTCGAGGCTGCGACGAGCATGGAGTCGCTCGACGCCGATTCGATCGCCGGGCTGGAGGCCGCTGGCCGAGCCAGCATCGTGGACGTCATGCCTCGTGTGGATAGGTCCAGTGTCTAGCGGCGTGTGGAGCGCCCCCGCGTAACCCGGCGAGTCCGGGAAGGAGACGTAAGTGCCGCTAAAGCTGGTGCGGGTCGATGATCGGCTGATTCACGGTCAGGTAGTAGCCGTGTGGTTGAGGGCCGTAGGCGCGGATCGGATCGTGATCGTCGACGACAAGACCGCCCAGAACGAATTCCTGCGCGACGTCCTGGTGCTCGCCGCTCCACAGGGGACCCCGGTCGAGGTGTACGGGCTTACCGAGGGCGCAGCGAGGGTCGCCGAGCTGGCCTCTTCCCCGACGTCCGCGTTTCTCCTGATGCGGACCCCCGTCACTGCGCTCCGGCTGCGCGAGTTGGGGGTGCAGTTCGACATGTTGAATGTCGGCGGTCTCGGGGCCGGCCCCGGCCGCCGCCCGCTCTACAAGAACATCTCAGCGACGGACGAAGAATTGGCCGCGATGCGCACGCTGGAGGAAATGGGCACGAAGGTTGAACTGCGGATCGTGGCCGACGACCACGGCGTCCCGTTCGCGTCCGTCGACAAGCGGTGAGGATGGTGGTCCTCGATAAGCGGTGAGGATGGTCGTTCACGAGCAAAGGCCAGGGAGTTTAGGCGGAGTTAGGCACGGAGGAACACCTATGCGATCGTGGTTGAAATTTGGCGTTCTGGCGGGAGGAGCGCTTGGAGTCGTCGGACTCCTGCTGATGTTCGTTCCCGGGCAGGCGCTCGCCGACTCGAGCACCACGCCGGAAATCAAAGTCGGTCTCTTGGCATCAATTCTGATCGGCCTGGGCTACTACCTGGCGAATAGTCCGTGGTTGGCCGGCGTCGGGTACTGGACTCTATATCGACCTCTAGTAGCCGGATTCTTCGTCGGCGTCATCCTCGGCGATCCGGCCAAGGGCACCCTCATCGGTGCAGCCATCAACATCGCGTATCTTGGCTTCATTAGCGCCGGCGGCTCGCTGCCGGGCGATCCGGCACTGGCGGGCTGGCTGGGCACAACCCTCGCGCTGGCCGCGAACCTCAGTTACGGCCAGGCGCTGGCGCTCGCGGTGCCGATCGGCCTGTTGGGTACCGTCATCTGGAACGTCCGCATGACGGTTGCATCCGGGTTCGCACACTGGGCGGACGATCGCGCCGAGAAGGGCGACATCGCTGGCGTGGGCTGGATGAACGTTTGGCCAAGCCAGATCCTGTTATTCATTATTACCTTCTTCCCATGCGCGATTGCGGCCTACAGCGGCACGCAAGCGGTCGTGAACATCCTCAACGACCTCCCGAGCTGGGTTCTGAACGGGCTTGCCGTTGCTGGCGGCGTGTTCGCCGCGATCGGAATTGCGATGAACATGCGGTTCATCTTCCGAGGGGCGGTCATCCCGTACTTCTTCATTGGCTACTTCATTATGGTCGCGACCCACCAGGGCATCTCGATCGTCATCCTTGCTATCGTCGGGCTGGCGCTTGCATTCCTGCATGTGACCTTCACGACCGGTTTCGCGCGGGTCCCGTCACCGGAGGCTGCGCCCTTCGCCGTAACGGCCGGGAGTGCCACCGTGGCTGCAGCAGGCGCCGGAAACGGCCTGCGCGTCACCCGGGGTGACGTGATCAAATCCTGGCTGCTATGGCTCTTCTTCATCCAGTCGGGCTACAACTACGAGCGCCTTCAGGCGACTGGCTTCGCGCAGGCGATGACCCCGATTATCAGTCGTCTATACCACACGCCGGAGGACATCAGGGCAGCCCTTCAGCGGCACCTCGTCTTCTTCAACACGGAGCCGCAGTGGGGTGCCGTGATCCCGGGCGTGGTGATCGCAATGGAAGAGGAGCGGGCGAACGGCGCCGACATCGACGACGACGCCATCAACTCGGTCAAGACCGGCCTCATGGGCCCGCTTGCCGGAATCGGCGACACGCTCGATCAAGGGACCATCACGCCAATTCTCCTTGCCCTCGGCATCGGGATCGCTGGAGTCACGGTTACCGGTGGCAAGGCAGTCTTGGGGGCTACCGGCAACCCGCTCGGCGCGATCCTCTACATCATCCTCGAGTCGATCATCATAATCGGCGTGTCGTACTTCCTATTTACCCAGGGCTACTATCGGGGCCGATCGTTCGTGACGGACGTGCTCCGCAGTGGCCTCATGGACAAGATCGTCACGGGTGCGACCGTACTGGGCAACATCGTCCTCGGGGCGTTGGCGGCCTCCTTCGTTACCCTGTTCCTCGCGCCCACTATCACCGTCACCGGAACCTCCATCAACCTTCAGACGGGCATCCTCGACAAGATCATGCCTGGGCTTCTGCCACTCGCAGTGGTTCTCCTGTGCTGGTACTTGTTGCGCCGGCGCGTGAGCCCAATTCTGCTACTCGTAACCTTCTTGATCATTGCGCTAGTCGGGTCCTACCCGTTCTTCGGCCCGGCCCCGCAGTACGTAACCGGCTCTTGTGGGTCGGCTATCTTCCAGCCTTACGGTCCATGCGCACCGGCGCCGGCGGTCACGCCAGCCCCGTAGGTACGTCGTGACGGCGACACCGCCTCGTCAACGACCCGGGCTCAAAGCCCGGGTCGTTGACGAATATGCCGAGAGTCCGCATGGGATCGGCCACCTGCTGAGAGTCATGAGTCTTCCTTCACTGCGCCTTCACCCATCTGTCATGCCGGTAGGCCGTATCCCTCAGGGTGTCTCGATAGCACCACTCCGACTGGTCCCATGCACAGCCCTGTAGAGCGCCGCCGGCTGCATTTCGGCCTGGGCGAGCGATGGGCCTGGACCAGTGCCCTTGCCTACGCGGCAGTCAACGTGATGATCCGGGCTGCGGCGCCGCAGATCGACGCGTGGCTGGGTTCGCTTCTGCGACTGTTGCCCGTCGCCGCGTTGGCGTGGTTCATGCTTGCGCGCAGCGGTTTCCACGAGTTGCGCCCGGGCGATCCGCGGTACCTGGGCCCGCGTCTGATCGGCGGCCTCGTGTTTGGGGGGGCCGTCAGCTACGTCATCGGCAACGTGTTCTTCTTCCGCGCCCTAGTCGATGGCGGCCTCGCCATCAGCGTCAACGCGGTGCAGGCCGGCAGCGTCTGGGCCGGCGTCATCCTTGGGGCGCTCATCTTGCGCGAACGACCCAGGCGGGAGCAGATCATGGGAGCCGTGATCATCGCCGCAGGGCTGACCATCATCGCCATCGGCGAACTCAGCTCTCCTGGCCAGCTCTGGTACGAGGGCCTGCTGCTGGCGATCGCAGCTGGCGTCTGTTACGCAACCGCAAATGTCTTCGTTCGACTGGTTCAGCGCCATCGGGCCGCTCTCTACCCGGTGCTGGCGTGTGCTGCCGCAGGCGGTCTCGTGCCGCTCCTGATCGTGGCCATCGTCCGCACGTTTGTGGACCCGGCCGGACTGTACACAGGCCTGCATCTACGCGATGTGCTCGTTGTGCTCGTTGCCGGCTGCGCCAATATCCTGGCGCTGGCGGGAATTGCGCAAGCCGTCCGATACAGCTCGGTGGCTACGGTCAACACCATCGGCTCGGCGCAGATCGTCTTCAGCTTCGTAGCCTCCGTGTTCATCTTCGGGGAGACGGTGCCGCTGCTGATGGCCGTAGGCCTTGTTGCCGTGATAGGCGGCATCCTGGTGGGTCAGACCGTCAGGTCCGCAGCCCCGATGCGCCCGACCGTCAGGTAGGCTCGTCAGATACGGCGTCGCGAAGTGTGCGCTCGTGGGCTCCCACCCTCGCCGCCGGTCGACGTACGCAAACACGACGTTCTACGTCGCCTTCCGGCCTCGCCCGGTTAGTTGGCGGAACTTGGGTCGGCCCTTCCGTGCTTCACGCTTGCCACGGCGCTTCCGGGCACCCTGGCGCTGCGGCGACCGGAACTCTGCCTGGCGCGGTTGCGGCGGCCCCCGCCGGCGAGCTCGGTCGCGAGGGCCCGTACCGTCTTGGCCTCCAGCGCGCTCAAGGCGACCCGGGCCAGCTCGTCGAGCTCGGCCCGGGTTACGCTGGAGATCGCAGCGCGGACCCCGTCAAGACAGCCTGCGTCGGCGGACAGCTCGTCGACTCCGAGCGCGACCAGGACGAGTGCGCCTTCAGGATCGCCAGCTAGTTCGCCGCACACGGCGACCGGAATTCCGGCCCGGTCCGCGCCCGCGACGACACCCGCGATCAGACGCAGGACCGCCGGGTTGAGCGCGTCCTGGAGGGGTGCGAGGATCGCGTTGCCACGATCCGCGGCCAGCGTGTACTGGGTCAGGTCGTTCGTACCGACACTGAAGAAGTCAACCCGCCTGGCAAACTCAGCCGCCATTATCGCCGCCGACGGAATCTCGACCATGATCCCAGAGACCATCCGCTCGGCGCAGGGGAGGCCGTCAGCCAGCACTCGATCCCGGGCCTCGTCGCGCAGCGAGAGGAAGAGCTCCACGTCGCCGAGCGTGGCGATCATCGGCGCCATCACGTGGGGCACCACTCCGGCCAGGGCACCGGCCTGCCAGATCGCCTTGAGCTGTGTGAGGAGCAAATCGCGCGATGTGTACGCGAGGCGGATGGCCCGAACCCCCAGAAACGGGTTTGCTTCGTGGGGCAGGCCCAGGTAGGGAATGGCCTTGTCGCCGCCGATGTCCGCCAGCCGAACGACCACGGGTCGATCCGGCCCGAATGCCGCCAGGACGCGCCTGTAGGCTTCGACCTGCTCGGCTTCGGTCGGCGCGGTCTGGCGGCTCATGAAGAGGAATTCGGTCCGGAACAGGCCGACGCCCTCAGCCCCCGCGTCAAGCGCCCGCGGTGCATCTTCCGGCGCCCCGATGTTGGCAACGAGCCGGACTCGCTCCCCGTCGGCGGTGGCGCACGGGCGGTCGCGCAGCGCGATGGCCTCCGCGTGCTTCGTGGCGAGGGCGTCCTTACGGCCGTGGAATTGAATCTCCTGCGAGGATCGCGGGTCCAGGATCAGCTCGCCGGTCTCGCCGTCGAGCGCGGCGCGCAGCGGTCGCCCGCCGAGCCGTTCGACGCCGGCATGAACGGCCTCGAGGAGGCCGGTCACCCCAACGATGGCGGGGATGGCGAGGCTGCGGGCGAGGATGGCGGCGTGAGCCGTGCGCGATCCGCCAGCGAGGGCGATACCAATCAGCAGGCCGGGCGGGATCTCGACGGTCACGGACGGTGGCAGATCGTCGGCCACCGCGATAGAGGGGACGGCCGGCAGCTGCAGTACGTCGCCGGTCAGGATGCGCGCGATCCGCGCACCGACGTCGCGCACGTCCGCAGCCCGAGCCGCGATGAGTTCGTCGTCGAGGGCGGCGAGGACGGCGGCCGCGGCCTCGGCTGCCGCCTGCACGGCCGCTACCGGCCCCGAGCCCGCTTCGATGTGCCGGACGGCCTCGTCGATCAGCGCGGCGTCAGTGGCGATGAGCGCTTGGGCCTCGAAGATCTCGGCCTCCTCCGCTCGGCCGAGTCCTCGGATGCAGGCCGCCAGCGCCGCCAGCTGTCGGGCTGCCTCTTCGCTGGCCGACCGGAGTCGCGGCACGGCCCCGTCCACTCCGGTGGTGGCGTGGTCAGTGGGTGCGGTCTGCCCAGCCGCCCCAGCGGCCGTTTCGACCTGCGGCGGGCAGTAGCGCCAGATCGGGCCGACGGCGACGCCAGGAGCGGCGGCGATGCCTTTCATTTTCAGGCCGGCTTGGGGCATTACTCGATGGCCTCACCCAGGCCCGCCGCAACCGCCTCGCTCAATGCTCGGGCAGCCGTCTCCTCGTCTTCACCGTCGATCGAGAGCCGGATGATGTGGCCCCTGGCGACTCCATTGGCCAGCACGGTCAGGATGCTCTTCGCGTTGCCGGGGGCTGTGCCGCGGGTCACGTTCTGCAGCGCGACCCGCGACTGAAACCCGGCGGCCGTCTTGACGAAGAGCGCGGCCGGCCGCGCGTGCAACCCCGATGGGTTCCGGATCTCGAGTTCGATCGTCTTCATTGCCGGTACCTAGCTCCGCCGCTCGTGCCCGGGAGGGCGCTAAGAGCCTACGCGGAAGAAGACATTCTTGGTCTGCATGTACTTCTCCATCCCGACGCCGCCGTATCCCGACTGCTTGTAGCCCTGGGCCGGTTCCTCTAGGACAGGCCCGAACCACGTGTTTACGTAGACCTGACCTGCCTTGAGGCTGCGGCTCACCTTCCAGGCCGTGTCGAGATCGCGCGTGAAGACACCGGATGATAGCCCGTAGCTCGTGTCGTTCGATATCCGGATCGCCTCCTCGAGCGTGTCGAACGGGATCACCGTGAGGACGGGTCCGAAGATCTCCTCCCGGGCAATCCGGCAGGTCGGAGTGGCGTCCGCGAAAATGGTCGGTGGGATGTAGCACCCCTTGGACCGAACCTCGTCCGTGTAGGGCACTCCGCCCGTGACCAGGCGGCCCTCCTTCTTGCCGATCTCGATGTACTCCCATACCTTGGCCGCGTGGCCACGCCCGATCACTGGTCCAAGCTCGGTCTTCGGATCCAGCGGATCGCCGACGACCATGGCGGCCGCGCGTCGGCCGAGCTCCTCGACCATCCGCTCGTAGATCGGGCGCTGGATCAGGACCCGCGATCCGCAAACGCAGACCTGGCCGGTGTTCGAGAAGGCCCCGATCGTCGTCCACATGGCCGCGGTGTCGAAGTCGGCGTCCGCGAAGATGATGTTCGGGTTCTTGCCACCAAGCTCGAGCGACACACGCTTGACGCTGCTTGCGGCATGGGCCAGGACCCGCGCACCGGACTCGAGGCCGCCCGTGAGGGAAATCAGATCGACACGAGGATCCTCGACTAGCGCTTCGCCCACGCTCGAACCAGGGCCCGTCAGCACGCCCACCGCACCTGGCGGGAGATCCGCTTCGAGGAGGAGCTGGGCGAGCCGCGCAAACGATAGAGAGGCTAGCTGTGCCGGTTTCATAATGGCAGCGTTGCCGGCCGCAAGGATCGCCGCCATGCGCTGGACGCCGGTCCAGAGCGGTCCGTTCCACGGAAGGATCTCGGCCACGACACCGAGCGGCTCAACGATTTGGTGATGGATCACGGCATTGTCGGGCATAAGGGCGGCGCTGCCCCGCAGCGCGATCGCCTGGCCGGCGAAGAACTCGAGCGCGTCGAGGCTTATGGCGATGTCGCTGTAGTGCACTGCCGAGACAGGCTTGCCGGCGTCGACGGCTTCCAGAAACGCGAGCTCGTCGGCGTGCGCCTCGATGAGACGGGCAATCCGGTTCAGCGCCCCCGCACGGTCTTTGGGCTTCGCCTTTCCCCAGGGTCCCTCGTCGACCGCCGCGCGGGCGGCTGTCACGGCAGCATCGACGTCCGCGACGCCGGCCTCCGCGATCTGGGCGACGACTCGATCGTCCCGCGGGCTGACCGCCGGGAATGTCGCTCCGGAGGCGGATGGAGTGATTCTTCCACCGATCAAGAGCCCATATGGCTCGGCGTCGATGGCGGACCAGCGGGGATCCTCGGCGGACACGGCGGGGACATTCATGGCACTCGGACTCCATGCGTCGTCCGAAGATCGACGCGTAAGGGGCAAGGCGTCGCTGGCGCAGCAACTGCGGGCGACGCCTTGCGGCGAACAGACACAGCTGCTAGCTGGTCGGCGGCACGCCCGCGATCTTGAGAGCCTCATCGACCGACGCGCCGCCGTGGATTATCGCGGCAAGTCCGCGCGTGATGGCCTCCGGGTCGCGCGCCCGCCAGATGTTGTTCCCGATCGCCACGCCGGCGCAACCGGCGACTATGACGGCGTCGTAGACCTCCTGGAAGAGATCGCGAGTTGAGCCTTTGACAGCTCCGCCGAGAACGACGACCGGTACGGAGGCGTAGTCGAGGACACGCTTCATGGTATCGGGGCTGCCGGTGTAGAAGGTCTTGACGATGTCGGCGCCGGCCTCGGCCGCAAGACGAGCACCGGCCGCGATCATGTCTGGAGTGTGCTTCTCCTTAGCGGCGAAGCCGCCCGGGATCGGCTCGGCGATGAACGGCAGGCCGAATCGAGCTGCGTCTGCGCCGATGCGCTGCGCCTGATCGATCGTCTGATCGTTGTCGGTGAATGGATAGACCATGCACTTGACCGCGTCGGCGCCGATGGAAAGCGCGTGCTCGACCGCGCGATCGATGAAGTTGGCGCCGGTCATAACGCTCGCCACGACAGCCGCCGGCCCGAAGTCGGCGGCGAAGTTCACGACCGATCCGATCGGTGCGAGGAAGGCGTCGGCGCCCCCCTCGACGACCAGGCGGACGGTCTTACCGTATTCAACGAGCCCCGGCACGGGTTCGCTCATGAACGCCGTATGATCCATCGCGCAGATCAAGATTTTGCCATCCGGCTTGAGCAAGCGGTTCAGTTTGCGCTTCACGAACGTCCTCCTGAAGGTAAGATTCGCCCCCTCGAGGGGCAGATGCTCGATGTCGAGAACTAAGGTTCGACGATGACCCTGTAGGACCCTGGCTTCAGGGACGCGTCCAGCGCCTCCCCGAGCTGAGTGAGCGGGTAGGTGGCCTGGATCAGCGGCGACAGGTCGACCAGGTGGTGGCGGATCAGGCGGCTCGCGATGTAGAAGTCCTGCTTGTCGCCGGAGACGACACCGATAACCTGACGCTCGTGGTCGTGCATCTTGTTCGGCGCCAGCGTCAGGGGTGCCTCGGGGTATGCGCCCGCGAACAGCACCATTCGGCCCTTCTCCGAAAGCATCGCGAGGGCCTGCTCGTTTGCAGTGGCGCCTCCGAAGGCGCAAATGACAGCCTCGGTTCCGCGGCCCTCGGTGAGCTCCTTGACGCGTGCGATGGGGTCTTCCTTCGATGCATCAATGAGCTCGTCTGCGCCCATAGCCTTGGCCTTCGCCAACCGGCCCGCGTCGATCTCACTGACGATCACCCGGGCGCCGCGCCGCTTCAAGGCGACAACGTTCATGAGGCCCATTACGCCGGCGCCCAGCACCACGACGTCCTCGCTGACGTACGGGTTCAGCATCCGGGATGCGTGGACTGCACAGCTCAGCGGCTCGGTTAGCGACGCGACCTCAATCGGCGCGTCACCGACCTTGTACACGCCATCCGCTGGGTGGGTCTTGAAGTCGGCGAAGCCACCGGGGCCCCACGCATCGCCGTAACGAGGCGCACCGGCGTAGTGACGTGCGCAGGCGCGGTCCTGACCGGTCAGGCACCAGTGACAACGGCCGCACGATGCCGACCCGACGGCAACCAAGTCCCCAATTTCGAGGCCGGGCGCGCAATTGGGCCCGATAGCGGCTATCTCGCCGGCGATCTCATGGCCGCCGATGAAGGGGAAGGTGTTCGGCTGCTGCCCGCTGTAGGTCCGTTGTTCCCACGTACAGATGGCGACGGCACGGATTCGAACCAGTACATCACCCGAAGCCGGCTCGGGCGTCGGGACTGTCCGGAACTCAATCTGATGAGCCGCAGCCATAGTGCCCACCCGCATCTCTTTGGGCACACTGGCCGCCTCCCGTCCCTGCTGGGGGGGCGTGTCTGACATCTTGATCCTCCTTCGGCGTCGGACGTCGTCTCAGGCTAGAAACACCCAGGCGACCTGGCGATGAGCTTCCGCTCTGCAATTACTTGCAGCAAGTCTGTGCGTCCATGGGCAGAGTATAGCACCCCTACCTCGGCCTCCCCGATGGACCAGATCGATCCCTTGTTCGGCATTCTGTTCCGTCAAATGGCCGGCAACGACGAGTGTCCCGATTCGCTGATCGCTCGGGCCTTGCGAACGCCGTTGGCGAGAATCCAGTCGGCATTCTCGACCCAGGCGAAGGGCCTTCAGTCCTCGTTCCATTGGGGTGTTGGGGCCGCGATCATCGCGATGAGCTCTTTGACTGAGCGCAAACCGCCCGGCGAATGCCTGCGGGGTGGCCGCCTCCGGTAGCAGGCATCGGGTCCGGGCCCTAGCATTCAGGGTATGCGCGCACCCGTCCGGTTGGGAGTTTCCGGATGAACCGCTGCCGCGCCGCAATGAGGCTGAGCGATGACGCTGATCGAGTTCTTCGTTTCGGACATGAAGCGCAGCATCGGCTACTACGAGGCCCTCGGGTTGCGCGTGCGCGAAAATCGAGGCGAGTGGGTTCAGATGGTTCGTGACGACTCGCTGCTGGTGCTCCACGACGATGCCCACGTGGCCGCCGGGCCGCACTACTTCACGGAAGACATCGGACGCCGGCCGCGAGGCACGGGGGTCGAGGTCGTGTTCGAGGTTTTGGACGTCGATGCTGCCTATGCCGACGCCCAGGCCGGCGGGATCCAGATAGTGAAACCACTGCAGGATCGGCCATGGCACGCCCGTGACTTTCGTATCGCCGACCCGGACGGCTACTTCGTCCGCTTCACTTCGCCGCTGCTGGCCGATCATCTGGTCCGACCGTCAGAGGACAGTGGCCGCGAATAGTCAGGAGCGGCCGGCAGTGGCACCGGGTCGGTTCACGCCGGGTCAGCAGGCGGCCGTCGACCCGGCCAAGCCATCCGTTCGCGGCACTGACTGCGTCAAGCGCCCGTCCTCGCCTCGACAGCGCGAGCCAACGGGTTTGGACGCTTTCTTCCGCCGGCGCAGCAGCCGCTCGCGACCGGTCATTCCGCGGAGGTCGACTCCCCGAGGAACCGATCGGCCCATTCGACGACCGAGCGGGCTGACTCGGACGCGCCCGCGCCGAGGAGATCGTCGGCCGTCGCCACCATGGAGATGATCCCGATCCCTCGAACGCCAGCCGCAGCCGCCATCCGCATGTCGTCGAGCGCGTCCCCGACGTAGAGAGCGTCATCCGCATGAGCGCAGCCAGCCAACTCCAGCGCAAGCTGGAGTGGCCTGGGATCGGGCTTGCCTGCCGCTGTGTCGTCGGAATAGACGCGCACCCTCATTAGCTCGTCGATACCAAGCCGTCGGAGCTGGGGCTCTATATCGGCTCGATCGCCGCCGGTCACGAGCCCGAGCGTGTAGCCCGTCGCGGCCAGTCGAGCCAGCGCGTCCTCGATCCCCGGAAACGGCAGCATCTGGTCGCTACTGAACGTGGCCGTCCAGATCTGGTTGGCCTCCCCATCTCGGTCTTCGGAAATGCCGAGTGCGCGGTTCATGCGCCGCCAGTTTGGGGAGAAGGTGCGTCGGAAGATCGACACATCGAAGGGCAGACCCAGCTGGCGGCAGATCGCTGCTTCCGTCTGCAGGATCGCCGGCATCGAGTCGACGATCGTCCCGTCCCAGTCGAAGAGGATGGTTCGCACGAGGTCGGGCTCCGGCCTAGTCGAGCAGCTGCGGATAGTCGCCGGGCGGATCAGAACTGCGGCTTGGATCGAACTGCGCTTTCATGTCCTCATGATGCCCGACGGCGAGCCCGGCCGCCCGTTTCCCGAGCGCATTGCCGGTACCCGTCCTCTGGCCCGAAAGTGTCCAAGATTCTTGACGCGGGACAATAGATCCCCTTGACGGCCTAGTTGGGACTCGCTATGTTGTTATAACGTTAGGTTCACATTCGATCACTTTCGAGGTGGCCAGTGAAGGTGCAGTCTTGGGGCTATACGAACCCGCTGGTCTCCGACCTGTATGGGCGCCCGCCGCTTCGGTGGCGCGACATGCGAGTCCAACTCGTCGTGTACGAGACCGACATCGAGAACGTCCGGCGTGTCATCCCGGAGCCACTCGAGCCCCGCACGAACCGTGTGATCACGTGGGTCTCGCAGTTCGACCTCGGCACCACTCAGGGCTCGTTCAGCGAGGCGGCCATCTACGTGCAGGTCCGCCACGGCGAGTTCGAAGGCGACTACGAACCATTCCTCTATGTGGATAGTCACGTTCCGCTTACGGCCGGCCGTGAGATCTGGGGTTTCCAGAAGAAGATGGCTGAGATCGGTCTCTTCAACGAGTACGAGGCGGTCCGTGGTCAGGTCAACCGGCTCGGGCATCAGATCCTCAAGGCCCTCGTCGTCCCCGAACGCGATGCGGTCATGGATGAGGTTGGCTGGAGCAGGGATGGCGTCTTCTCGCTGAAGTACATCCCGGCTGCCGAGGAAGGTCGCGAGCCCCTGCGTGAGTTGGTCCTGACCGAGGGCAAGTTCACCGCCCAGGAAGGCAAGTTCTTCTCCGGCCGCGGCTCGGTGGTATACGAGCGATCAGAGATCGACCCAACGTATCTCTTGGAACCCCGCCGCATCGTGGCCGGCTTCTACGGCATCGGCGACCTCTTCCTGCCGCTCGGTCGGGTCCTGCATTCGTATGGATCCGCGAACGACGCAGGCGGCGAGCGGTAGTCGGGCGCACGGGCAGAGGGATTTGAGGAATGACGGTGCACCAGGATCTAACGGCGCCCGGTGAGGCCGGGAACGCGCCGGCAGCCATCACGCTCGATCTGTTCATCGACGGGGCATGGCTCCCGCCGTCCTCGGGACGCCGCTTCGATGTCGTCAATCCCGTGGATGCACGAGTCATGGCCTCGGCCGCTCTTGCCAGTGTGGCTGAGGCCGCTCGAGCGGTCGAGGCTGCGGATCGCGCCTTCAGGACATGGTCCCGGACGACCGGCGACGAGCGTGCGAAGGTCCTGCGCGCCGCCGCGGCCGCCGTGTCGGCGCGCAGCGAAGAGCTGGCGACGATCCTGACGCGCGAGCACGGCAAGCCTCTGGCTGATGCCCGCAAGGAGATCAAAGCGGCGATCGACACCTTCGACTTCTATGCCGAAGAGGCGCGCCGGATCGCTGGCGAGCTCGCACCCAGCCGGTCCAGGACCGCGCGCAGCCTCGTCCTCAGACAGCCGGTCGGCGTCGTCGCGGCGATCACGCCGTGGAACTATCCAGTCTCGCTGATGGCATGGAAGCTCGGGCCTGCGCTCGCGGCCGGCTGCACCGTCGTCGTCAAGCCACCTTCTGCCGCGCCGGTTGCCTGCGGAATTGTCGCCGGCATTGTCGGCGAGATCGCGCCGCACGGCGTGGTGAATGTCGTTACCGGCGAAGCGGCCGTCGTCGGCGACGAGCTCGTGCGGAACCCGCTCACGCGCATGATCGCCTTCACCGGCTCGACGGCGACGGGCCAGGGGCTGATGCGGGCAGCCGCGGCCGACCTGAAGCACGTCCTGCTCGAGTTGGGCGGCCAGACGCCGTTCGTGGTCTTCAAGGACGCCGACCTCGATCTCGCCGTCAAGGATGGAGTCAAGCGAGCCTTCCGGAACAACGGCCAGATCTGCAACGCGGTGAACCGGATCTATGTCGAGGAGGAGGTCGCCGCCGAATATGTCGACCGGTTCGTCAAGGAAACGGCGTCCCTCACGATCGGCGACGGGCTCGCGAATCCGACGGTCGATCTCGGGCCGATGATCGACCAGAGGGGCCTGGATCGCACGCAGCGCCACGTCGATGAGGCAGTCGCGAAGGGAGCGACCGTCCTGTGCGGAGGCGGCCGGGCGGCCGTTCCCGGAAGTCCCGATGGCTTCTTCTTCCAGCCGACGGTGCTGACGAATGTCACGCCCGACATGCTCGTAATGCACGAGGAGACGTTCGGGCCGGTCGTCGGGATTGCGACTTTCGAGGGTCTCGATGATGCTGTTTCTCTGGCGAACAGCACGGAATTTGGNNACCTACGCCTATACGAGTGATCTCAAGACCGCGTTCGGCTTTGGCGAGCGTGTCGAGAGCGGAACCGTGGCTATCAACACGGTCAGCCCCGACTCGCTGCTGGCACCGTATCCCGCCTGGAAGCACAGCGGGATCGGCCTGGAGCTCGGCCACCAAGGGCTCGAGGAGTACCTCCAGGTGAAGCACCTTCTACTCGAACTCGTGTGACATGAGACCCCAGGTACTCATAGCCACGCGGACCTTCGGTAGCACCTCTGAGGAACCCTGGCGGATCCTGAATGAAGCAGGCTGCGAATGCAGCCGCATTGACATCACGTCCGCGACGGAACAGCAGATGATCACGGCGTTTGAGAACGTCGACGCCGCGATCGTCGGCGGCCGTCCGATCACTGCAGCGATGATCGCCGGCGCCAACCGACTCAGGGTGATCGCGATGCATGGCGTCGGGGTCAATCACATCGACCGGGCAGCGGCACAGAGCAAAGGGGTCCTCGTCGCAAACGCGCCGGGGGCCAACTCCGACTCCGTGGCCGACCTTGCGTTCGGTCTAATGCTCGCCGCATTCCGACGAATCCCCCAGCAGGCGCAGGCCCTTGCCGGCGGCGCCTGGACGTCGGAAGTGGGAATTGAGTTGTGGCAGAAGACGATCGGCATCGTCGGACTCGGCCACATCGGTCGGGCCGTGGCACGTCGTGCCCACGGTTTCGAGATGTCCGTCCTCGCCTATGACCCGATGCTGACCGAGGAAGCATTTGCAGCGTCCGGGTCCCGCAGCGTCAGTCTTGAGGAGCTGCTCGCCTCGTCCGACGTCGTGACCCTCCACGCACCGTCGACGCCGGCTACGCGCGGCCTCATCAATGCCGATCGGCTCCAGTTGATGAAGCGGACGGCCTTTCTGATCAACACGGCCCGAGGCGATCTGGTAGACGAAGACGCGCTCTACCACGCCCTGCGAACCGGCGGCATCGCAGGAGCCGGACTCGATGCGTATGTCGAAGAGCCACCGACCAAGAGCCGTCTCCTGACCCTTCCGAACATTGTCGCGACGCCGCACATCGGATCCCATACCAAGGAGGCAGTAACTCGAGCAAGCGTCATGTCAGCCCAGAACGTCGTCGAAGTCCTGCGCACGGGCGCAGCTAAGTGGCCGGCGTGGTAACGCCCTCACCGCGCCACACCTGGGGGGTGCGGATCTTCCCGCCTTCTGACAGATCACCGTCGAACACCTCGGGCTTCGCCGAAGAGTCGACGACCGTCACGTTATAGAGGAGTGAGAGATGCGTTACAAAGGCTTCTGTCGCAATTTGATCGGTCTGCTGGGGGTGATCGTCATCGCCACGGGCTGCTCCAGTACGGCTACTCCCGTCCCGGCCGCGTCCAGTACGGCTACTCCCGTCCCAGCCGCGACTAGTGCGGCTACTCCCGTCCCAGGCGCGACCGGCGCGACCGTTCCACTGAACGGCAAGACGATCACCTGGGCCACGATCTCGGGCTTCTACACGGACATCGCCACGTCGCTCGCAGCGGACTACACGGCGAAGACCGGCACCAAGGTCAACATCGTCCAGATCGACCTCCAGAGCATGTACGACAAGGAAACGCTCGACATGGCGGGCGCGACCGGCGCGTACGACATCGTCACCTGGAACCTGTCGTGGCTCGGCCAGTGGGCGGGCGCCAAGTGGCTCGCGCCGCTTACCGATTATGTAGCCACGAACAAGGATGCCCTCAAGCTCGACGACATCTCGCCGGCCCTGATGCAAACGGACTCCTGGCAGGGCGTGCAGTACGGCCTCCCGTACTACACCTTCACCCAGGGCATGTTCTACCGCTGTGACCTCTTCGAGAATGCCGCCGAGAAGACCAACTTCCAGGCGAAGTACGGCTACGCCCTCGACATCCCGACTACCTATCAGCAGATGGCCGACCAGGCACAGTTCTTCCGCCGCAAGCCCGGAGACACCCTGGCCGGTAAGCCGGTGACGAAGGACTTCTACGGGATCGGCCTCATGGACGGCCGCGTCAACAACATCTTCGATG
>PMBR01000010.1 GCA_003152995.1 Chloroflexota bacterium | reverse complement strand
ACCTGAATTCGCCGGAATTGGCCGCGGGTTTCACGGGTTTTGGCCGCGCGTTTCACGCGTAATGGCCGCCACTTCTCGGAGACCGCCAGCAGCACCGACGTGAGTTCGTCGGACACCGCACCCTCGTTCTCGATGAAGTCCATCGAGGAGAGATGCCGGTGCCCCGTCCCCGTTCTGCTATGCGCCAGATCAGAGAAGTCCTGCGGCTTGCCCAGGCCAAGAACCTGTCCCCAACCGAGATCGCCATCGCGGCCCGTCTGCCGCGGACGACGGTCCGCAACTACCTCTCGCGCGCCGCGGCGGCCGGCCTTTCCTGGCCGCTGCCCGACGATCTCGATGACCGCGGCTTAGAAGAGCGGCTCTTCGGACGGCCCGCTCCGCCGCCGGCGATCCTGGCCCGGCCGGTCCCGGACTGGGAGATTGTGCAGGCTGAGCTGCGCCGGCCAGGTGTCACCCAGGCTCTGCTGTGGTCCGAATACCGTGAGCGTCATCCCGAGGGCTTCGGTTACACCTGGTTCACCGAGTCCTATCACGCCTATGTCGGCAAGCTCGACCTCGTCATGCGCCAGGACCATCATGCCGGCGAGAAGTGCTTTCTGGACTTCGCCGGCGACACGATCCCGATCGTCGATCCCGACACCGGCGTGATCCGCCGGGCCCAGCTCTTCGTCGCGGTCCTGGGCGCAAGCAGCTACACCTATGCCGAAGCCCTGCCCTCCCAGGAATTGATCCACTGGTGCGCGGCGCACGTGCGGGCCTTCGAGTTCTTCGGTGGGGTGCCCGCCATTCTCGTTCCCGACAACCTCCACTCGGCGGTCGATCACGCCCATCGCTACGAACCCGATCTCAACCGCACCTACTCCGATCTCGCGGCCCACTATGGCAGCGCCATCATCCCGGCCCGCTCGCGCAAGCCGAGAGACAAGGCCAAAGTCGAGGTCGGCGTCCAGGTGGCGCAACGCTGGATCCTCGCGGCCCTGCGCAACCGGACGTTCTTCAGTCTCGCCGAGGCCAACGCAGCGATCAGAGAACGCCTCGCCTGGCTGAACGACCGGCCCTTCCGGAAACTCGAAGGAACGCGGCGCAGCGTCTTCGAGGCGATCGACCGTCCTGCCCTGAAGCCGCTGCCTTCCCGGCCCTACGAGTTCGGCACCTGGAAGCGGGCCAAGGTCAGCATCGACTACCACCTCGAGGTCGACCGCCACTACTACAGCGTCCCATACCAGCTCGTCGGCGAGAGAGCCGAGGTCCGGATCGCTGCCGGCACCATCGAGATCTTCGTTCGTGGCCGCCGGGTGGCAAGCCACGTTCGGAGTTCCGCAGTCGGTCGCCACACCACGGTTGATGCCCACATGCCGGCGAGCCATCGCGCCCATCGGGAGTGGACTCCGGGCCGCATCGTGGCCTGGGGCGAGCAGGCCGGACCCTCGACCGGTGCCTTTGTCTCGGCCATCCTCGCGGGCCGGACCCATCCCGAGCAAGGTTTCCGCTCGTGTCTGGGCGTCCTGCGTCTGGGCGATCGCTATGGAGCGGCGCGCCTGGAAGCCGCCTGCGAGCGGGCACTCGCCGCCGGTGCCATCGGATACCGCAGCGTCGACTCGATCTTGAAGCGCGGTCTCGATCGAACGCCGCTGCCCGGCCCCGCGCCTGTCCGTCCACGCGCCGACCACGCCAACGTCCGCGGCCCTGCCTACTACCGCTGAAAGGAAGATCACGTGCTCACGACTCCGACGATGGACAAGCTCTACGGCCTCAATCTCTCCGGCATGGCCCATGGCCTCGCCGAACAACGCGAACAGACGACGGCCTATGGAGGCTTGGGGTTCGAGGATCGTCTCGGGTTACTCGTGGATCGGGAGGTGACCGAGCGGGAGAACCGCCGCCTCGAGCGTTGTCTGCGGGCCGCGAAGCTGCGTCTGGATGCCTCGATCGAGGACATCGACTTCCGTGCGCCGCGCGGCCTCGATCGTGGCGTGCTGCTCGATCTCGCCCGGGCAGGCTGGGTGGACAGCCACCAGGGCGTGATGGTCGTCGGACCGACCGGTGTCGGCAAGACATACATCGCCTGCGCCCTGGCCCTATCGGCCATCCGGGCCGGGCACAGCGCGCTCTACCTCCGGACGCCGCGATTGATCGCAGAGATTGCCGCGGGCCGGGCCGATGGCCGGCTGCCGCGGCTCATGCGGGCCTGGGCTCGGACCGACGTTCTGGTGCTCGACGACTTCGCCCTGCAACCACTCGCCGATCAGGCCGCCGCGGACCTGCTCGAAGTCATCGAGGATCGCGCTGGTCTTCGCTCCACCATCGTTACGAGCCAGCTTCCGATCGCGCTCTGGCACGAGAACCTCGGCGAAGCGACGATCGCCGATGCCATCCTGGATCGCCTGCTCGCGAGTGCCCATCGGATCGAGCTGCGGGGCGAGTCGATGCGGCGGGCCGAGCCGGCGAAGAAGTCCTCGATTGACTCCGCCACGGCGGCCGATGACCGCTGAGACCGTGGCACACTACGCCGACAATCGAAGCTCGAAGGAGGTGAGGATCAGGGGATGAATTGACGCCCTGCGTCGGCCGCTGTCGCGGCCTCCGAGAACGCGGCGAAAACACGCGAAACAGGGTGGCGAATTCCGGCGAACCAGAGTGGCGAAATCAGCGAAATGCGCACTTGCCGGCGAGCGGGCAACCTTCCTTGGCGAAGCCGCCACCGCAGCTCAGCTGAGCAAGACAGAGGCGACTACGCTCGAGGGCGAAGCCGCCAAGGCTACGACCATTGACGCGGCGCGCGACAGCCTCATCGACGACGAGTTGCTTCGCCAGCTCGCGCCTCGCGACGGTGTCGCCACGCCGGCGAGCCCGGATCCCTGGGCCGAAGCCACAACCTACGTGACGTCGGATCTCGCCCGAAGGGTTCGCGTGGTCGGGTTCGGCCTGCCGGCGACCGCATCGACGAACCCGCCGGTTGCCACCAGCTCGGGCAACGGCTGGCCCCCGGCCGCCGCCGCCAATCTCGACGCCGCGACGGCCCGCGTTCGGACCGAACTCACCGTGGGTACCAAGATCGAGACGATCGTCGCCGGCCTCCACGACGCCGGCTGGGTGGTGAACGGCCAGGATGTCGCGGTATCTGGCGACGGCGCTCCCGCCGATCCATCCCTCCAGCTCGATCCGACTATCGCCGCCGGAGCCATCGTCGGCAAGCCGGGTCAAATCGTCGGCCCTGCCACCGACCTCTACGGTCGGGTCAACATCGGCCTGATCCTCGAGCCGCGCGACCCCACCCCGGTCGCGCACCGTCTGCCGTTCGAGGCCGACAAGGCCAAGCTCGATACGAGCGCCCTCCAGTCCTGGGCCGACGGCCAGGCCCTCCGCCGGGCGGTGACCGCGAGCCTTCTCGAGCACTGGCGGACAGCCGGCGTGAACCAGGCCCATTTTCGCGAGCTCGTCATCGGGCCCGCACCCGACACTTCGGGCACGCCCGGCCCCTGGGTCGAACTCTCGGCGCTGCCGCTCGACGCGCTCAAGAGCGTGAACCCAACTTCGATCGCGGGCGCGCCGGCGGGCCTGAACCTTGACGGCGAGGCCCTGGCCAAAACCCTCAAGGCGATGAGCGTCGGCGACCGGTCGAGCCTGTTTGGCAAGCTTGTCGCGGCCGCCAAGGCCGCACCACCAGCCGGATCCTCGGATGGGTCTGGCGAGCTTGGCTTCTACGGTAAGGGCGATCTCACACCGGACCTGGGTAAGGCCGCCTTCGATTCGCCTGTCAAGACCGGCGACGTGCTTGGGCCAATCTCGACATCGGCGGGCCCACAGTTGTTCCTCGTTGAGTCGCGCTACAGCGGCAGCCTCGATGACCGGTCGAGGGCCGCCCTTCGCCAGGTCGGCGCCGACCTTTCGCCGGATCTTCTGGCCTACACCAGACAGTTCGCGCCCACCGATGTCGCCCTCGCGACCGACGCCGGCTGGCGCGCAGAGCCCGAGTTCGGATCGTCGGAGCCCGTTCATGCGGCGCTGTTCGACACGCCGCTCAATACTCTCTCGGACCCGTTCATTCTCGATGGCAAGCTTGCCCGGGCGATCGTGTCCGAACGCCGGACGGCCGTTCCCGACGCACGTACGCTCGACCGCCTGGCCCTCGACGGCTACGACGCCTGGTTTGGCTCCGAGCTGGCCAAGGCCACGATCACCCGCTCGGAGAATCCCCTTCCCGAGTTGATGCCGAGTTCGAGCCCTTCGGCAACCGCCACGGTCGCGGCGCCAACTATGCCGCCGTTCGATACGCCAATCGTGCCCGTAATCCCCGGTCAGGCTGCTCCGAGCCCGGTCGCCACCGACGCCTTTGGCCTGCCGGCGCTGCCCTAGGGGGACACGTGAAGATCGTCGCCACCCGCACCGACTATGCCATCAGCTCGACGGCCTCGGCGTATGGATACGACGCCCTGGGCCACCTGATCGATGCCACGAGCCCGAGTGTGACCGGATCGGCCCACGCCACGTTTGGCTGGCGCCTGGATGGCCTACTGGCCAACCGCGGCTACTCGACTGGTGCGACAACTCTCGTGTACGCCTATGACGGGGCCAAGCGCGCCATCGCCGAGTGCAACGGCTC
>PMBR01000135.1 GCA_003152995.1 Chloroflexota bacterium | reverse complement strand
GTGAGCCGCCACTTCGCCGAGGGCGGTGCGGGAGCGGAGGACCTGGCTCGCGCCGTCTGGTCGGCCGCGGAGGAGGGGGCGCCCGACTTCCGGCTGCTCTACCCCGACGACATCCCGCTGCGCGAGAAGATCGAGACCGTGGCGGTCCGCATCTACGGCGCCCGCGGCGTCGACGAGCTGCCGGCCGCGACCAAGGCACTGAAACTCTACGAAGACCTGGGCTTTGGCAACCTGCCGGTCTGCATGGCCAAGACGCACCTCTCGCTCAGCCACGACCCGGGTCTCAAGGGTCGCCCGACCGGCTTCCGCGTCCCAATCCGCGAGGTGCGTCTCTCCGCCGGGGCCGGCTTCGTCACGCCGCTGCTGGGCGAGATGCGCACGATGCCGGGCCTGCCCTCGCACCCCGCCGGCGAGTCGATCGACATCGACGCCGACGGCAACATCGTCGGGCTGTTCTAGGGGCGCGGCCGACGGCGCCGGCGATGCTCACCCTGCTTCTCACGCGACATGGTCAGGCGGTCGAAGGCGACGTCATGCTCGGCGGGCAGCTGGACGTCCCGCTCCGGCCCAGCGGACGCGAGGAGGCCGAGGCTCTGGCGGCCCGGCTGGCCGGCGTTCGAATCGACCGCATCGTTTCGAGCCCGATGATTCGCGCGCTCCAAACGGCCCAGATCGTCGCTACCGGCCGTCCGGTCGAGGTCGACGAACGGTTGCGCGAGCTCGACTACGGACGGTGGGAAGGCCTGACCTACGCCGAGATCGACGCCCACGATCCGGAGCTGCGGGCTCGCTGGGAGCACGACCCGGCTTCGACTCACTCGCCCGGCGGCGAATCGGGCGACGACGTCGCGGCCCGGGGGCTCAACTTCCTCGTCGACCTCATCGAGGCCGAAGAGTCGGCCTGGACCGGCATGCCGGCGACACCCGGCACGCCGGGGACGCCCGACATTCCCGGCGCCCGCGACGGCCGGCACTCGCCCGACCCGGGCGGTTCGAGGGCGATCGTCCCGGAGGCGCAGGCCGAAGCCGAGGACGAGCGTCGCGTCCTGGTCGTGGCCCACGGGACCTTCAACCGCATCCTGCTGTGCGTGGCGCTGGGGATTCCCGTCAGCGATTACCGTCGCCGCTTCCTGCAGGATCGGACCAACCTGACGGTCCTGCGCTACGAGCGAGGCGACTCCCCCGACGGCGCCCAACTCGTCCTCGCCAACGATGTCGCCCACCTCCGATCCCCCGGCGAGGTGCCCTGGGGCTGAGGCCCGGCCTGGGCCCGATCGCGCGACGCGGGCTCGTTCTCAGTCTTTGGCGGCCATCTGCGCTGCCGGCCGCGGAGTGGCAGACTGGCTCAAGGGGCTGTCACGATCGGTCGCAAGGAGACCCGACCCAGTGTTTCGCGCAGCGACGGCATACGTCATCCTGTTCGCCGCCGTCGGCGCATACTCGCCGTTCCTGCAGCAGTACTACCAGAGCCTGGGCATCGCCCTGCCCGCAATCGGGCTCCTGGCGGCGTTCACCTCGGCCATGGTCGTGGTCTCGGCGCCGTTCTGGGGAGCGATCCACGACCACATCCCCACGTCGCGGTTGCTGATCCCATTCGCGGCGGCAATCGCCACCCTGGGCGCCTTAGGCCTCGCCACGGCTGGAGCGACTCCACTCATCGTCGTGGCCGCGGCCGTCTGGGCGATCGGCATGGCGGGCGTGAGCCCGATGATGGACGTTCGCGTGCTATCGATGGTGGGCGCGAACCGGACCCGCTACGGCTGGATTCGAGCCTGCGGATCGGCCAGCTTCATCGTCTTCGCGCCGATAGTCGGCCTGCTCGTCGACCGGAACGGGATGGGCGCGATGTTCTGGATCATGGTCCCGGCTCTGGCATTGGCGGGCATCTCGGCCATCGCGCTCCCTCCGCGCCACGATTCCGTACGAGCGCCCAGCCTTCGAAAGGCCCCCGGCACCGTCCTGCGCGATCGGCCCATCGCTTTCCTCCTCCTCGGCTCGTTGGTCGCCTGGACGGCCGTCTCCTCTCAGAATTCGTTCTTCACCATTTACCTCCGCGAACTCGGCGCACCGGACAGCGTGGTGGGCTGGACATGGGCCATCGCCGCCATGCTGGAGATCCCGGTCATGTTCCTCTTCCCGTGGCTGGCGAAGCGCTTCGGGGTCGAGCGGCTGATCGTCGCCGGGGCCGCGATCACCTTCACACGCCAGGTTGCCAACGTCGCCTTCACCACGCCGGCTCTGCTGCTGGCCTTCTCCCTGGTGCAGGGCGCCGGCTACGCGCTGATCCTGATCGGGGGAGTGACCTTCGTCTCGCTGCGGGCTCCGAAGGGGACAGCCGCCACGGCCCAGGGGCTGCTCAGCGGTGTGACGGGTAGCCTGGCCGCGATCCTTGGCTCCGGAGTTGGGGGTCAGCTGGCGGGCTCGCTGACGATTCGCGGGCTGTACCTCGTCTCCGCGTGCCTTGGCGCGCTGGCCGTCGTGATGATCGCGGTAGGAGTGCTGCCCGTGGCACGGAGAGCCCCGCCGCCGGCCGCGGTGCCGGCCCCGCCTCTTGCCGAAGCCCGGACCGTCCCGAGCGTGCCGCCAATCTCGGCGCCGGCCGGCACCCTACCGCCGCCAGATCGGGCCGCCGCGGCCGCCGACGAGCCAGCCGAACCTACAGTCCGTGGCTCTTGATACGGGCCCGAATGGTGTTCGCCACCACCTGCGCGCCGAGGTCGGTGAAATGCAGCCCGTCCGAGGTGTACTTGGCGAAGTAGGTCCCCGCCGAGTTGGCGAGGGGCGCGTGGATGTCCACGTAGAGGATCCGCTGTGAGTTGGCCAGGTCGATGATCGCGGCGTTGAGCGAGTTGATCTTGGACGCCATCGACGGGTATGAGTCGGGCGGGACCAGGAGAAGGACGACGTTGATCTTGTGCGACTTCGCGCCGACGATGATGGCCCGCAAGTTGGCGATCGTCGCACTGCCACTGATGCCGTACCCCAGGTCGTTCGTGCCGCCCAGAACGAATAGCACGTTCGGGCTGTAGGGGTACACGTCGGTGGTCAGCCGAGCCCGCATCTGCGCGGTCGTGTTGCCGGGTATCCCGACGTTCTTGATCAGCCTGAGGTTTGGGTCCTCCGCGTCGAGCCTGCTGGGCCACGGCGTGTTCGGCCATGCGGTCAAAGAATCGCCCAGGGCCACGAAGGTCGAGACCGTCACCGGCTTGGGTGCCCGTTTTCGCGGCGGCGCCGGCTTAGGCTGGGGCTGGGGCGTGGGCGTCGCCGTCGGGGCGGGTGTCTCCGGGTCGGGCGAGGAGGTGCCGTCGGGCTCGGGCGTCTGGGTCGGATCCGGGGTCTGGTCGGTCGTGGGGTCGCCGGCGGCGATTTGTGAGCTCGGCGTCGGCGGCGTCGACCCGGCACTCGCGATCGGGCCGGTCACGGAGAATAGCGAAGCTCCTACCAATAACGTCAGCACAGCCACCATCTCGCGTCGCTTGGCTTCCCTTGGCAGGACTCGTCGCCCGACCCGCGCGACCGCCGCGGACAGTGAGCCCTCGGCGCCTGCAGAACCGGCCGAGCCCGTTGAACCGAGCGAGGCCAGCATGGCCAGCGGCGACCTGCGTGACGGGCGGGCCATGTGGCGGGCCGATTCGAAGACATGATGCGGATCAGGATGCGCCATCGGACTCGGCGCGGCCGGGAGGAAGAGGATGGAGCGCAGCCAGGCGGGGATCCTGAAGCCGCGGCGCCCCGATGCCACTCGACTTGCCTGGTCAGCTTGCGTGACCGCGGCCCGGTCTCGGATGGATCCGCCCGACGAGTCGCGGCCTCTGACGCCGCTCACGCCACCGGGTCGCTAATCGGTTCGTTCAGCAAGGGGCGCACCTCCGTGCCGTTGGTTGCCGACAGCCCGGTATGCCCCGGACGCCACCCTCAGTCTGCCACGGAATGGGTCGACAGCGCACGCCGGGCCCTCAACGGTGACCAGAATCCCCATCGCAGACCGGTCCGATTCCGCGCAAGCGGTACCCGGAACTACGCTTCCGGCGGCGTGCGGCGCAAGCCGGGATGGACGAGACGCCACACTACGAAAGCCACGACCGCGAGTACGCACGCGATCAGGATCAGGGTGTCGAAGGGCCGCAGCGCTTCGCGGATGTCCTTCCAGTTCGAGCCCAGCACGGTTCCCGCGTAGACCAGCGCGATCGTCCACGGGATGGCGCCCAGGGTCGAATAGACGATGAAGCGTCCGATGGGCATGTGCGAGACCCCGGCGATGAAGCTGATCACGCTTCGAACACCCGGCAGCAGGCGGCTGAAGAACGCGGTCGGCGAGCCCCATCGGGCGAAGAAGCCCTCGGCCTGGTCGACCTCGTGCTTGCGGATGAGCAGGAATCGTCCCCAGCGATCGAGGAACGGCCGGCCGAGCCTGGCGCCCAGGTAGTAGCCGAAGATCGAGCCCGTCGTGTTGGCGAGGACGCCGACGACCACGACGACCCAGAAGTTCCAGTGGGCATGGGTTAGGGGCTCGATCGCCGTCGGGTCGACGACCATCCAGCCGGCAAGCGGCAGTATCAGCTCGGATGGGAGCGGCAGCAGCGTCGACTCGATGACCATGGCGAAAAAGACGCCCAGATAGCCGACGGTCGTGTACAGGTCCCGGAGAAGCGGAATGATCGTCGTGTCGATGACTGCGAGCACGAGTCCCTCGATTGATTGGGGGTTGAGGGCACCGGGTGACGGCGCCGGAACGTCTGGCAGAATACCCGAGCGGTGACGCGGGCGCCCGTCCCGCCCGCGTCGCGGCTCGTCCGCCGGGCCGCGTGGGGCGGCCCCTTGCCACGCCGATCGTGTGCCAAAGGCGATTGCCAGCCGCGGCCGCTATCCTCACCGGTGTGAGCGACACGCCCAGATCCTCCGAACCCGCGCCTTCGGGGCTCGCATCGCACCACCATCTGCCCGAGCCGCAGAGCCTCCGCCAGCCGCGGGCCGCGGGTGCGGAGATCGTGCTGACCGGCGCGGACCTGTCCATCGCCGATGTCGAGGCCGTGGCGCGGGGCGGTCTGGAGGTCCGGCTCGGCGACGACGCGCGGGCCCGGATGGTCGAAGCGCGCGACGTCATCGAGCGGCTGGTCGCGGCGGGGGAGATCGTCTATGGCGTTACCACGGGTTTTGGGGACCTGGCCACGACCTTCGTCTCGCCCGCGGATTCGGTCCAGCTACAGGAGAACCTGTTGCTGTCCCACGCGGTGGGCGTGGGAGACCCTCTTCCAAGGGACGTGGTTCGGGCCATGCTCCTGCTGCGGGCGAATACTCTGGCGCTGGGTCACTCCGGCTGCCGCCCGTTGCTGGCGGATCGGCTCTGCGACCTGCTGCGGTTCGGCATCCATCCAGTAGTGCCCTCGCAGGGTTCGGTGGGTGCCTCGGGCGACCTCGCGCCGCTGGCGCATCTTGCCCTGCCTCTCACCGGTCGCGGCGAAGTCGAAGTCGCGGGTCGAGTCGTGCCGGCGGCCGAAGCGCTCAGCGCCGCCGGCCTCCAGCCGCTGGTCCTCCAGGCGAAGGAGGGGCTCGCGCTCCTCAACGGCACTCAGATGATGTCAGCGATCGGGGCGCTGGTGGCCGCGGATGCGGACCGGCTCCTCCGAACCGCGAGCGTGGCCGCGGCGATGAGTTGCGAGGCGCTGCTCGGTACGGACGTCGCCTACTCCGCCGCCTACCAGCTGGCACGGCCGCACCCCGGCCAGATCGCCGTCGCCGNNTCGCTGCGCTGCGTGCCGCAGGTCCATGGGGCGATCCGCGACGCGCTGGACTATCTGCGCGGCGTCCTGGACATCGAACTGAACTCCGCCACGGACAATCCGCTGGTGTTCCCCCAGGGCGGCGGCGCGGACGCCGACGCGCTGGCTACCGGCGGCGGGCTCGTGATCAGCGGCGGCAACTTCCACGGCGAACCCGTGGCCATCTCCCTCGACTTCGCCAAGCTCGCCATCTCTGAGCTGGGCGCGATATCAGAGCGGCGGATCGCGCTGATGCTGGACGCGCGATTGAACGGCGGGTTGCCGCCGTTCCTCTCCTCGGGGAGCGGCCTCGATTCGGGGATGATGCTGCTCCAGTACACTGCCGCGGCCCTGGCGTCCGAGAACAAGGTGTTGGCCCATCCGGCCAGCGCGGATTCGATCCCGACTTCCGCGAACCAGGAAGACCACGTTTCGATGGGCTCGATCGCCGCTCGCCACTGCCTCCAGGTGGTCGCCAATGTCCAGCGAATCCTGGCCCTCGAATTGCTGGTCGGCGCTCAGGCGCTCGACTTCCGGCTCGCTCGGTCGGTCGAGGCCGGTCTGGAGGTTCGGCCGGGCGCCGGGGTCGCGCTCGCGCACGCCAGAGTTCGAGCGGTCGTCCCGCACCTCGATCGAGACCGTCTGCAGACGCCCGACATCGAGGCAGCGGTCAGGCTCATCCAGGAAGGCGCCCTGGTCGACCTGATTGGGGAGTAGCTGCGGCCGCGCCTCGCCTGCGGCGCTCGACCGGAAGATCCGGGCTCAGGCCTGGAGAAAAGGGCGGTCGCTCCCGGAACAGCGATCGATCGCGCGGCGGACTCGCACGGCGTCGGCCAGACCGGCTCGCTGCAGCGCCCAGAGAGCGGGCAGGAGTCGTGGATCGCGTGCCTCTGCCGCGGCGTCCAGCTCGAGGGGGTTGACCGCCGGCGACTCGAGGGCCCGAATCAGATGTGGGACCGCCCGCGGATCGCGCCGGACCGCAAGGCCGAAGAGCGCTTCGGCGCGGGTGGTGTGCTGGGAATCGCCGGTCCGAGCGAGCAAGGCCGCGCGAACGTCCGGCCCATCGTCGGTGGAAAGTGTGCCCAACCCAAAGGTGGCCCAGTCGCGCACTTCAGGCTCCGTGTCGCCCGAGAGCTTGATCAAGGCAAACCGCACGTCCCGGCTGAGCGGTTGGGGACTCAGCGTGGCGACCGCAAAGGCCACGGCCAGTCGGACGCCGGGGTCGGAGTGGCCGGCCAGCGGGAGGATGAGGTCGAGCGCTTCCGACGAGCCGACATGACCCAGGGCGGCGACCATCGACGCCTGGGCACAGGTATCCGTCTCGGGGGACAGCGCATCGAGCAGTGCCGTCAGCGCGACGGGGCGGGCGCCCGGATCGGTTCCTATGAGACGGCCGATCACGTCTGCCCCCAGGGTCCGCTCGCCGGCCGTCTCGCCGCGGAGCAAACGCCGAGAGATCTCCAGAACGTCGTCGGGGCACTCCCCAACGATGCCGCCGATCAACTCCCAGCGGCAATCCTCATCGATCGTCGCGAGTGCGGCATCGACGCGGATGTCGACTGCCCTCATGGGTTCACCTCATGAAATAGAGGGTGACCGTCCCCCGGTCGCCCTTGTATTCGATTCGGGTGCGGCGTGCGCCGCTCCCCTCCGGCACGAGAACTACCTTAGCGTTCGTGACGTCTCACGAAGGCCAGTCGCGCAGGAGGGAACAGCGATACCGTCAGGCGGGCTGGCGGCGCCGGTTTGACTCGATCGAGGGGGCCGAGCTAACTCGTCAGGCTGCCACCCCTCTGGAGGACGAGCCCGGCCATTGCGAGGAGCTGGGCTCGCGCGCCCGAGCTGGTCGGAATGTCGATGTCGAAGCAGAACTGACCCTTGCACGCGGCGATCCCGGCCATGCCGCCCGGCCCGTCGAGGATCGTGCCCGCCTTGTCGGCTCCCGGCAGCGCGCCGGTCGCGTTGGCGTTCAGGATGCCCGCGCTCGCGGCCATTTCCTGGTAGGCACCTGCCGGGTCGCCGACGAACGCGTCGAATTCGATCCCGCCGGTCGCGCCGGAGTCACCGGCGTACACGCAGTAGTAGTTGCCGGAATCGTCGAAGTTCTCGACCGGCACCGTCGCTCCGCTGACTCCGGCCGCGGCGAAGTCGCCGGGTCCGAGCAGACCGCACAGATCCCCGCCTTTGGCTATCGAGCCGCCCAGGCTCAAGTCGCCCAGGTTCGCGGCGCCGGTCGAGGCGCTCGGTGTTGCGTTGCCGCTCGTCTGGGACGCGACCGACGTGGCCGTTTGCGCCGGGGTCAACGCCGCCGACGGCGCGGAGCTCGCGTCGCCCGACGAGCATCCGCCGGCGATGGCGACCAGGAGGAGCGCGGCCGCCAGACGCTGTCTATGTCCGAACATGTCTCCCTCCAGTCTGGCCCCTGCGCTCGCGTCTGTCTTTCGGGCGATCGAAGCGTGACGGACCCGGGTCTCCCCTGGGCCGCCGAAACCTACGCTCCTGCTCTCATCGGCGAAGCAACCCGCCGGGGCGGCCCGTCAGGCGGGACCGCATGCCCACCAACAGGCCGCGCACACTAGGGCCCCGCAGTCGTCCGGGCCACCCGCCCCTCGCCGCTTTTCGTCAGCCAGCTACCGCTCGGTGGCGCCCGGCCGAACCGTGGTCATCAGCAAGACCACCGCCGCCGCCGAGCAGGCGGCACCGAACCAGAACGGGGCCGGCGGGGCGATCGCGCTCCATAGGATGCCGGCGATCACCGAGGCCGGCAGGATCATCGCGCCCTGGACGGCGTTCAGGATCCCGAAGGCGGTCGCGCGCAGCTCCGTGGGGGCGAGATCCGCCACCAGCGCCTTGCCGACGCCCTCGCTCAGCGCGTAGTACGTGCCGTAGGCGACCCACAGCGGCACGACCCAGAAGGCTTCGGTCGCGATGGCGAAGCCGGCGTAGCAGGCGGCGTAGATGAGCCAGGCGAACGCGATCAGGCCGCGCCGCCCGATCCGATCCGACAGCGCGCCCGCGGGCCAGGCGACCACGGCGTTGGTTGCGTTGAAGGCGACAATCGTCAGCAGCAGCGCCAGCAGCGTGAGGCCCAGGTTCTGCGACCGAAGCGCGAGGAAGGCGTCGCTGGAATTGCCGAGAGTGAACAGCGCGTTCGCCACCATGAAGAGCCAGAACGGCCTGGGGAATTGTCGCCATTCGGAGACGCCGCCGACGATGCGCCGGACAAGGCCGAACGAGGCGGCCGAAGCGCCCGCAGCGGCCGAAGCGCCCGCAGCGGCCGAAGCACCCGCGCCGGTCGAGCCCTCGGTCGGAGCCCTCCGGACGTCCCGCACGCCGACGACGATCGTCGCCACGGCGAGCAAGCCCGGAATCAGCGCCAGTGCCACCAGGACCCGGAACGCGTCGCCGGTGAGCCGGGTCGCGTCGCCCTCGATGATCCAGATGACCGCGGCCGCGACCAGCACACCCACGAAGGCCCCGGTCGTGTCCATGGCGCGGTGGAACCCGTAAGCCACTCCCCGGTGCTCCGGCTCGGTCGAGTCGGCGATCAGCGCGTCCCGCGGCGAGGTCCGGATCCCCTTTCCGAACCGATCGCCCACGCGGCCGACCAGAACGACCGGCCATGCCGTCGCCACCAGATAGAGCAGCTTGGCCGCGACCGAGGTCCCATAGCCGATCCCCACCAGCAGTCGCCGCCGGCCGATGCGGTCGGACACCGCGCCGCTGATCAGCTTGAGGATCGAGGCCGTGCTCTCCGCCACTCCCTCGATCAGGCCGATCGCCGCGATCGGGGCCAGCAGCACGTTCGCCAGGAAGAGCGGGATGAGGTATACGAGCATCTCGCTCGAGATGTCCGTGAACAGGCTGACCAGCCCGAGCGCCACCACGTTCCGCGTCACGCCGCGCGTCAGTGCCTGCCGCCACCGCGGCCCCGCACCCGGGCTCCCTGGAGTCGATGTCGAAGCGGCCATGACCGGAGTGTAGCCGCCCGATTGCGACCCCAGGAGTTCCGCCGCACGATGGCCTGGCCCTTGCTCAGGATGGCGGGGGCCTGCCCGACGACCTGCATGTCGCCAGACAATTCGAGAATCGTGGCCGGAAACTCCAGGCCCGGCAGGGCGCCCGACGGCCGCGGCGGAGGGGGCCCCAGGAGCGAGATCGTGAACGAAGCACCGAGCCCCCCGTGGGGCCGCCGCGCCTCCGGTCCGCCCTTCTGGCGTAAAGTTGGACGTAATGGCAACGATCGACATCGTGGACGTTACCGACGAAGCGCGCTTCGGGCTCATCCCGCCGTGCGCGGATCCGGCGTTCGACCACCGAAGCTGCGATTACTGGGAGGACGCCGATCGAGGGTCGAAGGCGAGCCGGCCGAGCTGGCTGCCTTCGGGCGCCGCTTCGGCCGGCGGCCCCGCCGGCTCGGCAGCGAGCTCGACCAATCCGTTCGCCCCGCCGCCCGGGCGCGAGTCGAACCCGTTCGCCCCGCCGCCGAAGGCTTCGGCCAATCCGTTCGCCACGACCTCCTCCGGCCCCGTTCGCAACCCCTTTCTCGACGACGCGACCGAGCAGCCGGCGGAGAACCCCTTCGCGCCGCGGCGCCCGGCCCGCCCGACGATCGCCGCCGAGGCCCCTCGCAAGCTGCAGCTGCTCGGTCGAGGGCTCGGCATCTTCGGCAGCTATGCGAAGGTGCTGATCGTCGACGGCAACGCCGTCGCCTACTGCCAGTTCGGGCCGCTTTCGGCGTACCCGCGAGCGCTCCGCCTCCGCGAGCTGTACCCGAAGCTGCCCGACGCCCCGTTGCCGGCCGTGATCACCTGCATCGCCACCACCGCTGCCGCGAGGAAGAGCGGCCATGCCCTGAGCCTGGTGGCCGAGGTCTGCCGCGACCTGGCCGAGCGCGGTTTCGCCGCGGTTGAGGCGTATCCGGAGGCGCGCGCCGTCGCAGACGCCACGCCCGCCGCCCGACCGCAGTTCTGGATCCGGGCCGGCTTCGCGCTTGCCGTCGACGACGAGCGCTACCCGGTCATGCGGAGGGAACTCTAGGTGCGGGCTCGGACTGTGGCGCCGCTGGCCGCCATGCCGGCCGCCGTGGCCTCGCTGGCCATGCTGGCTGTCGTGGCCGCGGTCGTGGCGGGCTGCAACTACAGCGTCGTGGTCCAGAGCCCGACGCCCGTTCCGACCGGCACCGATACGCGCCCGGGGCTTGCGTCGCAGGTGCCGCTCGAGCCGACGCCGTGGCCGAACGGCACAACCGGTGCCTACGGCCTTCGCATCGATCCGAGCCTCATGAGCAACATCCCGGCGGTCGTTGGCGGCAACCCGCTGGTCGAGGACGTGCTGGTCGAGTCTTCGGCTCTGGACGACTCCCACTATGCGGCCGCGTTCAGCAGCTTCTACGTGGCCCACATCGGGATGATCACCGACGCGAACTTCGTGCAGGTCGGCATCGCCGCGCTCAAGTCCGACGCACAGAGCCAGGACTTCTACACGACCTGGCGCGACGACTGGTTCAAGGCGTCCTGCTCGCAGGCCGACGGGATCGCCTCCACGACGGTGGAGCGCATCAACGACTGGCCCGTCGACGTGGCGACGTGCAACGGCGGCGTCGACGCCTACACCCTCAGCCTGGACAACGGCGTCATTCTGTCGATCGTGGATCTCGGCCCGCGCCGCCTCGGCCGCCAGCTGATCCAGGGGATTACCTAGCTCCGCGGCAGCCGTGATACCCGACGGATTGCGAAGGGTCGAATCGCAGGCGCCGCTGATGACGACTCGACCGAACCGGCGCAAACTGGGGCCGAGTATTCGGGCGTGTCCGGATCCGCCGGCCGGCGGCGTTCTCGAGATCCGGGTGGGCCCGGGCAGTCAGCGGGAGGCTTCGATGGCGATCGAAACGGGTGCCGGAAGCGGCGCTGCAGCCAGGTCCGGACCTCGAACCGTTCGCGCGCCGCGCGGTCCGGAGCGAAGCTGCAAGGGCTGGAGCCAGGAAGCCGCGCTTCGAATGCTGATGAACAACCTCGACCCCGAGGTTGCCGAGCGCCCGAACGATCTCGTCGTCTACGGTGGCACCGGCCGGGCCGCGCGCTCATGGGACGCCTTCGACGCGATCGTGCGCGAGCTGCGCCGCCTCGAAAACGATGAGACGCTTCTGGTCCAGTCGGGCAAGCCGGTCGGTGTCTTCCGGACGAACGAATGGGCGCCACGCGTCCTGATCGCCAACTCGAACCTCGTCGGCAAATGGGCCAACTGGGACAACTTCCGCGAGCTCGAACGGGCCGGCCTGACGATGTACGGCCANNCGTGGATCTACATCGGGACGCAGGGGATTCTCCAGGGGACGTACGAAACGTTCGCCGAGCTGGCGCGCCAGCATTTCGGCGGGACACTGCGCGGGCGAGTGACGCTCACGGCCGGCCTGGGCGGAATGGGCGGCGCGCAGCCGCTGGCCGTCACGATGAACGGGGGAGTGGCCCTGGTCATCGAGGTCGACGAGGCTCGGGCGCGTCGCCGCCTCGACGGCGGCTACGTGGACCGGATTACTCATTCGCTCGACGAGGCCCTCGGGTGGACACGCGACGCCGCCACTGCGGGTCGCGCCGAATCGATCGCCCTCGTCGGCAACGCCGGCGAAGTCGAGCCGAAGCTCGTCCGTCGCGGCGAGCGTTTCGATGTGGTCACGGATCAGACCAGCGCTCACGACGCGCTGAACGGCTACGTTCCGGCGGGACTCACGATCGCCCAGGCGGCCGAGCTACGGCACAGCGATCCCAACGAGTACATCTCCCGCTCGATGGCGTCGATGGCCGAGCACGTTCGGGCGATGCTGGCGTTCCAGCAGGCCGGCGCGATCACCTTCGACTACGGCAACAACATTCGCGCCCAGGCCCAGCAGGCCGGCGTGGCCCGCGCCTTCGACTTCCCGGGGTTCGTGCCGGCGTTCATCAGGCCGCTCTTTTGCGAGGGCAAGGGCCCGTTCCGGTGNNCGGCGATGGATCGAGATGGCCGAGGCTCGCGTGCCGTTCCAGGGCCTGCCGGCCCGGATCTGCTGGCTAGGCTACGGGGAGCGCGCCCGTGCTGGGGCCGCCTTCAACGAGCTGGTCCGAACCGGCGCCGTCTCCGCGCCGATTGTCATCGGCCGCGACCACCTCGACGCCGGATCCGTGGCGTCGCCCAATCGCGAGACCGAGGCGATGCGCGACGGNNGGCGGCGGAACGGGGATCGGGTACTCACAGCACGCGGGCATGGTGATCGTCGCCGACGGCACGGACCTCGCGGCACAGAAGCTCGAGCGAGTTCTGACCGCGGATCCGGGAATGGGCGTCATCCGCCACGCCGACGCCGGCTACGAGCGCGCCATCGAGGTCGCGCGCGAGCGCGGCATTCGCATCCCGATGCTCGACGGGGACTGACGCGCCGGAGGGCTAAGCCCGGGCGTTTGCCGCTTCGGGCAGGCGATCGGACTCGACTGAGCGTCCGGCCGTGTCGCCCGTTTCGGCCTCGCCGGCGGCCTGAGAGGCATCTTCCTCTGCGCCCTCTTCGCCGGGTATGTCGCGCAACGAGCGCAGCGGCGAGAAGAGCACCCACAAGACCGAGGTGAACGATCCCAACGCCGCGATGATCAGCGCGACGCGGACGGGCAGTATGGTTGCCATGACGCCGCCCATCAGTGACCCGATCGGCAGCGTGCCCCAGACGATGAATCGCATCGTCGCGTTCATGCGGCTCTGCATCGCCGGCGGCGTGATCGATTGGCGCAGGCTGATCTGGGCCACGTTGTAGATGACCTGCGCGAAGCCGAGCACGAACCAGCCGACGAAGAGTGTGAGCGCCGCCCACAAGGCCGACTCGGGCGTCAGAGTCAGCAACAGGAAAGCCGGCGACCCCAACGCGGCCGAGACGATGATCGTCGGCCCGATCCCCAGGCTGCGGGGCAGGCTGTTGGAGGCAACCGCACCGGCGAGGAAGCCGAAGCTTGCAATGCCGACGATCGTGCCGTAGAAGGCCGGCGTGAATCCGAGCTCTCGCCAGATGAGGACCGGGAAGATGCCGAAGAGTGCCGCCCCGAACAGGTTCGAGGTCCCGGTGCAGCCGGCGATCGGGCGCAGGTACCGATCGCCTACCACGTAGCGCAGCCCGCTGGCGATCTCTGATCGGAGCGAGGTCGGCCGGCCGTTCTCGTCGAGCGCCCGGGCCGGCCTCGGTTCGCGCTTCTTGATGGCGCTGATCAGCCCGCCGGAGATGAAGAAGCTCAGAGCATCGGCGGCGATCGCGAGCGGAGCCGCCACGACCGCCATCAAGTTGCCGGCGAGCGCCGGTCCGCCGATCTGCGCCGCCGAGTAGCTGACCTGCAAACGGGCGTTCCCGTCGACGAGGTCTTCGCGTTCGATCAGGTCGGGCAGGATCGACTGGTCGGCGATGTCGAAGAAGGCCGTGAACGTGCCCGTCACGAAGGCGACGACGAACAACTGCGTGAGGGTCATCGCATCTGCCAAATAGGCGACGGGGATGCTCATCAGGGCCACCGCGCGACAGATATCCGCGGCGATGAGGATCGGTCGCCGGCGGACTCGATCCAGCCAGGCCCCCGCCGGGAGCGTGAACAGGAGGAACGGCAGCATTTCGATCGCGGCGAGCAGCGAGACCTCGAAGACAGTTGCCTGCAGCATCGTGAGGGCGATGTACGGCACGGCGATAAGGGTGACCTGGCTGCCGAGGACGCTCACCGTGGCGGCGGTCCAGAGCTTGCGGAAGTCACCGTGTCGCCAGAGCGACGGCCGAACTACGCCTAACATGAGATTCCCATTCCTCGCGGCATGGTAGCCATCGCCTCTTCGCCCGGCATTACGCGACCCGTCTCATCCAAGCTGTGCCACGATAGGCATCGGCTACACGGGCGGGCAGTTACTGTCGGATCGGAGGAACCTTGACCAGGCTGGTCGAATCGGTCCCAAACTTCAGCGAAGGCCGGCGGCTGGACGTCGTCGACAAGGTGTGTGCGGCGGTCGAAAGCGTCCCGGGCGCCTACCTGCTCGACCGCACAAGCGACCCCAGCCACAACCGCAGCGTCCTGACGATGGCCGGCGAGGCGTCGCCGATTCTCGAGGCTCTGGAGCGCGCCTTTGCGGTGGCCTTCTCCGAGATCGACATGGAGAGACACACCGGGCAGCATCCTCGCATCGGGGCCGTGGACGTGGTCCCGTTCGTCCCTCTGGGCGACACGAAGATGTCCGATTGCGTGGAGCTGGCGCGGGCCTTCGGGTCGCGGGTCGCCGACCGCTTCTCGGTGCCGGTCTACCTCTACGGCGAGGCGGCCTCGACTCCGGATCGCCGGCGGCTGGCGGATGTGCGGCGCGGCCAGTTCGAAGGGCTCAAGACCCAGATCGGCGAACCCGGCCGCGAGCCGGATTTCGGGCCTTCGAAGCTGCACCCGAGCGCGGGAGCGGTGGCGGTCGGGGCCCGGCCCTTCCTGATCGCCTACAACATCAACCTTGCCAGCGACGACGTGGAGCTCGCCAAGCGGATCGCGCGCAGGATTCGCGAGTCGAGCGGCGGGCTGCCGAAGGTCCAGGCCAACGGCTTCTGGATCGAGGAGATCGGTCGAGCCCAGGTGTCGATGAATCTTCTCGACTTCCGGACGACGCCGCTGTGGCTCGTCTGGGAGGCGGTTCGAGCGGAGGCCGACCAGGACGCCATCGAGCTGGCCGAGTCCGAGTTGATCGGCCTGGCGCCTCTTGCGTCGCTGCTCGACGTGGCCGATCACGCAGGCGTCCTCGCGACCAGATCCACGACCGAACGACTGGCCCGCGCGGCCGACTTCCTGAAGCTGCGCGACTTCTCGCCGATGCAGGCCCTGGAGCTGCGTCTGGACGCGGTGAGCGGGCGGTGAGCGGTCTGCTGATCGAAAAGGCCGGCGCCGTCGCAACGCTCGCCGGGGAGATTCGGAGAGGCGGGGCGCAGGGGGACGCGGCCGTGTTCTCGGGCGGTTCGCTCGCCGTCGCATGCTGGGGTGACCGAATCCTCGCGGTGGGTTGGGCCGACGAAGTCCACCGCCAGATCGCGGCCGAAGGTCTACCCATCAACGCCTTCCGCCGTCTCGATGCCCATGGCGGCCTCGTCACTCCAGGCCTCGTCGATGCCCACACCCACCTGCTCTTCGCGGGTACTCGCGAAGCCGAGTGGCAGCTCCGCGCTCGTGGCGCCGGCTATCTCGAGGTTCTTGCGGCGGGCGGCGGGATTCTCTCCACCGTGGCCGCGACCCGCGCCGCCTCGGATCAGGAGCTTCTTTCCGGCGGCAGGGCCCGCCTCGCCCAGATGCTGGCGGGCGGAACCACGACGGCTGAGGCCAAGTCCGGCTATGCGCTGGACGTGGCCGGCGAGCTGCGGTTGCTGGAGCTGACCGGCCGGCTCGACCGCGAGGGACCCATCGAGCTGGTGCCGACATTCCTCGGCGCCCACGCCGTCCCGCCCGAGTTCCGAGACGGTGCCGCCCCGGGCGCCGCAGCGCGCCCCGGAGCGCCGCCCGCCGCTGCGTCGGCAGCCGGAGCGCCGCCCGCCGGCGCCGCCCCAGGTCCCGAGGCCACGGAGGCATACGTCGCCCACGTCATCGGCGACCAGCTGCCGGCCGTGGCCCGCCAGGGCATCGCCAGCTTCTGCGATGTCTTCTGCGAGCAGGGCGTCTTCTCCGCCGACCAGAGCAACCGAATCCTGCGTGCGGCCGCCGACCTGGGCCTGGCGCTCCGGCTCCACGCCGACGAACTCGCCCCGTCGGGCGGCGCCGAGCTCGCCGCGGAGCTATCCGCCGGCGGGCTTCAATGCCTCTCGGCCGATCACCTCGCGGCGCCGTCGGACGCGGGTATCGCGGCCCTGGCCCGCGTTGCAGAAGCGGGCGCTCCGGTCGTCGCCACTTTGCTCCCGGCCACGAGCTGGTTCCTCGGCAAACGCCACTTCGCCCCTGCCCGCCGCCTCATCGACGCGGGGATTCCCGTGGCCCTCGCCACGGACCTCAATCCGGGCACGAGCCCGACTCTCAGCCTGACGCTGGTCATGTCGATCGCATGCGTGGAGATGGGCCTGACGCCGGCCGAGGCCCTCGTGGCCGTGACGATAAACGCTGCTCATGCCCTAGGCCTCGGGGAGCGGATCGGCTCGATCGAGCCCGGCAAGCAGGCCGACCTCGTCGTTTGGGACGTGCCCTCCGTCGAGCAGCTTCCCTACTGGCTCGGCGGCCGACTCGCCCGCTCGGTCGTCAAGCGCGGGCGCGCGGTCTTCGAGCGGGCTTGATCGACGGCGGCAATTGCTATTGCGGCAAGATTTGGCCCCCGGATGGCTGATAGGATCGGGCCGGCATGCGACGTCACCGCGTGCGAGGCAGAGGTTCATCCCTGTGGCTTGGGACTCGAACCTGCGTCCCAGAGGACGCCTGCCTCTCGGCGATTACTGGAAGGGTGAGGCGCGATGGGCAGGTACAGCTGTGGCCGCTGTGGGGCCGCAGTCACGAAGGACACGCATACCTGCCCGCATTGCGGCGCCGGCCTGGCCGGAATCAGATGCTCGCATTGCGGCTTCACCGGAAGCCGGGTCGATTTTCCGCTCGATGTTTGCCCCAGATGCCACCGGCGCATCCAGGTCGACTCCGATGTTCTGACCTTGAGCCCCGGCTGCCTGCGCGCGGGACGGAAGCTCCTGGTCGGTTGGGGGCTCGCCAGCCTGGCTGTGTTCGTGCTGATCGTGGTGGTGGTCCTGGCGTTCATCGTGCTGGCCCTGATCGTCTCGGTCGTCCAGGCAATCATCTGAGCTGCGCGTCGACGACGCTCGCACGGTGGCCAGTGATCGCCGGGGAAGTCACGAGCTAGACTGCCTCGGCGGCGCAGTGAAGCCGCAGGCCGCCCGATCGGCAGTGGGACATGTCCTCGCACCTGATGCTCGTTCCGTCGCTGGCGTGTCCGGCAAGCTGCGCCTACTGTTTTGGGCCACATGCCGGCGGGGAGATCATGGGCCGCGAGACGCTCGATGCCGTGGTCGAGTGGCAGCGCGGGCGTGACGGAGCGCCCGACGGCGGGTCCGACGGACCGCACGGCGAAGGTACGCTCGAGATCACGTTTCACGGCGGCGACCGCTCGTCCCCGGCGCCGCGTGGTACAGACAGGCGCTGCCTCTCCTGCGCGACGGCCTCGCCCCGCGGCGCGTCCGGTTCGCGGCCCAGAGCAACCTCTGGCTCCTGACCGACGAATTGTGCGAGCTGTTCCGCGAGCACGGCGTCTCGCTGGGCACGAGCCTTGACGGCCCCGAGGCGATCAACGATGCACAGCGAGGGTCGGGCTACTTCGCCCGAACCATGGCCGGCATCGAGCGGGCTCGCGCCCACGGCATCGACATCGGGGCCATCTGCACCTTCACCGTGCAATCGATCCCGCATGCCTCGGAGATCTTCGACTTCTTCGTCGCCGAAGGGCTCGACTTCTCGGTCCATGCCGCCCTGCCGTCTCTGCGCCACCCGGAGGCGGACCGGTGGTCGATCACACCCGAGGCCTACGGCGAACTATTGGTCGGCCTGCTCGACAGGTATCTGGAGAACCTGACGCGGGTTCGAATAGGCACGCTCGATTCGATGGCACGAAGTGTCAGCGCCGGGCGCGGCGGCATATGCACGTTCGGCGAATGTCTGGGCCATTACCTCACGGTCGGGCCCGACGGTGCGATCTACCCATGCCAGCGCTTCGCCGGGATGGTGGAGTATCGCGTCGGGGACGTGGCGGCTCGGCCAAGCCCGGCGGAGCTCCAGGCCTCGCCGGTGTGGCGCGAGTTCCGGGCCCGAGAGCTGGCGATCGCGGCCGACGGTAGCGAGTGCGGGGACTGCGCCTACCTCGACATATGCCGCGGCGGCTGCCCTTACAACGTGCTGGTCTCGAGCGGTGGCCGTTTCCGTGCCGACCGGCGCGACCCGCACTGCGCGAGCTATCGCCGAACCTTCGATGCCGTCACCGGGCGGGCGCTGGCGGAGATGTTCAGCCCGGAGAACCTGGAGGCGGTCGAAGCGCGGCCCGACCCGGAGCGCGGTCTGATGCAGCGCGGCCCGTTGCTCTCGATCATGCGCGGCGGTCCCCATCCGCGCGAGAACGAACCGGGCCGGCCCCTTCCAGACGCATCCCCTTCCGTGGCAGACTGAGCGGAGGAGGGCACGCCATGCCGCTGTTCGGAAAGGCCAACCCGCCCAACGTCGACGACCTCGAAGCCAGGCGAGACGTGAGCGGGCTGATCAAGGCGTTGGGCTATCAGAAGGATGGGCATGTGCGCTGGGCTGCGGCCAAAGCGCTCGGCCGGATGGGCGACGTCCGCGCCACTGAGCATCTGGTCGCGGTATGCAAAGACTCGGATGAGGACGTGCGCGCTGTCGCCGCGGAGGCGCTGGCCGAAATTGGGGCCCCAGCTGTCGAGCGCCTCGTCGTCGCCCTCACCGACGCGGACGAATACACGCGCAAGGCTGCGGCTACTGCCCTCCGAAAGATCGGCGACGCCCGCGCCGTGGATCCGCTCGTCGCGGCGCTCAAAGACGCGAGCGAGGGAGTGCGGATGCTTGCTGCCGAGGGGCTGGGTCAGATCGGCGGCGCCGCCGCTGTGGAGCCCCTGAGCGCGGCCCTCAAAGACTCAAACGAGGGTGTTCGCGTGCGTGCAGCCGAGGGGCTCGGCCAGATCGGCGACGTCCGCGCCGTGGTTCCGCTCATTGCCGCCCTCGAGGGCGGCGATTCCTTCGTCAGCGGAGCGATCATCGGGGCGCTCGCCAGGGTCGGCGTCCCGGCCCTCGATCTCCTCATCGCGGCGCTCAAGGATTCCGACCGGGATGTGAGCAGGGGGGCCGCGGAGGCGCTGGGTCAGATCTCTGATGTCGGCGCGGTGGAGCCTCTTATCGGCGCACTCTCGGACGACGACTGGCATGTGCACCTGGTCGCCGCCGAAACGCTCGGCAAGATCGGCGACGCCCGCGCGGTGGAGCCGCTGATCGCCGCCTTCCGGGACGAGGCCGAGGTCCAGCACGTCCGCAAGGCCGCAGTCGAGGCGCTTGGCAAGATCGGCGACGCCCGCGCCGTCGAACCGCTTGTCGCCACGCTTGAAGACGGTGCGGGCTGGCAGCGCAAGGCTGCCGGCGAGGCTCTCGGCCGAATCGGCGATGCTCGGGCCGTGGGGCCGCTGATCGCCGCGCTCAAGGACTACTGGGACGGGCGCAAGGTTGCGGCCGAGGCACTCGTGGCAATCTATCGATCCGGGAATCTGGGACCGGGAGACCGCGCTCTCCTGCTCGCTCAGCGGGGTGTCATCACCGAGGGACACAGCGATGAGTTCCCATACGATTCACACGAGGACTCGGGCATCGGTGTCGACTTCCCGATCTGAGCCGGTTGCCTCGATCTGACGTTGCGTCCAGTCACTCCGCGGTGCGAGCGGTCAGACCTTGCCGCGCTGCTCCAGCAGGACGGTGGTCACTTCCGCGGGGAGCGACGACGGCATAAGCACCAGCTTTGACTGCGGCGCCGGCGCCGTCGGGACGCCCATCTCGTGCAGGAACTTGCCCAGGGCTTCGTCGGAGTCCGCGTCCTCGCAGACCGCCATCGGCACGACGACCTTGGCGTCGAGTTGCGCCACAAGCTCGGCCGCCCTCGTCGCGGAGAGAGTGCCGCCGACGGGGATGCAGACCACGTCGATCGGCCCGATGTCGGTCAGCTTGTCTTCGGTGAGCAGATGGCCGATGTCGCCCAGGTGGATGACGTGGACGCCGTCCAGCTCGACGATGAAGGCGATGTTGCGGCCGCGCTCGCCGCCCTTGTGTTCGTCCCGGAAGGTCTTCACGCCCGTGATTAGGACGTCCTTGATCTCGTACTCGCCGGGTCCGTCGAGGCAGAACGCACCCTCGAGACTACCCGGGAGCAGGGTTGAGCCATCGCGGGACAGCCGACCCTTCGCCTTTGGATGGGGCGCATCGTCCGGGTGGCTGTAAGTGACGATGTCGCCGGTGATACCGCGACCCGTGGGCCCGACGATCGATTGATAAGCGTCGGCGACTACGGCCGCGTCTTTGCTGCGCATCCGCACGCAGGTACGTCCATACCAGGTGAGTTCCATGAGTGGATTCTCGCACACGCCGGTCATCGCCGGCTTACCAGTAGCTCACGTCCCCGCCGTCCACCCGGCGAAGGCCCTCGGCCTCCGACGGAATCTCCCGTCGACCGCCACAAAAGGAGGACCGGAGGCGCCTGCCCAATCGGCACCTCCGGTCGGAGGGAGGGAGGATGGAACTTCAGGAGGCTCGTCCAGTGTTCCGCCACAGAATCTAATGCGTATCCGTGAATGCGGGGGCCGCCAGAAGGTTAAGAAACGCACACCGTGCGACCCGCGACTACGTTAGCTGGAGGATTAGCCGATGCGGAAGCCGGTCCTCGGCGGTTTCGCCTGGCACAATTGCCCCATGAACAGCCGCCGTCTCGGCCTCGAGTTGTCAATTCTGCTCGTGGTGGCGGTGATCGGCGCGGCCTGCGGTACTTCGCAGATCACGCCGGCGCCGTCGTTCCAACCGAGCGGCAGCACTGTCGCGTCCTCGGCTCCGTCCGCGCCGGCGGCCGAAAGCCCGGGGCCCTCCTCCACGCCCGGTGCCACCGCCGACACGGCCGCGGATCTGGCGCTCTACGCCCGGATCGAGGGCCAGGTCGAGCAGCTGCGCCAGCTGACGCCAAAGCTCCCCATTACGCCGGTCCTGCTCGATGAGCAGGGCGTGCGCGACTGGATCACGAAGGCGACGGAGAACGGCGTGGATCACGCGGCGCTCGCCGCCCAGAGTCGCCTCTTCACCCACCTGGGCCTGCTGCCGGCCGGAGCCTCGCTGGAACAGCTCGAGGTCGATCTGGAATCCGGCCAGGCGATCGGCTTCTACGACCCCGACACCAAGCAGCTCTATCTGCTGTCCCAGTCGGGCACCGTGGGCCCCGAGCAGCAGCTGACTTTCTCGCACGAGTTCACCCACGCCTTGCAGGATCAGAGCTTCGGGCTGGACAAGCTGGCGATTTCCACAGTCGATCAGGGCGACCGAGATCTGGCCCGGACGGCCTTGCCCGAGGGCGACGCCACGCTATCGATGACCCAATGGGCCACGGCCCACATGTCGCTCGCGGACTTGCTTTCAGTCAGCGCCTCGTCGCTCGTCGGGCCGCAGACCGATCAACTGAACACAGCGCCGGCGATCCTGCGCGAAGACCTGATGTTCCCGTATCTCGACGGGCTCAACTTCGTCCAGGGCATCTATTCGAAAGGCGGCTGGGGCGCAGTCGACGCGCTATACGCGAAGCCGCCGAGCTCGACCTCCCAGATCCTTCATCCGGCGTTGTATTCGGGCCATATCGATCCCGTCGCCCTGACGCTTCCGGCCGTCCCGGCGTCGCTTGGATCGGGCTGGAGCATGTCGATGCAGGACACCATGGGCGAGCTGCAGCTGCGGGTCTGGCTCGAGGGCGAGCATCCGACCGACGTGCAGAAGACGGCCGCGGACGCGGCTGCATCCATGTGGGCGGGCGACCGTATCGGTCTGTTCGAAGGCCCGAGCGGAACATGGGCGGTGGTACTGCGGACGCAGTGGCGGAGCGCTTCGGGCCGCACCGACTTCGCCGCCGCCGCGACTCAGACGCTCGCCGGATTGTCGTCCCCGTCCTCGATCTGCGGCGACGCAGTCACTGCGGACATCGTCATCGCCTCAGACCAGGCGAGCCTCGGGGCCTTCGCGACCTGCAAGACGGGGGAGTAGGGCGGGCCGGGCTCGGAGTTCGGCACCGGGCGCTCGGAGCGACGGCCTACGGGCGGTCGGGGCGACGGCCCAAGGGCGGCGGGCGGCCCCGTTCGGCGGCGCGGCCCGGTTCGGCGGCGCGCGGCCCGGCCGCGACGCCTACATCGATTCGGGAGCGCTTATACCGAGCAGGCTCAGGGCGTTGGCGAGGGTCGTCTTTGCGGCCGCTACCAGGGCCAGGCGCGCCGCCGAGCGCTCCGGTTCGTCGGGGTCGACGACGCGGGCGTCGCGGTAGAAGGCGTGGAACGTGGTCGCAAGCTCCGTAGCGTAGGTCGTGACGCCGTGCGTCTCCTCGCTCGCGGCCGCGTCCTCGACGACCTCGGGCAGGCGCACGATCTGACGGACCAGCTGCGCTTCCGGCGCGCCGGTGAGGGCTCCGGCCAGCAGATCGGCCAGGCGCGAATCGTCGGCCGCCGGCGGCTTCATGCCGGTCTCCTCGGCCTTGCGCAGGATCGAAGCGATTCGGGCGTGGGCGTACTGGACGTAGTAGACCGGGTTCTCGTTCGACTGCTTCTTGGCCAGCTCGATATCGAAGTCGATGCCGCTCGAAGCGGCGCGTGAGGCGAAGAACCAGCGCGCGGCGTCGACGCCGATCTCACCGAGCAGCTCGTCGAGGGTGATGAACTCGCCCGTGCGCTTGGACATCGGGACTTCCTTGCCGTCCCGGACGAAGCGGACCCAGGCCGTGAGGATCATCTGAACGTGGTCGCGGTCGAAGCCGAGCGACTGCGCCGCGGCCTTGACCCGGGCGACGTAACCGTGGTGGTCCTCGCCCCAGATGAAGACGATGCGGTCGTAGCCGCGGCCGAACTTCTCGACCACGTAGCCGATGTCGGCGGCGAAATAGGTCGGGGCGGCGTCGTCGGTGGAGCGCAGGATCACGCGATCCTTGTCGTCGCCGTATTTGGTCGAGCGGAAGACGACCGCGCCGTCNNCCGTCCTCCTCGTACACGTCGCCGGCGGCCCGCAGGCGTTCGATCGCCTTCGCGACCCAGCCGTCGTTGTGGAGCGTGCTCTCGGACCGCCACACGTCGAAATGGCAGCCGAGGTGCTCGAGGCTGGCCTCGATACCGGCTCGAACCTGCTCCGACGCCCATCGACCGGCCGCCCAGCTCGGATCCTCGCCCGACTTCTCGGCCGCGGCCAGGACTTCGGCCGGTAGCTCCTTGGCCATGTCGTAGACGTAGTCGCCGTGGTAGCCGTCCTCGGGCAGCTCGCCGCCTTCGCGGATCGCCACGACCGACGCGCCGAGGTTCTTGACCTGGCTGCCGAAATCGTTGAAGTAGTACTCGCGCTCGACTTTGTGGCCGGCGGCCGTGAGAACGCGGCACAGCAGGTCGCCGGTGAAGGCGCCGCGGGCGTTGCCGATGTGGAGCGGCCCGGTGGGGTTGGCCGACACGAACTCGACGTTTATGTGCTCCGGGTGCGCGGCGGCGACGTGGCCCCAGGTCGCGGGGTTCGCCAGGATGCGCTCCGTCGCGGCCGCGAGGGCGCGGTCGGACAGGCGGATGTTGAGGAAGCCGGGCGGCGCGACATCCACGGAGTCGATCGGCGAGGCCGGGTCCGTCGAGACCGTGGCGACGTGCGCGGCGATCGCTTTGGCGATCTCCATCGGCGCGCGGCGGTACGGCTTGGCGAGTCGCAGAGCGATGTTGCTGGCGAAGTCGCCGAAGCTCGGGTCCGAGGGGCGCTCGATCGTGATGGCGGCCTCGACCGGTTCGGCCGGCTCCGGCAAGCTCGCGCGGGCGCGCGTCCAGGCAGCTTCGATGGCTTCGCGGACCTGGGATCGCAGACTGGCAGTCACTTCAGACGTCATGGATTGCATGGTAGCGGACGGCCGCGATGGAGGAGCCTCGGCTGGCGCGGTCGGATCGGCTTGCGCGGTCGGATCGGTTGCGCGGTCGGATCGGCTGCGCCCAGGCCCCGGAGTAAGATGCCGCCGATCCAACCGATTGGGAGACCCCTTGTACGCCCACCACGCCGAGACCATCGAAAGAGCCGTCGAGCGTTTCCGGGCCGACCCCGAAGTCCTGGCGCTGATCCTCGGCGGCTCGGTGGCCCACGGCTTCGAGCGCCCCGATTCCGACATCGACGTGATGGTCATCGTCTCCGACGAGCGATTTGCCGAGAGAAGCCGTGCAGGCGGACTGCTGACCGTCTTCCCCGAACTGGCCACGTATCCGAAGGGGTACGTCGACGCCAAGTACCTCGGAGCCGGCGTGCTGCCCCTGGTGGCCGAAAAGGGGAGCGAGCCCGCGCGCTTCGCCTTCAAGGACTCGCGCGTTCTGTTCTCGCGGCTGGATGGCCTCGAGGAAACGCTGAAGCTGATTGCGCGGTTTCCGGCGGAAGGCAAGGCCGTGCGGCTGCGTCGCTTCAGGGCCCAGTTCGAGGCGTGGAACTGGTACGCCGCCGAGGCGCTGAAACACGACAACCCCTACTTGCTGGGCGTGTCCGTCGACAAGCTGGTGCTATTCGGCGGGCGGCTGATCCTCGCCCACAACGAGCTGCTGTATCCGTACCACAAGTGGTTCCTGCGAGTCCTGATGGACGCTCCGGACAGGCCCGCGGACTTGATGGGCGCCGTCGGCACGCTGCTCGCCGAACACTCGGCCGAGAACATCCGTCGGTTCTACGACCTGGTGAATGGTTTCCATGACTGGGGCTCGTCGGACATAACCTGGCCCGCTCAGTTCGTCGCCGACAGCGAGCTGAACTGGGTCGACGGCCCAGCGCCCATCGACGATATCTAGCGCTGCCCATCGCCGAAACGTATGGAGGGTGGCCGCCAAAGTAGAGGGTGGCCGCCGAAGCGGCCGCTCTCTTGCGATGGACTCCCTACGCCGGCCAGACCCAGTCGCGGATCTCGGGCGCGTCATCGCCCTCGGCACGGGTGTAGGCCCGCGCCTCGGTGCGCTTGTCCTCCATCAGCTGGCGAACGTGGCCGGCCTTCGCGCCCAGACCCGGAATGCGGTCGATGGCGTCGATCACGAGGTGGTAGCGGTCCAGGTCGTTGAGCATGACCATGTCGAACGGAGTGGTGGTCGTGCCCTCTTCCTTGTANNTCCGTGTCCGTCATGCCGTGCGGATGCTCGGTCTCGGGCTCGAGGCGCATCAGATCGACGACGTTTACGACGCGGACCTTGATGTCGGGCAGGTACTGGCGCATCAGGTCGACGGCGGCCAGGGTTTCCAGGGTCGGGACGTCGCCGCAGCAGGCCAT
>PMBR01000095.1 GCA_003152995.1 Chloroflexota bacterium | reverse complement strand
CTTGTCGTAGTCGGGCTCATCGCGTGTGGTGCGGCGCAGTTCCGGGATGCCCGTCTTTTCGGACACGGCAATCCAGATTTCCGGCGTCAAAACGCCTTCCATGTCGAGGGTGACGATCGATTGCTTCATGAACGCGAGTCTTGCAGAACGGCTGTCACGTTGTCCAGTTTCACTGCGGATCACCGCAGTTACGCAGGAGGGCGTGGCGTTCGGTCATCGCAGCCGTCCTCCCCAGCAACTCTGCGAGACGTTCGCCCCGGATGGCTGAGCGCGCCTCCAGGTGACCATCGCGGGCCGGCGACCGCATCTGCAACACTTAGGACGCCTCGGACGTTAGACAGGGCGAGATGGAGAAGCTGGCGACTGTGGCGACCGGACTGACGGCGGTTGAAGCTCGCGATCTCGAGACCGCGTTCAGCGTCCACATGCCGTGGCTCCATCGGCGCATCACTCTCATAGTTGGTGACCCGGAAGAGGCTCAAGACCTGGCCCAGGAGGCATTTGCCCGGGCCGTCGAGAGGTGGCCGATCGGAGCGGGCGATGACGTTGCGCGCTGGCTGGCGGCGGTCGGGATCAGGCTCGCCATCGATGAAATGCGCCGGCGCAGAAGGTGGGGCTTCTTGCAGTTGCACGAGACCGACGCCGCCTGGGCGATGAACACGGACCCGGACCTCTGGCGAGCCATCTCTGCGCTCGAGCCCCCAGCCAGGGCCGCTCTTCTGCTGACGATCCTCGATGGGTACACGCAGGAAGAGGTCGCCGAAGCGTTGGGCGTTGCGCGAGGAACGGTATCGAGCTGGCTGTCGCGGGCGCGCGATCGCCTTCGACCGGCGATTGGGAGCACGGCCGATGAATGACTTCGATGAGCGCTTGCGCCGGAGACTGAGTGCCCTCGATGCCGCTGTTCCGACGGCGGCCGCCCGAGGCCGGGTCGGCGGCAAAGCGATTCCACAGCCCGGGCGTGGAGTTCGGGTTGCCGGCAAGTTGCCCATTGGCCTGGCGGCCTGCCTCATCGTGGTGATCGGCGGCGCGGCGATAGTGGGAGTGAACCTGCAGCGCGGGCCGAGCTTCGGGTCGGCGGCCTCGAGCGCTCCGCCTACCGCATCGATGCCTCCGAGCGTTTCTCCGTCGGCGCCGGCAACCTCCGACGGCCTCCCGATCCAGATCGACGGCAAGCGCGTCTATCGCGTCTCCGAACAGGCCGAGTGGGAGAACCTTGGCGGCAGCTTCCTGCTGGTTGCGATCCCCACGATTACGAATTGGGTCGGGTGCCCATTCGGCGGGGGTAGCGGCGCACCATCAGAGAGGGATCTCGTAGGGGACGGTTGCGCAGGCCCGCTTTGGCTCGTCAACACGACCGGTCAGGACACGAACACAGCCTGGGCCGCGCCGAAGAGCCCCGTGATCGCCGTTCTCGGCGACTGGCTGGACCACGCCGTGGTCTTGCGAGTTCACACCCACGACAACGAGGCCGCACTGTGCGGCCCGGAGACACGGGCCCGCTGTGAAGCCGCGGTCGTGGTCGAGGCGCTCATCTGGCCGGTCGTGCCGACAGAGATCGCCGGCGAGCATGTCTACCGGTCCAGCGAACAGGAATCCTTCGCGAGTCTGAAGGGCAGCTTCCTGCTCGGCGGGCTCGTGACGTGGCCGGACTACTTGCCCGCCTGTCCGTCGGTGGCAGGCCCGCCCGGCGACGGACAAGGGCTGGTCCCTTACTGTTACGGGCCCTCGATTGACGGGCTCGAGCTCTCGCCGAAGAGCAAGTTCAACCAGGCGGCCCTCGAGATCGTCGTGGCGCGAGTCCATGTCAACGACCCGCTGGCGGCCAAGTGTCAGCCGGCGGCTCTAGCCGACTGCAAGGCCGCGATCGTCGTCGAGTCGGTTGTCTGGTCATCGAACCCGTATCAGGCGTCGCCTCCGACTCCCACCCCAGCGGCCCCGACTCCGAGCACCAGCCCGGCTTCGACTCCCTGAGGTGCGCGGGTCGCGAAAGCTCTGAAGGGTGTGGGGACCCGAGCGGCCGAAGGTCGGCGACGCTCCGCCGACTTACTACTCAACCCATGCGTATTGGGGAAATATGCATCCGGCGCCCGGCCGGCCTCTCGGCTCGGGCCGCTAGTCCTCGTCGCCGTCGCTCTCGTCGTCCTCGTAGCTCGGCAGCGCGGGTTCGCCGATCGCTTCGGCCCAGGGAGCGTAGAGCGTCTCGGCGTCCTCGGCCTCGAGGATGTCGGCCATGGCCAGCGCGGCGACGGCGTCGGCGACCGCGGGTCCGGCGATCTCGCGGACTCGAGCCAGACTATTCGCCGTACCGAAGGCGTAGTCGCGCTTCTCGCTGCGGCCGTTCATCCAGGCGAAGACTTCCTCCTGGGCGAGGCGCAGCTGCTCTCGCCATTTGTGATCCTCGTCCGCGAGGGCCTGCAGATGGCGGTGGGAGATGCTCAGCTCCTCCTTCGGCTGCCGGCGCCAGGCGGTGACCAATTCAGTAGTCTCGGCCGCCGATAGGCCGGCGAGCTTCGTGAGGAACCGCAGCACCAGTTCTGTGTTCGGGCCGAACTCGCCATCCTCCTCGGCCTCGTCTGCGGCGTTCTTTTCGACCGCCTCGGTCTTCTTCGATCCCGACCCCTTTGCCGGCTCGGCAGCCTCGGCGCCGCTCTCCTCGGGGTCGCCGTCCTCCTCCTCGGAGTCCATGACCTCGGACCAGGCGTCGTAGAGCGTGTTGAAGTCGACGTCCGCCAGCTCGTCTTCGAGGACCAGCGCGTCCACAGCGTCCGTGGCGGCGTCGGCCACGATCGAGTAGAGCGCCAGGTCGTCGCCTTCGAGCTGCATCGCGGCGAGCCAGTCCGAGACGGCGTGCTCCGCGGCCCAGAGTTCGGATTCTCGCGCCCCGCGGTAGCGCCGCCGCACGACCGACTGCGCGACCTTGCGCTCGGCCGCGGGGATCGCCTCGTAGGCGTCGGCGATTGACTCCGCGGTCTGGTCGTCGATGTCCGCCAGCGAGTCGAGCAGCGCGGCGACGTCCTCGCCGTTCGGCCCGTACATCTCCGTCGGGTTCGAGCCCGTCAGCCCGAACTCCTCTGCCTCGCGCTGGAGCTCGGCGTCGAGATCCGCCGCGCGTTCGGCCGGCGTCCTCGTGTCGAGTTCATCCTCGGCGTTTTCCTGGCCGGGCTCGTCGTCCGGCTCCTCGCCGAGAAAGGCGGCGACGTCGGGGTCGATCGGCGCCCCATCGCCGGAGGTCCAGGTGAGCTTGTTCGGCTCGGACTGGTCGATGAGCTTGTTGGGAGCGCCCTCGTCCTTCTTGTATCGCCTGAACATTGACCCTCCGCGGGTTCGCCCGCTTCTTGTGTCAGTTACTGGTCTTGTCGGTCTCGGGTAGCGGCGGCGCGCCCTCGGTCGCGGTGCCGTCGCCCGCGTCTTCGCCGGCGTCTTCGCCCGCGTCCTCGTCGGTCTCGGGCAGCGGCGGCGCGCCCACGAGATTGAACCACGGCGCATACAACGCTTCAGCGTCTTCTCGCGCCAGCAGATCGCCCACGACCAGGGCTGCCATCGCGTCTGCCAGGGCCGGGCCCGCCATCTGGCGCGTCGCGCCCTGGCCGGTCTGACCCATGAAGCTGGATGTCTCCTGGAGCCGGCCGCCGTTCAGCCACGGAGCGATCTTCTCCTGGGCGCGCCGGACCTGGTCGTGCCACTCGGGGTCCTCTTCGACGAGGTCGTGGAGGGCTTCGTGGGCCTTCTCCAACTCCTCCTGCGGCGCCTCTTTCCAGCCGCTCACGAGCCTCGAGACCTGCTCGGGTGAGAGCAGCCAGAGGCGGTTCAGGAAGTCGGCGACCGAGTCTGTGTTGGGGCCGAATTCGCCCTCGGTCTCCTCGTCGACCTCCTCGTCGCCGTCGCCTTCCGCGTCCTCGCCTTCGTCGACGCCCTCGATCTCTTCGAGCTCTTCTTCGATTCGCAGCTTCTCGACGGCATCGGTCCAGGGCAGGAACAGAGCCTGGTATTCCGGCTCCTCGAGATCGTCCTCGAGGATGATGCCGGTGGCGGCATCCAGGGCCGACTCACTGACCTGTGAGCAGATGCGAGCCCAATTCGCCACGGCCTTGACGTACTCCGGGTATTCGGCGGCGACGGCCAGCCAGGCTCCGATCTCCTCGCGCGCCATCTGGATGTGGCGGGCCATCTCCTCGTCGTCTTCGGTCAGCTTCCGGACCGCTTTTCGCGCCGCTTCTCGATCGGACTTGGAGGAGCTTCGCCACGCCTCGGCGATGGCTTCGGCATGGGTGGTGTCGATCTCCTCGAGCCGGTCGAGAATCTCCAGCACCTCTTTGGCATGGGGGCCGTAGAGCCACAGGTCGTTGTCCGCCAGATAGTCGGCCGCCTGGCTTTCGAGGTCGGCGTCCATATCCTCGGGCTCGGGCTGGCTCTCCGTGCCGGCGGCGGATTCGGCGGCGGCTGCGTTGGCGCTATCGGCCGCTTCGGCGTCTCCGTCATCGGCCGCGCCGTCGGCCTCGATCTGCTCGTCGAGGCCTGCGCCGGCTTCGTCCCGAGAGCGGCGGTCGCTTCGCCTGAACATGGGGTCCTCCGGTGTTCCTGCGGAGCCGCGCGGCCTCGCCTGGTACGCCGGAGATCAAGCCGCTCCGTGCGCGTCTGTGAAATCGTCTCACACGCGCCCAAGCATCGCCAGAGCGAGCCGCAGTCGGACATCGGGCCGGCCGCACCGTCCGGAACCCGAGACAGGCAGAGGGATGTCTGTGTCGGCTACCATGGTTGCCTCAGGCGTCCGCGCATAGTCGCACCCGTCATCGGGGCGGTGCGGTGCTACTCGTCCATAGGTGCCCGCCATCCGATCCAAACCCATGCCCCCGATAGGTCTGGTACTGGCTGCGGGCCTCGGCCGACGGCTCGGCGACCGCACTGCCGACCGCCCCAAGGCCCTGCTCGAGCTGCGAGGCAAGACCCTGCTCGAGCGGTTGCTGGTGTCGCTCGCCGCTGCGAACGTGGCTGAGGCCGTCGTCGTAACCGGTCACTTCGCCGAGCGCGTAGACGACTTTGTCGCGAGCCGGGACCTTGGTCTGTCGGTGCGAACCATCTTCAACCCCGACTACGCCACCGCCAACAACATCGTGTCATTCCTTTGCGCCGCCGAGGCGATCGATGACGGCTGTCTGCTGTTGAACTCGGACATCGTGGTCGATGCGTCGGTCATTGCAGAACTGGCTGCGGAGCGGGCCGGGAGCTGGCTGGTCATCGATCATGACGAGCCGCTCGGCGCAGAGGAGATGAAGGTCCAGCTCGACGAGGCCGGCTGGATAAGTCGGGTGAACAAAGTGCTTCCGCCTGAAGAGTGCGTCGGCGAGTACATCGGCGCGCTCCGCCTTGACGCGTCGGGCGCAAGAGCGTGTCTCGAGTCCGCCCGGCGGCTCGTCGCCTCGGGCGGCATCGACCTGTATTACGAGCACGCTATCGACGCCGCGGCCGCGGAGGTCGGAGCGCTGCCACTGCCCACTGCCGGCCGGGCCTGGACGGAGATCGACGACATGGTGGACTACGCTCGAGCGATCGAGATCCTGGCCGGCCTCGAGGGGGATGGCGCCCGATGATCGGCGGAACGATCGGCCATCGGTCGGTGCGGATTCCAAAGCTATTGCGGCTCGTCGAGTCGCGCTCCGCCTCGATCGATGAGTTGGCCGGCATCGGACAGGGCTGCCGGTTTCTGGTGGTTCATAGCGGCGAGGCATCGCCGACGCGATACGGCGAGGCATTCACAGCCGACGCCCGAGCCGCCGGGCTCAACGTAGAGGAGTGTCTGGCGCGCTCGAACACCGACGAGTGGGTGCAGGCTGTGCGCGGCGCGATCTCCCGGGTCGGCCCCGACTACGTAGTTGGCGTGGGCGGCGGACGTGTCGTGGATGTGGCCAAGGTCGCGGCCGCCCTCGATGCGATCGACTTCATCAGCGTGCCTACTCAGGCGTCGAGCGATGGCATCTGCTCCCCGGTCGCGGTGATGCAGGAAGCAAACGGACGACCGAAGTCACTCGGGGCGCGGATCCCGGTGGCAGTCGTCGTGGACATGGAAGTCCTGTCGCGGGCGCCGCTCGTCACGTGGAGGGCAGGGCTCGGGGATCTCCTTTCCAATTTGTCGGCGGTCCAGGACTGGCGGCTGGCCCACGCGCGGTATGGCGAGCCGATAGACGACTTCGCCTGTCTCACGGCAGAAGCCGCGGCGCTCTCGGTCTATCAGGAAGGCGCCGACCTCCAGGATCGCCAGTTCCGCGAGAAGCTCATGCGGGGCCTGATCCTGAGCGGGATCTCGATGGAGATGGCCGGCTCTTCGCGACCCGCGAGCGGATCGGAGCACCTCATCAGCCATGCGCTGGACCAGCTCCTGCCGGAGCCGCGTCATCACGGCCTGCAGGTGGCGCTCACGACGGTCACCGCGTTCATTCTTCGCGGCGAAGACGTGAGCGCGCTCATCCGGTTCTTCCGTGGCCTTGGCCTGCCGGTTCATCCCCGGGACCTCGGGATCGAGACGGATCTCTATCTGCGGGCCGTGCGGATGGGACCGGAGCTGCGGCCGGGTCGAACGACGGTTCTCGATCAGGTCGGGGATGAGGATGTCCGCAGCCTGGCAGACGCCCTCGAGAGGATCGCCGGGAGGTCATCCGCGTCGTGAGTATCACCCTCGCCGAGGTCCGGCGTCGCCAGAAGCACCCCCACCTGGCGGCAGACCCAACCTATTCGACCCTCGTGATGCGCCGCCTATCCCCGTTCCTGACCTGGTTCGTGGTCCGCTTCACGCCACTGGGCGCCGACGTGGTGACGCTGGTGGCGATCGCGTCTGGCGTCCTGGCTGGGATACTGTTGTTCGAGCCGCTTCCTGCCACGTACTTCGCGGCGGCCATCCTCCTTCAGTTCGCCTACTTGTGCGACACGTCCGACGGCGAGGTCGCCCGAATCAGGGGCACCGCCAGCAAGCGTGGGACGTACTACGACCTGCTGGGTCACCACATCCAGGATCGTGTCTTGTGGATAGCCGCCGGCTACGACCTGATCGTGCTCTCGAATATGGCACCCCCCGTCATCGTCGTCGTCCTGGTCTCGATCGCCTTCCCCGATCCGTTCGGGCTCCGCGCCCGGTCGCACGTGTTGCGAACAGTGGATCCGGAGGATCCGGTTCACGGGATCCACCGGCCCATAACGCCGCCGCAGCGAAAGACTGCGGGGCCCGTCCTGTACTACCTCTACCGGCGGACCGCTTTCCTCTGGAACTACCCGGCTTCCATGAACCTCTTCTGCCTGGCGATCCTCGCGGACGTGGTGCGGTTCCTGACCATCCCCGGGTCGCTGCCCCTCGTGCTGCCCTTGCTCTACCTCGCCTTCGGCACGACGCGCGTGGCGAAGCAGTTTGGCAATGCGCTGAGGCTGCTCCGCTCGTCGGACTGGCGTGCGGAATGAGCGGGGGCCCGCCGGAACGGGCATGACTCGCAGCGTTCTCGCGCTCTACATCGGCCGGCTCGTGTCGGCCGGTTCAACCGTGGTCTTGCTCGCGGTGGTGGGCCGGCTGGTCGGCGCGGAGGCGCTCGGGATCGTCGGCGTTGGGATGGCTACCGGGGCTCTGCTCGCCGCCTTGACCGAACAGGGTGCCTCGATGCTGGTGGTACGCGCGCTGTCGCATCGCCCGGGCCGCGCCCGCCAGATCGTCGGGGGCCTCGGCCTCTTCCGGCTCGTGACTCTGCCGATAGGGCTTGTCGCGGCGTATGCCCTGCTGGCGCTGCTCTTCCCCGATCACGCCCTCGCAATCCTGCTCGCGGCAGCGTGGCTCGCCGTTCAGCAGGCCACGGAGCTGACCCGCGCCGTCCTGATCTGGGCCGGGAGAGCCGGCATCTCGGGCCTTCACACGTCGATCGAGAACCTGGCCTGGGTTGGGGTGATGACCATCCTCCTGCTCGCGCATGCCCCGCTCGAGACTGCCTTCGCCGCCGGCCTGGCCGTGCTGGTGTTTTCGGCGTTCGCCGGAGTCGTGCTGGTCCGGTTGCTGATCGGCTGGTTCCCGGCGATGCCATCGGGTCAGGATGTGCGCCAGTTGCTCCGCGATAGCCCGCCGTTCGCGGTATTCGTCATCCTCGGTCAGTTGTATTCGCGGGTGGATACGCTCCTGATCGGGGCTCTGCTTCCGGGAGGTCTGGAAGCCGCAGGAGCGTACTTCGCTGCCATGAGGCTGATCGCGGGCCTCGAGTACCTGCCCGACGCGTTGACCCGGGCGATCTACCCGAACCTCGCGCGCGCCTACGTGGCCGGCTCCGACCAGGCGTACGGGATGATCCGGCAGGATCCGCGCGGCCCGCGCAGCCGAGCCGCCACTGTCTCTCGCGCCGACAAGCTGCGCGGGATGATCCGCAAGCCAGTCGAGTTGCTGCTCTGGATCAGCATCCCCGTGCCGTTCCTTGCGTTTCTCGGGGCCGACTGGGGCTTTCCGCTCCTGTTCGGACAGAGTGTCGTCGGCTACAGCTGGGTTCTGGTCGCGGTCAGCATGTTTGTCCCGATCCGGTTCGTCGGCTACCTGCTCGGTATCGTGCTGACGACCGGCGGCGCACAGGCTCGGCGGGCCCTCGCGGTCGCTCTGGCTGCGGCCCTCGTCGTCGGTCTGGATGTCTTCCTGCTGCCCCGCATCGGGCTCGTGGCAGCCGTCATCGCCCTCATGACGGCCTCGGTGACGACGTTCGGTATCTATCTGCTGCAGACGTGGCGGAGCTTCGGTCTCCCGCCGGTCGGCAGGGCGCTCGCCGAGGCGCTGGCCTGCGCTGGGCTGGCCTTCGTCGTCAGCCTGGCGCTGCGGACAGTTGCCCCGACTGGAATCGCCGCCCCGGCGGCCCTCGCTTGCTTTGGTGCCGTCTACCTCGCGCTCTGGATGGTGCGACGATCCGGCCTGGCGGTGCTCCGAGCCGGAAAGCCGGAAAGTCGAGACGAGATCGGCGTCAAGTAGCGGGCGGTCCAACCTGCGGTGGCTCGCGGTGGATCGCTGTAGCTCGCGGGCCGGCCGCGCCCACTCTCCGGGCGTCCCGGGATGGCTACACTGCACGAATGCGCGAACGAAGTCTTCTGCTGATCCATCCCACCGACGAGGCGTACGGGGCGGACCGGTCGCTGGCGCGGCTGGCCATCGGCCTCCGCGATCGAGGCTGGCGCGTTCGCATCTTGCTCAGCGACGACGGACAGCCGGGCTGGCTGACCGAGCGCGCCAGGGAGGTGGGGATACCGGTAAGTCGGGGCCCGCTTGCCCCCGCTCGGCGGCGATACCTGACGTTGTCCGGGCTGCCGACTTACCTCTTGCGCCTGATGAAGGCCCGACGCTGGATCCATCGCGAGGTCAAGTCGATGGAACCGTCGATCGTGTTGATCAACACGAGCGCCCTGCTGGTCGGTGGACTCATCGGCCGGCCGCGGGGCATCCGGGTCGTCTGGTATGTCCGCGAGATCGTCGTCGAGCCGCCGCTCGCACGCTGGCTGTTCAGGCTCGTGCCCGCTCTCACCGGCGACCTGGTCCTGACCGTGTCGCAAGCCGCCAGACGTCATCTGACTCCGTTCGGGCTGCGACGGTCGCGCGTTGTCGCGGTCTGGAATGCCATCGAGCCACGCCCGGCGCCCGCGATCGGTCCTCGGATGGACCCTCCGCTCGTGGTCTTCGTCGGCCGGCTCAACCGGTGGAAGGGCTATGAGGTTCTCGTCGAGGCGGCTGCGTTGCTCGCCGAAGAGCTTCCCGACCTCAAGTTCGCCATCGCCGGCGAGCCGCCTTCGGGAGAGGAGTGGCGGACGGAGGCGCTCCGCGAGGACATCGAGCGCCTGGGCCTGACCGACCGGTTCGAGGTGCTGGGGTTCGTGCCGGACGGCGGCTCGGTCTTCGAGCGAGCCACGATCGCAGTCGTGCCTTCGGTCTGGCCTGAGCCTTTCGGGGGCGTCACTCTCGAGGCCATGCGGGCCGGGGCGCCGGTGATCGCAACCGCCCACGGAGGCAGCCCGGAAATCCTCCAGGCCGGCAAATTCGGCGTGCTGATTCCTCCAGGGGACGCCTTCGCCCTCGCCGGCGCGATCAGGCGCCTGATGGCCGATCCCGCCCTCCGGACGCGGCTGGGAGCGATGGGACGCCGCCGGGTGCAGGAAGTGTTTTCGGCGGAACGCTCTCTGGAGAGGCTGGACGAAGTTCTGACCGGCCTTCTTTCCGACAACCCGCGCTCCGCAGGGGAGGCGGTCAGGCTGCGGTGAGCCGCCGCGTCACCGTCGTCACCGTCACATACCAGTCCGCCGCCGAAGTGGGCGACGCCATCGCATCCGCTCGGGTCGCGGGGCAGCGCGCAGGCGTCGACCTGGAGTTCGCAATCGTCGACAACGCTTCGGTCGACGGGTCGGCGGAGGCGGTCGAGCGAGCTGCGCCTGACGCGATCGTCGTTCGCAACGCGGTCAACGTCGGATTTGGCGCGGCCAACAATCAGGCATTCGAGGTGGCGACCGGCGATGCCTGGCTTCTGCTCAATCCGGACGCGCGCCTGGAGCCGGATGCGCTCGACCTGCTCCTCCGTTTCTACGACGATCATCCGCGCGCCGCGAAAGTCGCGCCGGCGATTGCCGGGGGCGGCGCCCACGATCGCTCGTTCGGGCCCGGAGGCGCCGAGAGCGCCGGCATGTTGCCCGGGTTCGCCGCCGTGATCGGCCACTTCCTGCTCGTCAACAGGCTGTTGCCGGGCGATCGTGGCGGTTCGTGGCGCGGGTTCCAGCTCACCCGAAGGCCTTCGCTCGGGCCTCGCCCAGTCGAGTGGGCGAGCGCGGCGGTGGTTCTCGTGAGGCCCGCGGCAATCCGCCAGGTAGGCGGGTTCGACACGTCCATATTCATGTACGGCGAGGACGTCGAACTCGGTGAGCGGTTGGCGCGCGCCGGCTGGCAGAGCTGGCTCGTGCCCGAGGCGCACGCCTGGCACAGCATCGCCTCGAGCCAGAGCGGCATCTCGACCCGCTGGGTCGACAGCGTCCTGGGACAGGCGGCGCGCGGCTCGGGCAGGCTCCGAGTGGTCCTGCTCGACCTGGTGCTCGGGGCGAGTCTCCTGGCCAGGGCCGTAGCGACGCGCGGACGGCGGCCTGAGGCGCGCCTGCATCGGCGCCGCATGAAGGCATCCGGGAAGCGAGCGCTGCAACTTGCGCTGCTGACCGCCCGGCACGGAGTCCCCGCTCGTCCGAGTCCGCCGCCGCCCGCTCGTCCGAGTCCGCCGCCGCCCGCTCCGGCTGGCGCCCCGCCGCCCGCTCCGGCTGGCGCTCCGTCGCCCGCTCCTGCTGGCGCCCCGCCGCGCTCGACCTGAGACCCAGGCGCAGCGCCAGGACCCGATCCTGATCTGTCCCAAGCCGTCGCGGCGATCTGCGGCGAGCGTGGGACGGAGATCATGCCGCCGCGTGTGCGTCGATGAACCGCGTCACGCGCGCCCAGGCGTCGTCCGACTGAACCTGAAACTCCGCCTGCTTCCTGTCGAAGAAGCTGTGGGGCGCATCCGGCTCCACCACTATGTCGTTCTCGACGCCGGCTGCCGTGAGCGCGTCGCGGAAGGATTGGACGACCGCCACGGGGATGCCCTGATCCGCACCGCCGAAGATGCCGAGGACCGGACAGTCGAAGGCGTCGACCGATTCCGTCGGGGCCGGCGTGTCGTTACGGGCCGGCCCGCCCGGCCAGCCGTAGAAGCCGATGACGCCCGCCAGCCGCAGGCCCAGCGTGGCCGAAAGAAAGGCGTTGCGACCGCCCATGCAGAAGCCGGTCACGAAGATGGCGGGTCGCGCGGAGGCGTCCGAGCCGGCAGCCCCGGAGCCGCCTCGATCGCGCAGGAAGGCAGTCGCCGCCACGATGTCCGCCGACAGCCCGGCCCACGTCGTCTGGGCTACGTGCTGGCCCGAGTCGAACGACTCATCGCGAGCGCCGCTCCCGGCAGTTCGGCCGAAATAGTCGATCGCCACCGCCTCGACGCCGGCCTCGGCGAAGCGCAGGGCCAGTTCCTCGTAGTAGTGATGCAGCCCACGGACGTCCGGAAGGATCACGATGGCCTTGCCGGTCGTGATTGCCGGCCTGGCCAGGAACGCTCGGAAGCGGTTGCCGTCTGCTGCCGCGAGGATCAGCGACTCGTGCTCTACCTCGGGCCCGTCGGCGGCCGGGATGGGGGGCGAGCTGTCCAGGTCGAAGCACATCTTGTGGGGCTCCTGCGGCGTGTGGAGCCCATCTTCCCGCCCGGGAGCCGGGCGGACATTGCGGATGGGTACCGGTTGCGCCTCGCGGTTTCGATAAGCCCGCGCTCGCTGGTAGAATGCCCGCCATGCCCAAACAGCTTGTCGTCCAGAAATTCGGCGGCTCGTCCGTCGCCAACGCCGACCGAATCCGTCGCGTGGCCGCCCGCGTCGCCCGTGAGCGAGCGAACGGCTGCGACCTCGTGGTCGTCGTTTCGGCGATGGGCGACACCACGGACGAGTTGCTCGCTCTCGCCGGCGCCATCACCGACGAGCCGGATCCGCGCGAGCTCGACATGCTCCTCGCGACCGGCGAGCATCAGAGCGCCACGCTCCTGTCGATGGCCCTGCACTCGTTGGGCGTACCGGCCATCGCGCTATCCGGCGCTCAGGCGGGCATCACAACCGACGGCAATTACGGCAAGGCACGAATCGCCGGCATAGACCCGGCCCGGATCTTTGGCGAGATCGAGGCCGGTCGGGTCGTAATCGTGGCGGGCTTTCAGGGCCAGAGCGTGCGCGATCCGCATCTGTCCGAGATCACCACTCTCGGTCGCGGCGGCTCGGACACGACCGGCGTCGCGCTGGCGGCCGCGCTCGAAGCCGACCGCTGCCAGATTTTCACCGACGTCCGAGGCATCTACACGGCCGACCCACGTTTGGTGCCGGACGCTCGCCAGCTCGGCGTTATCTCCTACGAGGAGATGATGGAGCTGGCGCACCAGGGCGCCCAGGTGATGCAGGTCCGGGCCGTGGAGCTCGGCTGGGTCAACAACGTCGTCATTGAGGTGCTGAGCTCGTTCGAGGACGTCCCCGGCACGCTGATCAAGGAGGACCCGTTCGTGGAGCAGCGCAACAAGGTTCGCGGGCTGGCCCACGACCGCAACGTGGCCAAAGTCACTCTCGTCGAGGTTCCGGACAGACCGGGAGTCGCGCATGCCGTCTTCGCGCCGCTGGCCGAGGCCGGTGTCAACGTCGACACGATCGTCCAGAACGTCGGCCATCACGGCACGACAGACCTGAGCTTCACCATCACNNCCAAGCGCATCCTCGAGCCGATCGTCCGCGAGCTTGGCTTCCGCGAGATGACGACGGACTCGGCGATGGCCAAGGTGTCCATCGTCGGTGCCGGAATCCAGAACGCGCCCGGCTACGCCTCGAAGATGTTCTCCGCCCTCGCCGAGGCCGGCGTGAACATCGAGATCATCTCGACGTCCGAGATCCGGATCACCTGCATGATCGCAGAGGATCAGGTCGAGACCGCAGTTCGCGCCCTGCACAAGGCCTTCGCTCTCGAGGAGCCGGAGCCGGTGGTCCAGGACGAGGCGGGGGCGGCCGGCGCCGGCGGGGCGACGAAGACGGGCGCGTGACCACGCGCGTCGCGTTTCTCTCGCGACACGAGCGGTTCCGATCTGTCCCATCCACCAACGACATCGTCCGCAACTGGCTGATCGCGGGAACCGCCGAGGTTTGTCTCGCCGTGTCCGACGAACAGACTGCCGGTCGCGGGCGATCGGGTCGATCCTGGGTGGCGCCGAGCGGCGCCGCCCTTCTGCTCTCGCTGGGCTTTCGGCCGGACTACCTGGCCGCCGATCGCCTGTGGCGGCTGGCGGCCGTGGTCTCCCTGGCGATGGCGGACGCCGCCGAAGAGGTGGCCGGACTGGCCATCGGCAAGCTGCGGCTCAAATGGCCCAACGACCTCGTCGTGGAGGTTGGCGGCGGACTTCGCAAGATCGCCGGCGTCCTGGGCGAGACCGAGGGGGTGGGCTCGGCAGATCAGCTCGCCGTCGTCGGGATCGGCGTCAATGCCGGCTGGCCGCGGGCGGACTTCCCGACCGAGCTGGCTGATTCGATGACCAGCCTGAGCGAAGCCTCCGGCCGGCCCATCGATACCGACCAGCTGCTCGAGGCATTCCTGCTGCGACTCGAGCCGCGCGTCCTGGCGCTGCGTGACGGCCACTTCGACGTTGCCGGCTGGCACGATCGTCAGGTGACCACAGGCCGCCTGGTCCGACTCGAGGCGTCCGGCGGCGACGCCGAGGAACTGCGCGCCGTTGGCGTGGACGGAGCCAGCGGGGCGCTGCTGGTCGAGGATCCGGCGGATCCGGGCACGGAGCGCGAGGTCCTTGCCGGCGAGGTCGTCCACGTCCGGCTGGCCGAAGTGCACGGCGAAACAGCGTCGGGTTCGCCCGCTTCCGGCCGCCTGGATGTAACGCCTTGAGCCGGCCGGTGTTTGGAAGTACGAAGGAGAGCGTTCGTCCTGCCCGACTGGATCGCGATCGCGGTCTCGTTGAGTCGGCCCGGCGCGATCCGGCCTGTTTCGACGCCCTTTACAGGAAGTATCTGGCTCAGGTGTACAGCTACGCCTTCTACGAGTTACGGGACCACCATGCCGCCGAGGACGCAACGGAGCGCGTCTTCATGCAGGCTTTGACCGGGCTGTCCCGGTTCGAGGAGCGCGCCGACTCGTTCGTCGGCGCCGCGGGCGACGCGCCAGAGGCAGCGGCCGACGCTTCGACGTTCCGAGTCTGGCTGTTCCGCATCGCCCGCAATGTGGTGTCCAACGAGCGCCGCCGCAACCGTCGCCGCCCCGTGGCCTCGCTCGAGCACACCACGGGCCTGGCCGCCGCCGACGACATCTTCGAGTCCGCTGCGGCCCGCGAGGCCGGCACCGCCGCGTGGCGAGCCGTCGCGCGGCTGCCCGAGGATCGGCGCCGGGCCGTCGTGCTGCGATTTGTGGACGAGATGTCCACCGCCGAGATCGCGGCGGTTCTGGGTCGTTCGGAGGGGGCAGTTCGAGTGCTGCTTCATCGCGCTCTGCGTTCCGTCGCGGCAGACCTGCGCGGGGGGCTGAGCTGATGCCGGGCGGCACATCCCGCGACGCCCGCCGGACCGAGCGCTATATCGACGGCCTGATGGAGGCCGAGGAGCACGGGGCCGCAGAGGTTCCCATGGACCTCGACCTGGATCCGGCCGTGCTGGTTGCCGCTCGCGAGTTGCGGGCGAGCCTGACTCGCGTTCACCCGTCCTTCCGGTTCGAGGAAGGCCTGGCTGCACGGCTGGCCCAGGTCGGCGCTGCGACCCAGGGCCCGCGCCGTGAGCCCGCGGCTCAGGTCTTCGCGTCGCCGATCGCGCCCTTCAGGGCGCCCGGCCTTGCCGTTGCGGCTGCCGCCGCCGCCGTTGGCGGGTCCATGGCCTCGGCAGGGCGGACCGCCACCCGCGACGGCCTCGCCCCGCTCGACGTCCCGCATAGACTGTCCCTGACGTCGAGGTCAAATCGTCCGTTCGTCGTGGGAGGCGTGGGCGTAGCCTCGGCGGCCATCTCACTCGGTGCCGCGTATGTCGCCTGGCGATGGTCGCGCGGCTCTCAAACGCCAATGGTTCGCGCTGTGCGCGCCGCCAGGTCCGGACGCGGGGGGCACGCTTCCGGCCACGGTCGCCGCGCCGCAGTCCTCCACGGAATCCTCGGAGTGATGTCCTGATGCCGGTCCGACTCCCGTTCCGACCCCGCCGCGACGCGTACCCGCCAGACCTGTGGACCAAGTGCCCGGGCTGCGCGGAGATGCTCTTCAACAAGCAGCTCGACAAGACGCTTCGTGTCTGCCCGCATTGCGGCCACCACTTCCGAATCTCGGCCAGGATGCGCATCGACCAGCTCGTCGACCCGGGCTCGTTCGTGGAGCGCGATGCCGACCTGACGCCGGTCGACTCGCTCGGTTTCGTGGATCTCAAGTCGTATCCCGATCGCCTGCTGGCCGCCCAGCTCGCCACCGGCCTGCGGGACGCCGCGGTGTGGGGGATCGGCACGCTTGGCGGGAAGCCGATCTCGATCTGCGTGATGGACTTCTTCTTCATCGGCGGATCGATGGGCCCGGTCGTCGGCGAGAAGGTGGCCCGGGCCGGCGAGGCCGCCGTCGCCGAGAGAATCCCGCTCCTGATCGTCTCGTCCTCGGGCGGGGCTCGAATGCAGGAGGGCACGTACTCCCTGATGCAGCTCGTGAAGACGATGAGCGTTGTGGAACGTGTCAAGGCGGCCCGCGTGCCGTACATCTCCTTGATGACGGACCCGACCACGGGCGGCGTTTTCGCCTCCTTCGCCGTCGTCGGCGACGTCAACCTGGCCGAGCCCAACGCCCTGATCCGCTTCGCCGGAGACCGTGTCTCGGCCGGGACGATCGGCGAGGAATTGCCGCCCGGATATGCGCGCGCCGAGTTCTGGATCAGCCACGGTTTCGTGGACCGGATCGTGCCCCGGGCGAAGATGCGTGAAGAGCTCATCGCGCTGCTGGGGTTCCTGATCGCTCCGTCGAACGGCCACGGCGAGCCTCCCCCGAGCCCGACCTCCCGACCGCGGTCATTCCTCAATGCCCTGACGGGAGCTCTCGGCGCCGACAACAACGGCGAAGCGCGTGCCTCCGAGGCCGGACAGACGCGCGGGGAGGCCAGCAATGGTTGACCGACTACTGGGCCGGCACGGGTCCGATCAGGGCCACACGGACGACCCAGTCTCCGCGGTCTGGGCCCACGTCCAGCAGGCGCGGAACCTCAAGCGGCCGCACACTCTCGAACTGGTCAAGGCTATGGCCGAGGAGTTCATCGAGCTCCACGGCGACCGGGTCTTCGGCGACGACTCGGCGATCGTCGCCGGACTCGCCCGGATCTCCGGCCGGCGTGTCGTCGTCATCGGCTTCCAGAAGGGC
>PMBR01000121.1 GCA_003152995.1 Chloroflexota bacterium | reverse complement strand
GCGACGTACTGCTCGATCTGGGCCTGCACCGAGCGCATCAGGGCCTGAACCTCGATGCCGTCGGGCGTCACGTCCGGCAGCTCTTCGACGCGCACGATGATGTACGGGCTGGTCTGCACGAATTCCACGACACGCAGCCGGCCTTGGCCCTGGACGATGGCTCGGACGGTGCCGTCCTGGAGCTGCACGACCTGGGCGATCTTGGCCAACGTTCCGACGGAATAGAGTTCCGCCGGAATCTCGATCTCCTCGCGTTCGACTTCACGCTGGGTGACCAGCGCGATCGGGCCGCCAGCGGCCATCGCCGCATTCAGCGCGGCAACGCTCTTGTCCCGCCCAACCTGCAGCGGCACGATCATCTCGGGGAAGATGACGGTCTCGCGCAGGGCGACGAGTGGGAGTTCTCGGATGCCAGACACGTGGATCTGCTGCTCGTCTTTCTGGGCGTCTATCGGGGCGTCCTTCGGCTCGTCGTTCTGGACGTCCTCGCCACCCGTGACGCGCTCGTCGTCCTGGTCGGCCGGCCGGTCAGTCATTGGAATCTCCTGATCGAGTCGTGGTCACGCGAGTGGCCACTATACGGGTGATGGGCTGCCCGGTCGGTTGCGCCGGCCATTCAGTGTGGCCGGCGGTCCGGCCATTATCCGAGCCGCGAGATCCGTCTCCCTCGGGAGGGATTTCGGCCGCGCGGCGGTCTGGTGTGTCGGTGGATTCGCCCGTTTGGGGTTGACGTGCGGCAGCGGCCGCGCCGGCCTCCCGGGCCTGGTCGTCATCGAAGAGTGCCTCGAGGATTCTGGTCTCGAGTCTCTCTTCGAGTTCAAAGAGCAACTTCACTCCTGCGAGGTTGACGCCCCTTTCCTGAGTGAGGCGCCGGATCCAGAGGATGCGCCGGATGTCGTTCTCGGAGTAGAGGCGGATGTTCGTCGGCGTTCTTGCGGGCGAGAGCAAGCCCTCGTCTTCATAAATCCGCAGGGTTCGCGGGTGAGCCTGAACCAGGCCCGCGGCGACGCTGATTACAAAGCAGGGACGTTCGGGATCCTGCTGGAAACGTCGATCGGACATGGCTTACCTGGTCCCGACCGGTACCGGCGGCTCATGCTGGCCGTCGCCGGGCGTGATCTCGATCTGCCTCGCCTTGGCCTGCTCGGCCTTCGGGATCCGAAGTGTGAGCACGCCGTCCTCGAACGTCGCAGTGGCTCTGTCCGGCTCCAGACCGGCGGGCAGCGCCAGCGCCCTGCTGAACGCACCGCGACGAATCTCCGCCAGCAGCGTGGAGCCCTCGTCCTCATCGCGGGAGGAACGTTTCTCGCCGGCGATCGTCAGAGTGTTGCCCTCGACGGTGATCTCGACCTCCTCCGGCTTGACGCCGGGCAGGTTGGCCTCCACGACGAGGTCTTCGTCAGTGGCATAGACATCGAGCGCGACGCCGTGAGGCTCGCCCCAGCTCCACGTCCGCGGGTTGACGAGGCTCTCCTCGAAGAGGTGATCCATCGCCTGACGGAGCGAGAGCAGGTCGCCGAAGGGGGCCGCAGAGCGGCGAATGAGTGTCATCTTGCAACCTCCAACCGGCCGCGTCCTGAGAATCTGGCGGCCCACCGTGGGCCCGACCGACCGTCCGTACAACGTCCCCAGAACATAGAACCTTGACAATGGCGTTGTCAAGTGTGTTGCCTAGGGGACAGCCCCTATACCTGGCAACGGTTCCGCACAGTGAGCCTCTCCGGGCTCGGCCGGCGCGCTCGCTGGGCCGCCGGCATCGATCGCGCCATGCCCGGTCGGCGCGCACCGGACCGTCCGGGGTGTGGGCGGGTCGATTGGGCCCTTGCAGTGGACACGTGCGGATTGCAGACTTGTCGCCACGGTCGCCGGGGGTGCTCGATTCCGAGCGCGGTGACCATAGCGGGGGCTCGGATGTCGAGCAAGACCGACAACCCGACTGCGGGCTCAGGGCAGGCCGACGAGACGGCCAGTTGGGTCGCGGCTGCGGAGCGTTTCGTAGCCGGGGCTCCACCCGCGCGCGCCTCGAAGCTGGACTTCACATGGCGCAGCCTGAGCGAAGTCGACCTGCTCGTCGATGTGCTCACCGCCGCCCTGGGTCCGATCGGCCTCAAGACGCGAATGGAGCTCGCGGCCTACGTCGGCGAGGTGCTCGTCCGGCAGTTCGGGGGTCGGTGGGCGACGGGCGAGCATTTCGGCGAAGTGCTGCCCCCGGAAGTCACGACCATGAAGACGAGGTTGGAACCGGCGCAGCCGACCCAGATGGTCGAAAGACGGCTGACAGAGGGCGATGCCATCCAACACCAGGTGTTCGAACAGAGCCGAGCGTGGGGGATGGAGAAGGGCGTCGTCGGGCCGACGGCGAATGTCGATGGGCCGGCCGCGATGATGCGACTGGCGGCCGATGCGTTCGTGAAGTCGGCCGGCTCGAACGGCGTGACCTGGCTCGACTACTCGCCCAAGAGCGCGATGCGTCTGGACGAACTGATCGACGAATGGTGGCCGGCCAGTCCACAGAAAGACACGTACGAGTCGATGGTCCCAGCCATGGGCGCGTACGTCGGCGAGACGCTCGCCCAGCAGACCGGAGCCCATTGGATCCGCGACTCCAAGGAAGGCTACGGCGTGGAGTTCAGGGGTCAGGTCGCCTTTCCCATGAGCAGGGTGTCCAAGCGGTTCGAACTCGGCCCCGAACACTCCATCGCCCAGTTCTACCGCGAGATTTCGAGCCGATGGCTCTCGGGTGGCGACGACACGACGGCCACGGGCGACGCGAGGGGCAAGCGGGGCGGGCTTTTCGGTCGCGGCCGCAGCTGACCGATAGCCGTCGGCATCACGCTCCTCGGATGGGCCCTCGTGGCGAGGAGATCGCTGACGGGCGGATGACTCGCGTCGGCTCGACAGGCTTCAGGGCCCGCGCCGGTAACGCCCTACACCCGCCGAAACGGCGACCGGCCCGCCGCACCCCCCGGTGTCAGGCCGGCTCGCCCTCGCCCAGAAGCAGCCGGTGCAACTCGCCCTCGCACTCGGTGCGTCCGATTCCGATGACCTTGTCTCCCAGGTGCAGTTCCGTGTCGGAACGGACGGACAGCGCCCGTTCGTCGCGGATGACAGCGAAGATCGAGCAGCCATCGGGCAGCGACAAGCTCCCCGCCGTGCGGCCCACGGCCGGCGAGCCCTCTCGCAGCTGAGCCTCGACCAGTTCGAGTTCGCCACCGCCGAGGACGGCGAGGTGGAGCAACTCGTGAACTGGGATATCCGCCTCGATCGAGCCCAGGATCATGCGCGTCGGGGAAACGATCTCGTCCACGCCGAGGTGCTTGAACAAGCCCTCGTTCTTGGGGTTGTTGACCCGTGCGATCGTCCGCGGCACGTCGAAGTGGTGCTTGGCCATCTGGCAGATGACGAGGTTGTCCTCGTCGTCGCCAGTGACTGCGGCAACGATATCCGCTCGATTGGCACCGGCTTCGCCCAGGTACTTGCCCTCGCAGCCGTCGTGAGGGATGACAATCGAACCTATCTCCTCGGTGATTTGCGCGGCGCGGGCGCGATCGCGCTCCATCAGGGCCACCTCGTGACCCGACTGAATGAGCTCACGGGCGAGGAAGTAGCCGACTTTTCCGCCGCCTACAACTATGACGAACACCTCTGCCTCCTACCCGCGCTCAGCTTCGCCACCGGCGGAAGCCGGAGCGCTGCGCCTTGGCGACTCCCGGTTCGGTGGCGGCGTCGTCATGATCTGCCGCGTGGTCGGCGGCGTGGTCGGCTGCGTGGTCGGCTGCGTGGTCGGCCGCGTGGTCGGCGGCGTGATCGGCCGCGTGATCGGCGGCGACCCGCGTCCTCGATGGCGGCGCAACCGGCGGTACCTTCGCCCCGGCCGCCTCCGATGCAACGGGCAGGCCACGCGAAGTCGGGTGCGGATGCTGGTGGCCCGGGGTTTCGGGAGTGTCGATGCCCGGGCCGATGGACATCGGCAGGTGCAGATGCTGCGCGACGGTATCGACCATCAGGTTGGTGCGGCACAACGTTGCGACGCCCAGCTCGGCGTAGGCTGCGGCCCGGACCGGGTCGTTGATCTTCGCGATGACCTGCGGAATCGCGAACGTTTCCGTGGCCACCTGGGCCGCCATGACGTTTCGATTGTCGCCTTCGGTCAGCGAGAGGAAGACATCCGCTCCGTCCGCTCCGCCTCTCCGCAGCACTTCTTCGTCGGTTCCGTCGCCCCGAAGGGCAGCGCCTTTGAAGGTCTCCGGCAGGCGGTCGAAGGCGGCCGTCCGGATGTCGAAGATGATCACTTCATGGCCCGCCGCGTCGAGGTTCTCGGCCAGCGTCGAACCGACGCGTCCGCAACCCACGATCACGATCCTCATTACGACTCCTCGCCCATCGGCTCACGCACCACCCACAC
>PMBR01000138.1 GCA_003152995.1 Chloroflexota bacterium | reverse complement strand
TGGAGAGACGCCGTCACGGTGTCCGTGGCGGTCACCGACTGGGTGCCTGCGGTCTTGAGGATCACGTTGGCGCTGAAGACGTGGGTGCCGGCGTCGGCCGCTGTGAAGGTGTAGTTAGCCGGCAGTTTGGACGCCGGGTCGGAACTCGTGAAATGGACCGTGCCGAGGTAACTCGAGATGCGGTTGCCGTAGGCGTCGGTCGCCGTCACCCGGATGCTGCCGGTCGACCCGGCCGTCCGCGGCGTCGTCATACCCGAGACCACGAGCGTGGTCGCTGCGGGAGTGACCGAGATGCCGCTCTGGGTACCGGTGATCGAGGGGGTCAGCGTATCCGTGGCGGTCACAGATCGGGAGCCGACCGTCTTGAGCGTGACGCTGAAGGTGCCGACTCCGGCAGTCAGGGTCGCATTGGCCGGCAGGACGGCGGCACCATCGGTGCTCGTGAAGTGGACCGTGCCGGCGTAGGCGGTGGCGGTGTTGCCGTAGGCGTCGAGAGCCTTGACGGTCAGGCTGTGGGTGACACCCGCGACGGTCGGGCTCGGGAGACCGGAGACGGCCAGATGGGTCGCCGTCGCCGGATTGACGACGATCGCGCCCTGGGACCCTGTGATGCTCGCCGTAGTCGTATCTGTCGCGGTGAGCGAGCGGGTGCCGGCGGTCTTGAGCGTGACCGAGAAGGTATGCGTGCCAGCATCGGCGGCAGTGAACGTGTAGTCCGCGGGCAGCACAGCTGCCGGGTCGGAGCTGGTGAAGTGGACCTTGCCGCGATAGGGGGCGGCGGTATTGCCGTAGGCGTCCTTGGCAGTGACGGTGATCGTGCCTGCGACACCGGCGGTCCGGGGTGAGGCCAGGCCCGAGACGACCAGGGTCGTGGCGGGGGCGACTACCGGCATAACCGCGCTCGAAGGATCCGAGGGATCGCTCGGGCCGACGCCGTTGGTGGCGATGACCGTGAAGGTGTACGCCTGGCCGTTGGTGAGCCCGGACACGCTGCAGCTCAGAGCTCCGGTCGTGGTGCAGGTCTTGCCGTCAGGTGAAGACGTGACGGTGTAGCCGGTGATGGCGCTGCCGCCGTTGCCGGGTGCGGTCCAGGAGACGAGGGCCGAGGCGTTGCCGGCTGTGGCTGTAACAGCCGTGGGCTTGCCGGGCACGGTCGGCAGGTGCGGTGTGACTTTGTTCGAGGGATCGGATTCGGGTCCGGGGCCCGCAGAGTTGCTGGCATGAACGGTGAACGTGTACTCGGTGGCGTTGGTGAGGCCGCTGACGGTGCAGCTCGTGGCACTGATCATCGAACACGTCACAGTGCCGAGGCCATGCTCGGTTTCCGTAACGGTGTAGCCGGTGATAGCACTGCCGCCGTTGCCGGGCGCGGTCCAGGTTAGGCCGACGGTTGTATTTCCGGCGCCGGCAACGAGGTTGGTGGGCTTGCCGGGGGCGGTCAGAGCAGTGAAGGCGCCGATGCCGTTCGGCGTGCCCAACCCTGTCGGGCCGTCATAGCCAGTGACTCCGTTGCAGAGATAGGTGACGGTGCAGGTGTGCCAGGTGACGTCGTTGTTGCCACTTACCACATCGTTCAGGGCGGCGGTGTGTCCGTAGAGGTAGCTGGCTGGATAGGTGCCTGCTGCTGGACGGCCGGCCAGGGCGTAGATGGCGGCGATGATCGGTGAAGCAACGCTGGTGCCGCCATAGGCCGTCCAGAGGCCGTTGACGTAAACGGCGACACCAGACCCACCGGCAACGGCCGAGACATCCGCTTCGGTTCGCTTCGCACACCCGGTGTCATGCTGCCAGGAGGGTTTGGGCTCGTACACGGAGCAGCCGCTGCCCGCTCCCCATCCCCCGGCATCGCCCCAGGCCGACTCGGTCCAGCCGCGGGCACTCCCGTTGCGTGTGAGTGTCGTACCGCCGACTGCGACCACATATTGTGAAGCGGCTGGGTACCCGATGCCCAGGTGGTTGGCCGCGCAGTTGTAGCCGCAGTCACCGGTGCCAGCAGTAATCGCCACGCCCGGGTGGTTGTAGTACGCGTCGTAGTAGGTGTCGCCGCTCGACTCCGGACCGGCATAGCTGTTCGACACGGCGACAGCGCCGAGCGACACGGCAGTGTTCACCGCCGCTCCCAGGTTGTTGCTGTAGTTGTCGTTAGCCTCGACGAGCAGGATGTGGCAGTTGGGACAAATGGCAGAGACCATGTCGATATCCAGCGCGATCTCGCCATCCCAACCCTTACCAACGGCGGTGGCTGGATAGCTCGTGCCGCCGTTCTGGTCGACCTTGCGGAAGCAGAGGTTAGCGGTCGTGCATGGAGGCAGGCCGTACTGGCTGCGATAGGCTGCCAGATCGGCCTCTGCCGTTGGCAGGTCATACGCGTCGACTATGGCGACAGTCAACCCAGATCCGTTGCTCCCGGACGGCAGGGCGTAGGCGTCCTGAAGGTCGGCGGGACTGTATCCCGGCGGAGGCGTGAGGGGCGAGACCGCCGACGCGGGAACCGCAGCCACGTCCACGCGACGGAGCGCGAGACACTGAGCCGTGCCGGGCGTTGCCGGAGGACAGACAGCCTCCACAGTGGCTCCCAGCGGTCGAGGCGAGCTGGCCTCCAATGGTGCCGTCCCTGCGAACGGAACTGCAAGAGCGACCAGTACAACGGCCGCCGAAATCCGTCGCGCGAGTCCTGAGATCCTGGTCATCCCTCGCCCCTTGCAGCCGAAGCGCGGTCCCAGTTTGGTCGTCGGGAGGACGCCTCGGCGATGTTGCCCACATCATCTGCGTGGTGTGACTCTCCCGAAGCTTGACATCGCACCGGTCGCGGCGCTAATAGCCAGAAGTCACCCAGCCTCCAGGGCCTCCACGCTCACGGCGACATTCAGCCAGACCGATTTCGACGTCTCGGACCACGCTCCGGTCCGGAGTTCGCCATGTCGGTGAACGGGAGTCTCCCGCCGGGCCGGGGTCGGGAGGCCCCACGATCATGGCTCGAACGAGGGAATGGAGTGCGATCCGGCCCGGGGACCTGGCGCCGCTCACCGACGAATTTAAGGCGGCCAGCGCAACCATTTGGAGCGAGGCGACGAAGAAGAAGCACGAGGCCGATTTCGCACGTTTCATGGCGTGGCTCGCCCGCAGTAATCGCCCTCAGACGACGGAATCCCTCAGCTTCCCGACGCTCGTCCAGTATGTCGACGACCTGCTCGAGGATGACAGGCAGCGTTCGCGTCGCCTCACGCTGGCGGAGCGCGCATCGGCCGCCTCGAGGGTGTCGTATCCGGCGTCGCGGAGCGCCCGGGCGAAGAGGCCGCGCACGGCCGGCTCGTCGTCGACGACAAGCACCGGACCGGTTGTGGCCTCGATCGGTCCACCCGGCTGTATCATCCCGCCTGCCCGTCGAGGACGCGTCGGACGGCCTCGCCGAGCGCGTCGGTGCTGAAGGGCTTCGCTA
>PMBR01000127.1 GCA_003152995.1 Chloroflexota bacterium | reverse complement strand
ATCCACTGAGCTACGGGCGCGCGGGCCGCGCAGAGCGGCCGGGCGATGATACCGCCTCGGCGCGGGGGCGGGCGATGGACGGCGCCGCGGGCGGGTGGGATTCCTGTGTACGCCCGGTTCGGTGGGAGATGGACACGAATCGGGGCTTTGCATGATCGCCAGGCGCCGCCAGCGGGGCAGTTGGGCCGTTTGGGGCTGGCTCGGACGCGGCCCCTTCGAGTTTGTACTCCCACGGGGAGTGTTGGGGAGCGCGAGGGCCGCCTAAGGCAGCAGTCCCGACGGCGCAGGGAGGATCGGGGCGGCGGAGCAATATTGGGCGGCCTTGTTGATGACGCGGTACGGGCAGGCGGCGGTATCGATGAGGTACAGGAGCGCGCCACGGTTGCGGGCAGTCTGGGCCGCTACCACGGAATAGGGCGGATAGACGTCCCTGTACAGGATGTTCTGGTCCAGTGGGTAGAGCTCGAACGTGAACGAGAAGATCCTGTACTGGTGGTACATCCAGTCGATCTCGTCGCCGTCGGTGACGTAAAGCCGGCTCGATTGTTCGGCCGTGTAGCCGTTCATGCCGGCCATCGTCTGGGCCATCGAGAGGAAGACGGCGTGGTCATCGGCCGTCATGTCCGCCGGGAGTCCCGTCTTCGTGTAGCCGTAGGGATAGAGGATCAGCTCGCCGTTGACGTGGAGCGTGACGTGGGTCTTGATCTGCTGGACGCCGCCGACCACGCGACTGGCCACGAAGTCGCGGAGCGCGCGGGCCTCGGGCGTGCTGAACGCGGAGGTTCCTCGGTAGTTCCACGCAGATGCGCTGGACGATGATCCGCCGCAGCAGCCCCACTTGTACCCGTAGTTGCGGTTGATATCCGTGCCGATGTAGCCGCCGTTTGGCTGACGGTTCTTGCGCCAGTAGTGGTACGTGCCGCCGGACAGGTCGTAGGCCCAGCCATCGGGGTTCAGGGCAAAGACGATGAAGATCTCGCGCTCGTTGACCAGCCGGTGGACGTACGCATTGGTCGAGTACTCGGACGTGAGAGTCGACAGGAGATACAGCGCCTGCTCGACGCCCAGGTGCTCGTCGGCGTGGTGGAGCGCGTCGACCAGCACTTCGGGCTCGTTCTCGTCGACCGAGACGTTGTCTGAGACTTTGGCGGCCCAGATGTCGCGGCCCTGGTAGCTCTTCCCGATCGAGAAGACGTGGACCAACGTCGGATATGCGATCTCGGTGGCCTTGATGAGCGTGACCATCTCGCCGTAGTCGTGGTAGGCCGAGTCGGTCGCGGGGTAGGCCGGCGTCGGCGCCGGCACGGTCAGCCGTCCATCCGCAAAGCCCACGAGCTGGGCCCGAACCACTTCCGACACCGAGCCGGCGATCACGATCGTCGTCGGCCGGGTCGCGATCAACCTGTCGCGAGTGGCCGTCGGCAGCATGTCCGTGGGCTGCGCGAACAGGATCGAGGCGTGGCGCGCCGCGGCGAGCGGCACGGCGACCAGGCCGTTTGCGTACCCCGGGCCGCTGGCCACGACCTCAGTGGCGGCGATTGGAAGGAACCGCGCGGCGACGGCCGCCGCCGAGGCATAGGCATCCGCGCCTGAAACCCGCTCCACCTTCGGGACTATCTGGGCGATCTGGGCGAGGACCGCATCGGACACGGAGCTGGTGGCGCCGACGACGACGACCCGGCCGGGCTTGAGCCGCGAGAGCTCGGCGGCGGTCGCGGACGGCAGGGTGGCGGCGGCGGCGAGCAGAAGCGGCCCGCCGAGCTGGGCGGCCGCCGGCCCTGCGGCGATCGCGTCCGCGGCGCTTCCAGCCCCTGCCACGAAGACGGTCGGCGCAGAGCCGGGCTTGAAGGATCGGGCCGAGAGAGCCGCCGCGGTCCCGGCTGCGTCCGACCCGGCGACGCGCTCCACAATCGTGCCGGGGGCGAGCAGCCCGGTCACGTTGGCCACCACGGCCGCGCTGATGACCGCGGTCCCGCCCAGCACTTCGACTCGAGCCGGAGCCAGCCGGACGAGTTCCAGGCCCACCGCGGACGGCAGCGACGAGCTGCTGGTGTAGAGGATCGCGCCGCCTGCGCGGGCCGCGATCGGCCCCGCAGCGAGGGCGTCGGCGAAGTTGTCGCCCGCGGCGAGATACACCACCGGCGCGGCGCCATGTGGGAAGAGGCGCGCGGAGATGGCCACGGCAACGGCGTACTGGTCCGCGCCGCCGAGACGTTCGGTGGAAACCCGCGATGACCCGAGAGCCGTGCCGGACTGCGCCCCCGCCGCCTGGATCGGCGGCGCCTCGACGCCGGCAACAAGCGCCACGAGCCCCAACGCGATCAAGAATCGGGCGGGATCAACGAGACGAGGCCGGACTTGCACCATGGCCACTCAGGGTGGCCCTCCCCCGCTCGAAGCGCAAGCGTACAGTCGACCCATCGTCGCGACAGGAGGAGCCCGGGCCGTCGGGTCACCCATCACGAGCGGCGGCCTGGCGGTTGGGGCTGGCGGTCGGGGCTGGCGGTCGGCCTGGCGGTCGGGGCTGGCGGTCAGGGCCAGTCGGCCCGGGCATTCGGTACTGATTGGCCTGGTATATCTCAGTGTCTATTGAGACAGTATCCGTTGATATGAGCCCGATGACCGCGCCCACGACCAAGGCCCCGGCAGAGACTGCGACCGGGACCGCTCCTTGCTGTGACGGGGCCGGCCCCGCTCCCACACAACTCCCGCCGGAGCCTCGGCTTGACCTGCCGGCCCCCGAAGTGGCCGACGCCGTGGCCACGGCCGCGCTCCTGGCCGATCGGACCCGAGCCGGTATCGTCCGGATGCTGGCCGATGGCCCGCTTTGCGTGTGCGAGCTGGCCGCGGCGCTCGGCGAGAAGCAGAACAACGTTTCGATGCATCTGGCGCGCCTGCGCGAGGCCGGGCTTGTCCGCGCCGTCCGCCACTCCGGCGACGCCCGCTGGATGTTCTACGAACGCGACAACGAGCGTTGCGCGGCAGCCGCCGCCTCCCTCACGGATCTACTCCGATGACCACAATCACGCTGCGGCGCCCGACGGTGCCACTCCCCGTCGTGGCGGGCGCGGCCGTGCTGGCCTGGATCGTCGCCTGGTTCGCGGAGGCTCCGGCAGCGGATTGGCTGGCCTTCACCGTCCTTCGTCTCCAACCGGACACGCACCTCGGAGAAACCGTTGCCTTCTTCCTCGAAGATCTGCCCAAGGTCCTGCTGCTCCTACTGGGCATCGTGACCGTCGTCACGCTCATTCGCGGGTTCTTCCCGCCGGAGCGCATCCGGCCGATGCTCGCCGGTCGCGGCCTGGTGCCCGGCTCGTTCGCGGCGGCGGGTCTCGGCATCGTGACTCCTTTCTGCTCGTGCTCGGCCGTGCCGCTGTTCATCGGCTTCGTCGAGGCAGGCGTACCGCTGGGCGTCACCTTCGCCTTCCTGATCAGCTCGCCGATGGTCAACGAAGTCGCGCTCGTCCTGCTGTGGGGTCTCTTTGGGCCGGGCATCGCGCTCGCGTACATGGCGGCGGGCCTGACGGTCGCGATCGCCGGCGGCCTGCTCATCGGACGGATGCGCCTGGAGCGATACGTCGAGGACTACGTCTGGGAGCTGCAGGGCAAAGCCGTTCGCCCGATCGCGATCCGCCTGACCTGGGCCGACCGCTTGAACGATGCCTGGGCGTACACCTCGGCGCTGGTTCGCAAGATCTTCCCGTATCTGCTGGCAGGCATCGGGCTCGGTGCGCTGATCCACGGCTACGTCCCGACGGACCTCGTCGCCTCGATCGGCGGCAAGTCCAATCTGCTGGCAGTTCCGCTCGTGGTTCTGCTCGCGGTCCCGATGTACTCGAACGCCGCCGGCACGATCCCCATCGTCCAGGCGCTGCTCGGCAAGGGCCTTCCTCTCGGCACCACCCTGGCTTTCATGATGGCCGTCACCGCCATCAGCCTGCCCGAGTTCGTGATCCTGCGGCGAGTCATCAAGCCGCCGCTGCTGGCGGTTTTCGCCGGCGTCGTGACCACCGGAATCCTCGCCATCGGATTCCTCTTCAACATCCTGATCGGCTGAACGCCGGCCACTCTCATCCAAGGAGAAGACGATGCGAACGATCGAAGTCCTGGGCTCCGGCTGCTCCAACTGCCGCCGCCTGGAAGCCAACGCTCGCGAGGCCGTAGCTATTGCCGGCGTCGAGGCGGAGGTCCTCCACGTGACCGATCCGCGTGAGATCGTCGGCCGCGGCGTCATGAGCACGCCCGGTCTCGTCATCGATGGCGAGGTCGTGTCCGCGGGCCGTATCCCTTCGGCCGGTGACATCGCCCTCTGGCTGACCGAGCGCGGCTGATCTGTAGCGCGCTCGGGCTCAGGCGGTCGCGACCTCGGACCTGGCGCTCTGCGCCCGGCGGGCCAGCTCGACGAAAGGCCGCAGTCGGGTGGCGACCTCAGTTCGGGTGCGCCTGAAGGCCTCGAGCTTGTGCTCGTCGGTGCCCTCGGCCTCGGCCGGATCGTCGAGGCCCCAATGCAGCGTGTTGTGATCGCCGGGGAAGACCGGGCAGGTCTGGCGAGCGCGATCGCAGACGGTTATGACGTAGTCGAACGGCTGACCCAGGAACTCCGTCACGGACTTGCTCCGCGCGGCGGACCAGTCGAGGTCGATCTCGGCGAGGACCCTGATCGTGTATGGGTTCACGCCCTTGGGCTCGGTCCCGGCGGAGAAGACCTGAAAGTCGGCGCCGCCGAAGTCGCGCAGCAGGGCTTCCGCGATCTGGCTTCTGGCCGAGTTGCCGGTACATACGAAGAGGACCCGAATCGGGGCAGTCATAGCTTTCTCCTTGATGCGCCGGGCTCGGCCGGCGGCGGCGATAGTCAACTCCAGGTCTGTTAACTCCGCGTCAACGCGATCGAGGTCGGATCGCTGCCGTTCGATGGCGGACCGCTGGGAGGCGATGAGCGGCGCGAGATCCAGGTCCACCTCGCCGCGCTCCACGCACAGGGCCGCCAACCTGCCGGCATCGACCGGAGCGAGTCCGAGTCGTCGCAGGGCCACGACCAGCCGCAGGCGGGCGAGTTCCGCCGACCCGTACTCGCGGTAGCCGTTGGCTCGGCGCGGCGCGGCCGGCAGAACGCCCATCTCCTCGTAGAAGCGGACCGCCGATGGGGCCACTCCCGCGCGCCTGGCAAGCTCGGAAACCTTCATGCGCGCACCCTACACCTTCAAGTGGCTTGAAGGTCAAGGAGTGCCGGGGAGTTCAGCGGCCGAGACGCCGCCGAGCCCTAACTTGGGCCGGTCTGATCGGCGGGAAGAAGAGTCAGGGGAGCCGCCCTGCCCAGGAGAGCGGCCGCCGGCCGAGCCTGACCCGCGGTCAGTTGCCCCGCGAGCTCCCGGAAACGAGCCACCGCCTCCGGCCGGATGCTGTACCAGATCCACGTTCCGCGCCGCTCCGATGTCACCCAGCCTGCCTCCCGAAGGACCTTGAGGTGGTGGGACACCGTGGGCTGCCCGATGCCGCAGCAATCGGAGAAGTCGCAGGCGCAGACCTCTCCGTCGGTGCTCAACTGGCGCAGGATCGAAAGCCGGGTGGGATCGGCGGTCGCCTGGAGAAGCAGGATGTCGGGGTCGGTAGCGCGCTTCATGCCGTCAGAATATCGACCGCAATAGATATTGACAAGTCTCGATATCTATCCTATCTTGACGCCACAAAGGAGATCAACACATGTCGATGTACTACAGCCCCGAGATCGTCAAAGTGCTCAACGACGAGCGCATCCGCGAAATCCAGCGAGCCCGTCTGGCCGGCACCCGCAGCGTCCACGCCACGCGGCGCCCACAGCTGGCCGACCAACTCCGCCGCCTGCTCGTCCGGCAGCCGGCCCCAACCACCTGCGCGTGCTAGGAGAGTCGCTCCGATGACAGAGATCCACGAAACCGTCCGTCTCCGCTACGCCCAGGCCGCGCTCGGCGTGCTCAACGGCGAAAGTTGCTGCAACGACTCCGCCGACTACGGGGCCGAGCTCTACTCCGCTCTCGAGCGCGACGAGCTGCCGAACGCCGCCGTAATGGCTTCGCTCGGCTGCGGCAACCCGATCGCCGTGGCGGAGCTTCGTGAGGGCGAGCGCGTCCTCGATCTCGGCTCGGGCGGCGGCATCGACGTGCTGCTTTCCGCGAAGCGCGTCGGGTCCACGGGCCGCGCTTTCGGCCTGGACATGACCGACGAGATGCTGGCCCTCGCTCAGCGGAACGCGGCCGAGGCCGGAGCCACCAACGTGGAGTTCCTCAAAGGCCACATCGAGGCGATCCCACTGCCTGCCGCGTCGGTCGACGTGGTCATAAGCAACTGCGTGGTGAACCTCGCCGCCGACAAGCCGTCGGTCTTCCGCGAAATCGCGCGCGTCCTTCGGCCGGGCGGCCGGATCGGCATCACCGACATCGTCGCCAGCGACAGCCTGACGCCCGAAGAACGCGCCGCACGCGGCTCCTATGCCGGCTGCATCGCCGGGGCGCTCTCCTTCTCCGAATTCGGTTCGGGGCTCGAAGCGGTGGGCCTGACGGACATCTCGCTGAAAGTCAGCCATGAGGTCGCCGACGGCATGTACAGCGTGATCGTCAAGGCCACGAAGCCGGTAGATGGCGCGGCGGCGACCGTTCCGGCGATCGCGCCGACCGGCACTGCGGCGCGATCGTGCGGCTGCAACGGGAACTGCGGATGATCGAGATCGAGCGCGCCCGACCGACCGATCGAATGGCGATCGAAGGCCTCCTGGCGGCGAACGGCCTGCCCGAAGCCGGGCTCGAGTTCGCCCTTGGAGCGGCCCTCGTCGCGCGCGGGGATGCCGGCATCGTCGGCTTCGCCGCGGTCGAGATCTACGGTTCGGACGGCCTGCTTCGATCCGTCTGCGTCGAGCCGGACCATCGTGGGATCGGCCTGGGCCGCCGCCTCGTCGAACAGGCGGAAGCACTGGCCCGACAGTCCGGCGTAGACGAACTGTTCCTTCTGACCGAGACGGCCGCCGAGTGGTTCCCGCGGCTCGGCTACCGGCCCGGTCGCCGGGAGTCCGCTCCGGCCCCGCTCCAGACCTCGCCCGAGTTCACGGGCGCTTGTCCGATCGGCGCCGCGCTTCTTCGCAAGCGACTGAGTCGCTCCGCTATCGTCGCCTAGGAGCCGGGCTCACTACCCAGTTCCGAATCTTCGCTGCGGTCGGCCTGATCGGGCTCCTCGGGCCGGCCGCAGCCGCACTTCTCCATGCAGGCGCCCATCTTCTCGGAGCAGCACCCACAGGCCATCATCCGCCGCATCAGCGCGGCGGCGAGCACTGCCATGACGGCCACGGCGGCGATTCCGCCCAGCGCGCCGGCCAACATCGATCGTCGCATTCCGCATCTCCTGTGCCGCGGGCGAGTGCAGCCCGATCCGGCGACTCAACTGTAGCGCGCCGGGCCGGGGTGGCGCCCGGGCGGGTATGGCTCGCCGGGCCGGTGCGGTGCGCCGGGCCGGGGTGGCTCGCCGGGCCGATGTGGCGCCGGGGCGGGTGGCTCGCCGGGCCGGTCCCGATGCTTGCGGCCTATCATGGCCCGCATGCAGACTCGACCATCGATCGACGATCCGCGTGCCGCCGAGCTGGTTCACGCGCTCGAGGACGCCGGGCATCGCATGACCGGGTCCCGACGCGCCGTCGCAGAGCTGATCGCAACTCGAGATGGAGCCTTCGAAACCGCGGACCTCGTCGCCGACTCGAAGAGACGCAAGCTGGGGGTGGCGCGCGCGACCGTCTTTCGAACTCTCGAGTTGCTCGTGGGCCTGGGCGCAGTGGAGCGGCTGGACCTCCCGACCGGGGCTCACTCGTACGTCCGGTGCGAGACGACGCGCCATCACCACCACCTGGTCTGCACCCGCTGCCAGCGCGCGGTCGATCTGGAAGGGCTGGGCATGACGCCGATCATCGCCGAGGTCGAGCGCCAGACCGGCTACAAAGTCGACCGCCACAGGGTCGAGCTCTTCGGTCTGTGCCCGGCCTGTCAGGCGGCAACTTCGGCCTGAGCCGCGCGGGCCGGGCCGGCGGTCGGTCCGAGGCGCCAACTCGGGGACGCCGGCCGATCGGTTAGACGCCTGCCGGCGCCGACGGATGCCCGACCCGCTCGACCACGAGGGTGACCGCCAGGACGATGCAGAAAACCGCGCTCTCGACCAGCACCACCGTCGCGCCGCTCGCCGAATTGAGCCAGTAGCTGCCGTACAGCCCCACGATCGGGCAGAACACGCCGATCGCGCCGGCTATCCCGACGAGGCGGCCGAAGCTCTTCGAGATCAGCTGGGCCGTTGCCGCGGGCGTGACCAGCATCGCCACGACCAGGATGATCCCTACCGACTGGAGGCTGATGACGATCGTGAGCGCGATCAGGGCGAGCAGCAGGTAGTCCAGGCGCCCGACCGGCAACCCCGACGCGGCGGCGCCGAGCGGATCGAACGTGGCGTACAGGAGCTCCTTCCAGAGCAGCACCAGCGTGCCGAGCACCAGCGCCGCGAGGACCGCCAGCGAGATCAAGTCGCTCAAGCCTATGCCCAGCACCTCGCCAAAGAGAAACCCGAAGAGATCGCCGACGTAGTTGGGGATCAGGCTGAACAGGAAGACCCCGAGGGCGAACATCCCGGCGAACAGAACGCCCGTGGCGGTGTCGCTGCGAAGCTTGCCCTGCCGGGTGACCCAGCCTATCGCCAGAGCCGTCCCCACAGCCGCGATCGACGCACCGAAGTAGAAAGGCACCTTTATCAGGTACGCCACCACGACCCCAGGAAACGCGGAGTGGCTCAGAGCGTCGCCCATGAACGCCAGCCCTCGCAGAACCATGTAGCTGCCGACCGTGGCGCACACAAGCCCGACGATCGACGAGGCCACCACCGCCCGCACGAAGAACGGGTACGAAAGCGGATCGAGGACGATGTTCACGACCGGCCCCCCCGCTGATCGTCGTGGAAATGCCGCTCGGAACCAGCAGGGTCGTCGTGGTGATGCGAGTCGTCCAGAATGCCCAGGTTGTCGCCCAGCACGAGGAGATGGCCGCCGTAGGTCTGCGACAGGATCTCGGGGTTGGTCAGCAGCGCCGCCGGACCCGACGCCACGATGCGGCGATTGACGGCCACGATCGATCTGAAGTGCCGCACAGCGGCGCCGAGATCGTGCGTAGTTGCGACGACGGCCTTGCCCTTCTCCGCCTCCGCGGTGAGGAGCTCCATGATCGCCTCCTGGGTCGGCACGTCGACGCCGGTGACCGGCTCGTCGAGAAGGTACAGGTCCACTTCGGCGGCCATTGCCCGGGCCAGGAAAGCGCGGCGCCGCTGGCCGCCCGAGAGCGCGCCGATCGGTGTGCGGGCCCGGTCCAGCATGCCCACTCTTTCCAGCGCCGCCGCGACCGCCTCGTGATCGGCCCGGCCCGGCTGGCGCAGCGGCCCCAGGCGTGGATAGCGGCCCATCATCGCCACGTTCCAGACGTTGACGGGGAACGACCAATCGACGAGCTCCGCCTGGGGCACGTACGCCACGCGGTGAGCCTCGCGCCCAGCCGGGGCGCCCAACACCTCGACCGTGCCGGTCCAGGGCTTCAGGACTCCGGCGATCAGCTTGAGCAGCGTGGACTTGCCGCCGCCGTTCGGCCCCACGACCGCAACCAGGGCCCCGGCCGGAATCTCGAGATCGACGTCCTCGAGCGCCACCCGATCGCCATAGCCGGCCGTGACCCCCGCCAGACGGATCGCCGGAACCGGGACGCCGACGGCCTCCATCGGCCCACCGGCCTTGGGCCCCGTCGCGTGATCGTGGGCCTGCGGCGCCGGGGCCGCCGGGGCGGCGGGAGTGATCGGGGCGGCGGGAGTGGGGGGCGAGCCCGCAGATGCCGGAGAACCGCCGATCGAGCCGCTCATCAGCTCAGCCCCTGCACGAGTTGCGTGGTGTCCCAGCGGATCAATCCCTCATACGTCGACACCGGCGGATCGCCCAGCGCGTCGTCGTAGAGATTGGCCACGACCTTGCAGTTCGCCTCCGCCGCCAGTTGATCGATGAGCTTGGTGGGGAACTGGCTCTCGCTGAAGATGGCCTTCACTCCTGCGTTCTTGATGGCCGCGACGAGTTGGGCCGTATAGCCCGCGTTGGGATCCTGGCCCGGAGCCTCCACGGCGACGCCGACGATCGTAATGCCGTACTCGCGGGCGTAGTACGGAAATGCGTCGTGGAAGGTCACGATCCGTCGATTCGGCTCGGGGATCGTCGCGATTTGGGCTCGGACCCAGCCGTCCAGCGTTTCGAGCTGCTGCTTGTATGCAGCCGCCTGCAAACCGTATGCGGTCGAGTGCCCCGGATCGGCCGACGCAAGAGCCGCGGCGATCCTGTCCACGTACAACTCCGCGTACTTCACATCCATGAACAGATGCGGGTTCTGCGTGCCCGAAGTGTCACCCGGCAGGAGTGCCGCGCCGGGCAGGTCGACACCAAGTTGGAGCAGCGGTGTTCCCTCGGCCGCTGCGTTCGTGATCGTCTTGCGCAGCCAGTCGTCCAGGCCCAGGCCGTTCATCACCAGCAACTTCGCCGAAGCGATCGTTCTGACGTCCGCCGGTCGGGGCTCGAAAGTGTGGACGTCGGCATTCTTGGGCACGAGGCTGGTGGCTGAGACCAGGTCGCCGCCGACGTTGGAGACGAGGTCGGCGAACACCGTCGTGGTGGTAACGACGGTCAGTTTCCCGGGTTCGCCAATTGTCGGGGCGCCGACGCATCCGGCTGCGATCGCGGCTGTAGCCAGCGCGGTCGCAGTCAGGCGACTCAGTCTCACTCCATGGTCCCGACCGAACATCTCGCCAGCTCCGACACTCTATGCGATCGCCGCGGCCTCGAACGCCTCGTGCCACGGGGGGCACGCGCTGGACCGGGCGGGAATCTCCGCCACGGCCGGACCTGCCGCAGGGCCGGACGATACCAGAGTTGAGACTCAGTCGCAATAGTCCGTGCGGACGAGAAGCGCATCCCCTCTCGGCCACGTCGGGGCGATCCCGTGCTGCGGTCGCTCCCCGGCCGGAGCGGCAGACGGCTCGCCACAGTTCCGGAGCGCGGCTTCAGACTCCGACCGGCTGCCGTACCAGGATTGCCGTGATTCGACCCGGTGCGAACTCAGCGTTGAGGATCAGCATCTTGTTGATCGCGCTGTGCCGCCCGCTGGCCTCCTGGATCTTGGCGTCTTCGATCGGATAGCTGTACTCCTCCACCCGACGGAAAGCCGTGGCCAGGTCGGGAACGACCTTCTGCGAGCCGATCACCAGGATCACGCGGCCGGCCCCGAACACGATCGGCCCGAGCTGGCTGCCCGTCATGGACGCGATCACGATTCGACCGTCCTCGGTCACGGCGGCGACACTGTTGATCTGCACATCCGGGGCGGCGCCGAGCTTGCGGATCTCGCGCATCTGGGTCGCCCGATCCATCGACCGCGTCCGTGGCCGGATGGCGTCGAAGCGTCCGCTCTTCTCGATGATTTCGGTCACGCCGATCCGGTCGAGCGTCTCCGAAGCGCCCTCCCCGACCTCGACACCCTCCGGCACCAGGCTCAGCAACAACTCGCGGGCCTGGGCGCCGTCATCGACGATTCGGGCGTCGATCCCGTGAGTGCGCAGCGCCTCCGCGGCCCGGTCGACCGCGTCGGGGCTCGCCGGCACGGCGAACGCCTCGTTCACCGGCAGGCGTTCGATCGTTCTGTTCTCTGTCATGGTGCAAGCTCCCGGAATCGAATCAGTTGAGCTGGTACGGACTGACGACGAACGGGCCCAGAGCAATCGCGAAAGCGAAGACAGCCAGGACGACGTTGAAGATGGCGTTTGGATATTTGCGCTTCCTTCATGTGTTCCAGCTGCCGGGCTCCGAGTCCGCACTTCGGGGGCAAGCCGTGGATTCGGCAAGGGCAGCTTGTCGGCTTCGTACCGCCCGCTATGATGTAGCTATTCACCGTTACTGTGGTAACCTTGTCTCGGCAACCATACCAAGGAACATAGTGAATGTCTACACCATCTTCTGAGCCGGCACAGCAGGCCGGGATGACAACGCCCCGCAGCGATTCGGAGTCGCCGGTCGCGGCTCTGGTTCTGCAGACAGGGGCGTTCGCGGACGCCTTCGGCCGCTGGGCCGGCCGGAAGGCCGTCGAAGCGGGGGCCAGCGTTCCGCGCCTGCGGTTGCTGTACGCCGTCCATTGCCACGGGCCGCAGAAGATGGCGGACCTGGCAGGCGAACTGGCCGTCACGCCCCGCAACGTGACGGCGCTCGTCGATGGGCTGGAGAGCGAGGGCCTGGTCCGGCGCGTGCCCCACTCCACGGACCGGCGGGTCACGCTCGTCGAGCTGACCTGCAGTCAAGAGCGCGTCGCCGCGCAGTTCCAGACGTACCAGGGCTCGATCGAGCGCCTGTTCGATGTCCTGACGGTCGAGGATCAGCGCACGCTCTCGCGCGTGCTCGCGACCCTCTCCAGGCGAATGAACGCCGAGGCGGGTTGCTCGACCGCTGCCGGGGACGCCTCCGATGCGTGATTCGAATGATCCAGTCGTCGAGCCGTCCGAGTCGGCGACCGACGAGCCGGGCGCGGCCGCGCAGCCCGACGCCGCCGAACCCGGTCGGATGCCGGCCCTCTACCTCGGCCACGGCGCGCCGACAATGCTGGACGACGAGACGTGGCCCGTCGAACTGGCCGCCTGGGCCAGGGCGCTGCCGCGACCCAGGGCCATTCTCACCGTCAGCGCCCACTGGCAGTCGGCGCCCCTGACGCTCGGCGCCACGACGCCCGTTCCTCTCGTCTACGACTTCTACGGTTTCCCGGAGCGCTACTACCGCGTCCGCTACGACTCCCCCGGCGCGCCCGATCTGGCGGCGCGGGTCAAGGCCCTGATGCCGCCCGGCGAGCCTGTCGCGGAACGGCCGGAACGTGGCCTGGACCATGGCGCCTACGTGCCCCTCATCCCGATGTACCCGGAGGCCGACATTCCGGTCCTCCAGATCTCGATGCCCGACCTGGCGCCGGCGCACTTGTTCGAGTTGGGCCGGCGCCTGGCGCCCCTGCGCGACGAGGGCGTGCTGATCATGGGCAGCGGGTTCATGACCCACGGTCTGCCCTTCCTCCACGAGTATTGGGACGGCCGGGCGGGCGCCCCCGAATGGTCGGTCGAATTCGATCTCTGGGCCGCCGACACGCTGGCGCGGGGCGATCTCGACGCGCTGTTCGACTTCCGCGTTCGAGCGCCCGGGATGCCGTACGCGCACCCAACGGTCGAGCATTTCGCGCCGCTCTTCGTGGCGCTGGGGGCGGCCACCGAGCCCGGCGATGCACCCAGGTTCACCATCGACGGCTACTGGCTCGGCCTGGCCAAGCGTTCCTTCCAGGTCCGCTGAGCGCAAGTCGCTTCTGCTCGGGCTCGCCTTTCGGCGCCGGCAGTCGGGTTGGCTCCGGCTCGGCTCGGGCTCGGGGCTCGGCTGCGGCGCGGCTCCGTCGCGGTGCCTGTGCCGCCTCGCGGCCGCGACCGACGCCGATCTTGACCGGCCGCGACGCTGCCGGTAGCATGACCGCCAATTCCGACTAACTAACTCAGAATTGCGGTCCAATACCCCAGAGAGGCCCGATGAGCTTTGCCCAGACCGTAGCCCTGGCGGCGTTCGCCGGGGGAACGATCTTCCTGGGATTGCCGGTGGGCAGGCTCCGCGGCCTCTCCCCGAGCGCCCGCGCCGCTCTGACCACCGCCGCCGCGGGCGTTGTCCTGTTCCTCATCTATGACGTGCTGTCGCAGGCAATCCGGCCGGTGAACGCCGCCCTCGAGGCGGCCCGTGCCGGTTCGGGCGTATCGGACTTCGCCGTGGACGGCGCGACTCTATGCGGAAGCGTCGCCTTCGGCCTGTTGTCGGTCACGTACCTGACGCAGCGGATGCACGGCCGCGGCCAGAAAGTCGCGCTCACGCCTCGTCAAGTGGCCATCGGAACGGCGACGGGCCTGGGTCTGCACAACTTCTCGGAGGGCCTGGCGATCGGGCAATCGGCCGCGACCGGGGCCACGAGCCTGGCGCTGATACTGGTCATCGGATTCGCGCTGCACAACGCGACGGAGGGGTTCGCGATCGGCGCGCCGCTCGGAATGGGCGAGCGGCCGAGCTGGGGATTCCTGGGCCTGGCCGGAGTCGTGGGTGGCGGGCCGACGTTCATGGGCAGTCTGGCCGGCTATGTCTTTGTCTCGCCCGTGCTCTCGATCCTGTTCCTGGGCCTGGCTGCGGGGGCGCTGATATTCGTCTTCAACGAGATGATGGCCGCCTCTCGTCGTTTCTCGCTGCCGATGGTCACCGGTCTATCGCTGACCATCGGGCTGCTGGTCGCCTTCGGCACGGACTTCGTGCTCTCGGCCGCCGGCGCCTGAGCTCAGCGCAGGCGAGCCACCGCGCGCAGCCGTCAGATGGCGCTCGTGCAGGCGCGGCATTTGGTCGCGTCGGCGGGCACGGTCTCCTTGCAGAAGGGGCAGGTCTTGGTCGGGGGCTCGGGGTCCGCGGGGGCGTCGCGGAGCAAGAGGGACGCGACAACGTAGACGACAAGCGCGATCACGACGAAGGCGATGATGATGTTGACGAAGTTGCCGTAGCGGATCGCCACCTCCGTCTTGGGATCGCCGGTCGCCTTGAGCACGATCTTCATCTGCGAGAAGTCCAGGCTGCCGAGAGCCATGCCGATGGGCGGCATGATGATGTCGTTGACCAGCGACGTGACGACGTTGCCCATCGCCACTCCGATGATCACGCCGACCGCCAGAGCCAGAGCGTTGGTCTTGACCAGAAAAGCCTTGAAGCCGGACACAGAAAGCCACCTCCGCTGCATCGACCATCCCGAGCCGGCGTCCGTCAGCGGCGCCGTCGCCCAGCATATTCAAAAGCGGCCGGAACGTCGCGGAGAAGATCGCCGTTCGGTGCGTGCGGGTCTGTCAGAGGCCGAGCATCTTGCGCTTCGCCGCAGTGAACTCGTCGTCCGTGAGGGTGCCCTTGTCGTGCATCTCAGCGAGTTCGCGGAGTCTGTCGACGGCTACCGGGTCGGTGGGCAATCGCCCGGCGCCGGCGGATCCGGACAGGAGCGCCACGAAAAGCCAGACCACGAGAAAGCCGATCAGCAGCGCCCCGAACAACCCGAAGAGGCTGAAGCCGGTTCCAAAGCCCATCCCGCCGCCGTAGCCGCGGCCCATTCCGAAGATCGGGCGGGCCACTCCGTCATGGGCACCCAGGCCGACGTTGTACGCTGCGGCGCCGACGACGGCCACTGCCGCAACTACGAGAAGCAGGAAGACAAGGCGCCTTGCGCCGGTGCGATTCATCTCAACCACCCAACCTTGTTTTCTCGATCGTGCCGCCAAAGACTGAAGCGGCTCTGAATGCCTCGAAAGCCTCCCCGGCCGATCGGTGGGGACTGGCCGCAACCTGCGGAGCCGTGCAGCAGAGAGCCTGCAGGCCCCGCCGGGGTCCCGAGCCGCTGCTACGATGGAGGCGGCCGCGCAGACGGCGCCGGAACCGGGCCCGATCAGCGACCACATGCCGGATCGCGAAAGCGCGCCGGGGAGTGTCGGAGGAACGGCGATGACGACGGATGGTCAGGACGAGGGATCGAACGCCGATTGGTCGGCCCTTCCAGCGCCTGAGTCTTCGTCCGATCCCGTGGATGCCGTGGGGCTGCCGCCGCAGCAGCAACTGCCGCCCCAGCAATCGATCGCGGCACAGGGGACGAACCCGCCGCCCTGGGGACCCGCGGCGCCCGAATCACCGGCTCCGGGCTATGTACCTGCTCCGGGCTCTATGCCGGCACCGGGATACGCGCCGCGGCAGGGCTTCGGGCCGGGCTCATGGCAACCCCCGGTAACTCCCGGATTCGGTCCCCAGCCGGGCTATCCGCCGGCACCGGGCTATCCGCCGGCACCCGGATATCCGCCGGCACCGGGCTACTCACCGGCACCGGGCTACTCACCGGCACCGGGGTACCCGCCGGTCCCTGGCTACCCTGCAGCCCCGGGTTACTCACCGGCGCCGGGGTACGCACCGGGCGGCGTCTGGCCGCCCCCTGTCCCTTCCGGCTTCGGCTATCCGATGGCCACGTGGCCGGGCGCGCCGATGCAGTTCGGACCCGTTCCCGGATTGGTCTGGGGCGGCATCGGCCCCCGGATCGGCGCCATGCTCCTCGATCTCGTGTTCATGGTCATAGCGCTCATGGTCGCCGCGCTCGTGGCGGAGGCATTTGGAGTCCAGCACTACGTCACTCACGACGTCTACTCCACCGGCGCTACGGCCTCCTATCTGACCTGGTGCATCCTTGCCGTCGCCTATCCGCCCACATGCTGGTGGGCCTTCCAGGGCACAGTCGGGCAGCGCGTGCTGGGGCTGCGAGTGGTTCGTCTGGCCGATGGCGCGTCACTGGGAGTCGGATCTACGACGCTGCGCTTCCTCATTTGGGCCGTCTGCACTCTACCGGTGATCCCGGGCGTAATCGCCGCGATCATGGCGCAAGACAATCCGATGAAACGCGCGTGGTGGGACGACGCTGCCGGGTCCGTAGTGGTCCGCCGGGTCTGAGCCCGGGGACGGCCGGCTGGCCCGCCGCCGAAAGCCTGCCGCGGGCCGCGTGGTGGACGAGGTAGCGCGGGCTGCTTTCCCGCGGGCCGCGTGGTGGCGCGGGTGCGAGCGGCCCTACCAGGCCGACCGCGCCCGCATGAGTGGGTCACTTAGATGTGATCGTCACTTCGGTTGCCGTCCGAGTGGTCTGCGTCCCCGGGCTGGCGCTTGCGTTCGCGTCGGGATTCGTCCCGTTCGACGTCTGCACCTGAACCGTCTGTCCCGCCGCGAGATCGGTGCTCGAGCCGGCCGTCTGATTGTGATACGTGGTCGATGAGCCCGTGGCGACGGTCACCGTCTGACCGCTTGCCAGCTTGACCGTGATCGAATCCGTTGCGACGCTGATTACGGTTCCGGTCACCGTCGCAGCCCCGAAGCCGCCGCGAAGACCGCCGTCCGGAGGACCGCTCGCGTTCGGCCCGAACTGGCCGGCAGCAGCGTTGCCGTTCTGGGTGCTGGCCGCAGCCTGGCCGCTGGCGGTGGCATGGCCAACGGCGAACCCAACTCCGCCAAAGGCGACTAGCGCGGCGACTACGAGCAGTGCGCTCGTCGAATTGGCGCGACGAGGTCGGTTGCGGGCGGTGGACCTCGAAATGGGGGCCGTCACGACTTCGATCTCCGGGGCCTCGTCGGCAGCGTCTTGCTCGAGGCCGGGCGCCCACACGGGCGGCTCAGCCGAGCCGGTGCCGGCAGCAACGAAGGGCGTGTTCATTGGTCGTACTCCTTGGTCGAGGGGCAAGCAAAGCGGGCCGCGGCCCCGTCACGCCTCAGCCACACGCGTTGTCTGGAGGTGTGGCCGGTGGCGCCGGAGCGGCGGTTCGCTGTCATGGCCGAAGCTTCGACCGGACATGCTTTCGAACGGATTACGGCCGCGAACTCATCCCGCCGGCAAGGTCGCCATATCCAGGTGAATGCAAGCGACCCGGACTCCCGACCGATCAGGCTCGGATTTCGCGCCGGCCTGAGACCGAACGGGGCCAGTTGGCGGAGATGCTCGCGCCGCCGGCGGGAGACGTCGCGATCGTCCAGCGGCCGCCGGTGGCGTGGACGATGGCATCGGCGATGGCGAGGCCCAGGCCGGCGCCGCCGGGAGCGTCCGTCACCCGATGGAAGCGGTCGAAGACCCGGCTCCTCTCCTCGGCCGGGATTCCGGGACCCGAATCGTCGACGGTGAGGCGCACGCGGCGTCCCTCTCCGGCAACCGTGACCTGGATGGCGCCGCCCTCCGGCGAGTACTTGCAGGCGTTGTCGAGCAGCACACCGAGAAGCCGATCGAGCCACTCGGGCGAGGCGGTCACGATGACCCCCTCCGCGCCCGCCGCGGCGTTCACGGTCAGCTTCTGATGCCGGGCCTCCGCCACCGCCCCGAATCGGTCGGCCGCCTGAGCGGCCAGTACGCCGAGGTCGACCGGTTCGGCGTCGGGCTGCCCACCAGTTGAGTCGAACCGGGCCAGCCAGAGCATGTCGTCCACCAGCCGGCGGGTTCGCTGCAGCTCGGAGTCGATCCGCTTGAAAGCGTTCGAATCCCGGCCCTGATCTCGCTCTCTCGCGAGAGCCAGGCTCGTTTGGGCTTCGATGACCGAAAGAGGCGTCCGCAGCTCGTGCGAGGCGTCGGCCGCGAATTCGAGCTGGCGGCGGCGTGCTCGATCGATCGGCAGCGCGACTCTCTGGCCGACCGCCACCGCGCCCAGAAAGACGACCATCAGCAACGCGCAGCCGATCCCGAACTCGGCCACGATCAGAGTCGACTGGGTCTGGGTGAAGTTGTCCATCGTCAACCCGACGACGACGTAGTCGGTGCCGCGAGAGGCTCCCTGGATCCGGACGTCGACGCCGCTGATCGAGACCGTCTCCGGTCCGACGGCATTGCGGTAGGCGACCGGCAGATCGACGTTCGAGGTGTTGAAGCTCTCCACCGAACCGGTCGGGTTGATCCGCCACAGCAGGACCGGAGGCCCGAACGGTCGGTTTGGCGAGCCGGCCGGTCCGAATGGCTGATCCGGGCCGGGCTGGATCGGCACCGGGGCAAGGGCCTGGTTGAGGCGGTTGTCGATGTCCGACGTCAGGTTGTTGGTGACGAAGATGATGACCACCACGGCGATCACGAGATAGGCGATGCCGACGATCGCGCTGGCGGCCATGGCCACGCGGATGGTGATCATCGCCACGGACGGGCCCTGGCTGCTCTGGGGGCGGCTGTTTCCGCCTCCCCGACCGAACGTCCTCATGCTTCCTCCAGCCTGTAGCCGGCGCCGCGGACGGTCACGATTCGAACCCCGGCGGCCGGAAGCTTGGCCCGCAGCCGGCTGAGCTGGACGTCGATCGCGTTCGAGCCGAGCGGGTCGGTCTCGTCGCGCCAGGCGTGCTCGGCGATCGCCTTCCGGTCGACGACCGCAGGCGAGCGCCGCATGAGCAGCTCGAGGATGTTGAACTCCGTGGCGGTGATCCCGAGCGGTCGATCGCCGACGGTGACTTCGCGGCGGACAGGGTCCAGGGCCAGAGAGCCGCGCACGATTACCGGGGCATCCACGCCGCGCGGCCGCCGCTGCAAGGCACGGATCCGGGCCAGAAGCTCCCCGAAGTCGAAGGGTTTGACCAGGTAGTCGTCGGCACCCGCGTCGAGGCCGCGGATCCTGTCCGGCGGTGCGTCGCGAGCGGTGAGCATCAGGATCGCCGTTGGCTTGCCATGCTTGCGAGCCCAGGCGACGACGTCGATCCCCTCCACGCCGGGCATCCGCCAGTCGACGACGGCGACGTCGTAGTCGTAGAACTTGAGAAGGTCGATGGCATCGTCGCCGCGTTCGGCCGCGTCGACCTGATAGCCGTGGTCTTCGAGGCCGAGGACCAGGACTTCGCGCAGGCCGGGATCGTCCTCGGCTACGAGCACGCGCATCGAGTCTCCCTACCGAATGTCGGAGCGGCACCCGCCGCGGCCGGCAGCAACCGCCCCCTCATCGTACCGCCGGTGCGTCCGCCGGCCCACGTCGGAACGAAGTTGGAATCCGGCGCCGCCCCGCCCGGAAAGGGGAAGACCGAGCGAGGCGGCACCGCGCGGATGGCGACGATCGCGGCACGGAGGAGCATGACGGGATGTTCTGCCGGCGCTCCTGTCGAAACGGTTATGGCGCCCCCGTTGGCGCCGCTGCGCCGCTGCGTCGACCGACTACGCCGCGCCGGCGCAGTCGTACAGGCTCGCGGATCCTCCATAGTCGACGAGCTTGCAGGTGCCCGTCACCCACGAGGTCCGGCTCGAGCTGTCGCCAGAGCCGCCGAAGCCACCCCCGCCGCCGATTCCGCCGCCGGCCAGCACGAACCGGAGCTTGCCCGAAGCGATGTAGCTCTTGAGCTGGTCCAGCGTCGGCGCCGGATCCGAGCCGGTGAAACCGCCCATGGCCATGACGGGGAGGCCCGTCGCGAGCTCGATAGAACCCGCCTCCTGGGCGGAGTTGGCCGCGACGATCCATGTCGCCGCGCCCCGATTGGCAACGAGATAGCTGAGCAGCGCCGAATCGGAGCTGTTGCCGCCGAGTCCGCCGCCGTCGCCGGGCAAACCGGCAGGCTGACCCGCCGTCTGACCCGCCGACAGGCCGCCGCCCGGGCCGCCCACGCCACCAAAGCCGCCGCCGAACCCGGAGGTCGTCGCGGGACCGGGATGGGGATCGCCGCCGCCGTAGGCCGTGCCGGTAGTGTCGAGCGCGTAGGCGGCCGGAGCGATCAGCGTGGCGCAGATGCCCAGCGCCGCGGCCCCGACCGCAACCCGCTTCACGGCCACGTTGCCCGCGAGCCGCGGCAGCGACGCGACGACGAGCGCGGTCAGGGCGATCGCCGCGAGCAGGATCGCCGCCGCCCCGAGCCCCGGCTCGAAGCTCGGCGTTCGATCGAGCAAGGTCGATCCGAACCAGGCCGACCCAAGGCAGACCAATCCGACGGCAATGCCGCCGAGCCAGACCCGCGCCCGGAGCGACCACAAGTCCACCAGACCTGCGCCGACGAGAGCGGCGATGGCCGGCGCGAGTGCGACTGCGTAGTAGGAGTGGATGACACCCGACATGTAGCTGAAGACGATCGCCGTCACGACGAACCAGCCGCCCCACAGCAGGTAGCCGGCCAGGCCCGCGTCGGTCCGATGGGCCCAGCGGCGCATCCCCAACCCAACGACGAGGCATATGAGAGCGAGCGGAATGAGCCACGCGATCTCGCCGAATAGCTGGTCGTTGAAGAGGCGCAGCAGGCCGACATCGCCGCTGAAACCGCCCGCCCCAAGACCGCCCCCACCGGGCCCGCTGGCGCCGAAGATTCGGCCGAGACCGTCGTAGCCGAAGATCAGGTCCAGGGCCGAACCAGTCGTGCTGCCGCCGATGAACGGCTTGCTGCCTGCCGGAAGGAGCTCCTCGATCGCGACCCACCAGCCGCTCGCCGCCAGGACCGTCGCGAACGCCACGACCAGACCGATGAGACGGCGCCGCAGGGTCGTGTCGGCGGCGAAACCGAAGACGAGCGCAAAGCCCGGCAGCACGAGGTAGGCCTGCAGGTACTTGGTCAGGAAAGCCAGGCCGACGCACGCCGCCGCCAGTGTCATCCAGCGATAGCTGCCGTGTTCGAGCGAGCGGAGCAGCGCCCAGGCGGCCGTCACCAGCAGAAGCGTCAGCAGCGCATCGGGGTTGTTGAAGCGGAAGATCAGGACTGCGGCCGGCGTCAGAGCCATGACGACCGCGGCGATGAGCGCGGCAACCGGGCCGAACGACCGCTTGACTGCCAGGAACAGCACGCCGACGGTGGCCACGCCGGCGAACGCCTCGGGCGCGAGAACGCTCCACGAGCTCAGGCCGAAGATCCGGACCGAGAGGCCCATGACCATCGTGGAGAGCGGCGGCTTGTCGACGGTGATGAAGTTGGAAGCGTCGAAGCTGCCGAAGAACCAGGCCGACCAGCTCTGCGAGCCGGCAAGGGCGGCTGCCGAGTAGTACGTATTGGCATAGCCGCTGACCGTCAGATTCCACAGGTACAGCACGGCCGCGAGGGTCAGGACTCCGAAGAAGACCGGGCGAACCCAGACGGCTTCGTCGATGTTGCCGCGGACAAAACTGCGGAGGCCTTCCGCCGGCCGGATGCGCGGCATGAATGCTGGTCTGGCGATGGCGGTCATCCTCGTGTCCTTTCCGACGTTGAGAGAGTAGCGAATGCAGGGGCCGGTTCGGCCGGCCGGCGGACGCCCGAAGCCCGCTCGATGGCGAGGCGGAGCAACAGGAAACGAACGAGCGTCGCGGCCGCGTTCGCGGCGACGAGGACGGTTATCTCCGTCACACGGCCGTGCCGCGGAGCGACGACGCCGAGCGTGGCGAGCGACGCCGAGGTCATGACCAGGGCCACGGCCAGGGCGACCAGACCCGCGACGTGGTGACGGGCGAGGCCGTCGCGACCTCGAACGTCGAAAGTCAGGCGCCGGTTCGCAGCGGTGTTTGCCACAGCCGTGATCACGAGCGCCACGACGTTGGCGGCGGCCGCCGGCAGGAGGTTTCGCAGCGCGGCATACAGCCCGACGTAGGCCGCCGTGGACACGACGCCGATGGCCGCGAAGCTGCCGATCTGCTTCGTGGCGGCTCTGGATAGATGTGCGAGCGGCCCGGACGCGCCCGGGCGGAGGCCATGAGGAGCGCGGTTGTCGTTCATGCCGGCACTTTCGGCCGGTGAGCCTTTCGAACTGGTTACGCGTCCGCACGCCGGGATATGGCGCCGCGGAGATACGCCACCCCGGCGCGGTCGATCAGGTCTTGAGCCCGAGAGCCCGACGGGCCAGACTTCGACGCGAGAATGCCATCTGGGCGAGCGCCAGGAGCCCCGGCGCCGGCGTGCCGTTTCCCTTTCGCGGGCCGCCCAGGAATCGCCGGCCGGTCAGCCGGTCCACGGCCAGAAGACTCGGGACCATAACCGGGATCAGAAGATACAGAGCGGGAAGTATCGGGTTGGGCGGGTTGGGACGGCTTGGGGGCACGGGCGGGAGCACGGCCGCGCCACCTGTCGTCGTTATCACCAGCTGAGGTGGGTTGGTGCCCTCACGCGACGAGAGTGCCAGCGCCGTGCTGTTGGTAGTCGATAGGCCGAGGCTGTAGGTCCCGTCGCCGGTGACGTCGGAAGTGACGTCCACGCTGGTCCAGGTGCCGGCGGCAACTGCGCCGGAACTGCCGAGCTTGACACCGAAAGGCGGCGCGTTGGCGTCGTCGACCGTGGTTTCGACCCACGTGTTATCCGCCACCGAATAGGCGTCGTAGCCGGTCGCTTGGGCGCTGGTGGCCCAGACGCGAAGGGTCGCTCTGGTCAGGGTCCCGGTCAGGCCGGTCACGTTGAACCGAAGGAGGGACCGCACGACCGGCGATGCGTCGACGCGCAAAGCCGTCGCGGTGCCGTGCGTGGTGGTAGGCGCGGACGCGTCCACGTAGCTGTCTGCGGCGGGAGCGAATGTCGTCGTGGCGGGGGCGGGCGTGGCCGTTGCCACCGGCGTAGCGGTCGGGGTAGCCGTGGGGGCGGCGGTCGGAGTCGGCGTCGGGGCGGCGGTCGCACTATGGCACGTGGCCGAGCCGCTGTCGGTGAAGGTCCCCGCTGTCGGCTTGAACGCCCAGGCGTAGCTGCCCGCGTGCAGCGTCAGCGCCAGAACGCCGAAAGTGGTCGAATTCCGAACGACGCTGTTGGCAGCGACAGTGGTTACGGAAGTGTGGTCCGCGCCGCCGGTGCCCACCGTGATCTCCAGTATGCCCTTCGTCGGATCGGCTACTCCGGCCGGGGTCTGAGGCGCGAAGCGCTCGTAGAGGTGGTCGTGGCCGTCCAGCACGATGTCGGCGTGCGCGGCGTACAGCAGCTGCCAGAAACCTGAGCTGTTGTTGTTGGCCCGGCCGCCCGAACTGAACAGCGGGATGTGCCAGTAGGCCAGCGTGCACTGATTGGCGTGGGCGGCGAGGTCCGCAGCCAGCCACTTGCCCTGGGGGGAAGAGGTAGAACAGCCTCCGACGCTGCTGCAGTTGGTATTGAGCGCGATGAGGTGCCACGCGCCGACGTTGAAGCTGTAGTAGCCCTTTCCCTGGGGACCTGCGGCCGACCCGAAGTAGGCAAAATAGCCGGCGGCGTTGTTGTTGGTCGTGTCGCAGCCCGTCGAAGGAGTGGTTCCTCCGTGGGTCAGGTACTCGTGATTGCCGACCACGGGGTGGGTGATGGCCTTCACCCGGCCCCAGCTCAGGTCGTACGACTGCTGATACGCGGCCAGGCTTCCGCAGTAGTACTGGTTGTCGCCCAACGACAGCACCGCGGCGAAGTTGCCGTTTGCGAGCAGGTTCGCGGTCGCCCTCTGCTGGCATAAGGAGCTTGTGGAGCCGTTGAAATGGGCGTCCGCCGGGTCGCAGGCGATGTCTCCTGCGGCGGCGATTACTGGATCGCCGGCCGCTGCCACCGGGCGCGGCGTCGCCGGGACGATCACCAGCCAGGCCAGCACCGTCGAAGCGATCAGAAGGAGACCCGTGCGGCGCGAACGCCGCGACCTGGATGCCCGACCGACCGAAACCTTCGGTGGGTCATTGGGGCGGGCGGCGGGATCGCCTTGCCGCATTCGATTTCCCTCTGCGATTCGCATGAAATCCGGGCGGACATCCACCCTGCGGGGGCCCCGAGGGCGGTGGACGATTGCGCCGATATACTGGAGTAGGGTGGTACTAATTAGTAGCGACGTCCTGCCTGGCGGGCTCCCCGATCCGCGACGCGGAAACCGCGACTATCGCGCGCCAACCTGGCAGCTCGGCTGGACGCTTGTCACAAGGCCGTCCGATTACCGACCCTGGCCGAAAGGGCCAATCCCAAAGGGTGGGCATGTGACGTCCGTGCAACGTCTGCGCAATGCCCGCCGACCTATTCGGGCAGGACCGATCGAGTAGGGCGACCGCCGACCCGAACGCACGGCTCGTCCCGTCGGCTTCGGTAGGCCCACTCGCGGACTCCTTCCGCCTGCCGCAACGGTTTCAAGGCGATGGCCCTAAACCTGGAACGGGGCTTCGCCGGCCGACCGGGCGAGCGGTACAGTGCCGCGCCTGGCAGTCGCCGTCGCCCGATCGGAGGAGCTATTGCATGTCCACCTCGATGCCCCGCATCTGGTTCGTGCTCCCGACATACAACGAGAAAGACAACGTGCGGCCGATCATCGAGGCGATCCTGGCCACGATACCGGAGGCTTCCGTTCTGATCGTTGACGACAACTCGCCCGATGGGACGGGCGCGATCGCTGACGAACTGGCGGCCGAGCGGTCCAACGTGGCCGTCCTCCACAGGGAGGCCAAGGAGGGCCTCGGACGAGCCTACGTCGACGGCTTCTGCAACGTCTCCGCCCGGGGCGCCGAGATCGTCGTCCAGATGGACGCCGACTTCAGCCATCCGGTTCGTTATCTGCCCGCCCTGCTCGAACCCCTTCTGACCGGCCAGGCCGACATGGCGCTGGGTAGTCGGTACGTGCCGGGCGGGGTCATCCCGCGCTGGAATCCTGTGCGCAGGTTCATCAGCAAGGGCGGCAGCCTCTTCGCCCGCATCGTCCTGCGGTTGCCCTATCGGGACCTCACGGGCGGCTTCAAAGCAATCCGGTCGCAGGTACTGCAGTCGATCGACCTCGATGCCGTACATGCCGGCGGGTACGCCTTTCAGATCGAGATGACCTACCGCGCCTACAGGCTGGGCAGTCGCATCGTCGAGGTCCCGATCACGTTCGAGGAGCGTCGTGAAGGCGCTTCGAAGATGAGTCGGGGAATTGTCCTGGAGGCTCTCAAAGTAGTTCTCGCGCTCCGCTGGGCGGCCGCTCGAGGTCAGGTGCCGGCAACGAAGCCGGGCCGCCTCTGATCGGTCGCCCGAACGCCCACGGGGCACGCGGGTCACGCAGACCCGATAGCCCTGCTCCCTTGGCGCGATGGGACGCGCCCAACACGGAGTTACGGATATGAAGGCTGAAACGCTCGGCAAGGCCGGTGTGCTGACACCGCCGCGCCTCCTCGCCCTCGCCAAGTTCCTCTTCGTCGGGTTCACCGGCATCGCCGTGAACGAGTTCGTCTATGTGGGCCTGGTCGACAAACTAGCGGTGTGGTTCGTTCTTGCCGCAATCATCTCGACGGAGGCGTCGACGACCTGGAACTTCCTCGGCAACGAGTTCTGGGCCTTCTCCGGACGGCGGTTTCATGGCCACGCCTGGGTTCGATACCTGGCTTACGCGGGCATGAACAACGCGTTGTTGCTGCTGCGCGTGCCGATGCTGTGGCTGCTCACAGATCTGGCCCACATAGGCCCGGCGTGGTCGAACCTGATCGCGCTCGGAGCGCTGTTCGCGCTGCGGTTCGCGGTTTCCGACGGTTGGGTCTGGCGCAAGAAGGCGGCCGACCCATACGCGGTCGAATCCGGCGCTTCGGGGGTGGACGTTCCGGAGTATCGCTACGACATCGGCGGCTTGCTACGTCTGGATTCGGACTCCGAGCTGCCCGAGCTCTCCTACTTCCGCACGGGCATGACGACGCCACCGGACATCAGGATCCGCACTCGCCGAGTGGCGGCCCTGTTCTCGACCCGCGTGCGCCTGCGTCGCGATGGCGATCGCGTCACCTACCGCGAGCATCTGGGCGTCCTGGGCGCCGACTTCAACGTGACCATGGGACATCCGATCGAAGTCGAAGCATCGCCGCTGCTTTCGCTGTCGCGTCACGTCCTCTACACCAACGTGATCGAGGCGCTGCTGCGGTTCGTGCTGGTCTCGAAGGGCTACGTGCTGCTCCACTCCGCGGGTTTGGAGGTCGAGGGAAAGGCCACGCTGCTCTCCGCCCAGACCGATACGGGCAAGACCAGCACGGTCATCAACCTGGTCCGAGAACGCCACTGGCGCTTCATCTCCGACGACATGGCGATCATCGACCCGGCCGGCAAGGTCCTCACCTTCCCCAAGCCGATGACCCTTTCCTATCACACCATGACCCGGGCGGTAGACGTCAACACGCTCAGTCCGAAGAAGCGCCTGCAGCTGCAGGTCCAGAGCCGCGTGCATTCCAAGAGCGGGCGCACGGTGGGCAAGGGCCTGGGCTCGCTGAACGTGCCGATCATGTCGATCAACAGCGTCCTCCAGATCATCGTTCCTCCGCCCAAGTACCACATCACCTCACTCCTGCCCGCACATATCGCGGCCGAGGCGCCGATCGCCAACGTCTTTCTCATGGAGCGTGGCGAGCCCATCCAGGAACGCGTTCCTCTGGAAGCCGCGATCGACCAGCTGATCGAAAACACCGACGACGCGTATGGCTTCCCGCCATTCGCCACCCTGGCGCCCCAGTTCCTGATGGACGGCCGCAACTACGAGCAGCTTCGGGCCCGTGAGCGCGAACTCCTGACTCAGGCCATGGCCAACGTCACGATCTGGCGGCTACGAGTGCGCGGCCACGAATGGGGCGAGCTCCTGCCGCGTCTTATCCTGGGCGACGGGGGTCGCGAGCCCATAGGCATCCCTATCGAGACACAGGATCGTGAGCCGGTCGGCATCCCGATCGAGCCCGAAGAGCAGTCCGTAATGGTCTTCGATACGGCATATGTCCCGGCCGCCGCGTTCGGATCCCGGGCGCCGGAAAGCTATTCGGCGGAGTCCTACGGGGCGGAGTCCTACACCGCCAGGCAGCCAGGCGATTTCGGCCGAGACCGGTACCTGGGGGAGTCCTACGGTCGAGACCAAGGCCCTCCCAGGTCTTCGCCCTCGGCGGCCGCCGTCACGTCCAATTACCTGGCTCATCCCGCGGCTCGCTCGACGCGCGGGAGGCGGTCGGAGCCCATATTCCCCGCACGTACGGTCGCCCAATTCGAGGCGGACGTCATAGCAATGAGCCCTTACCGCCCTTTTCTGTCGGCCAGCCAGCTCCCATCGATGAGAATCCCGCGGACGGCGATCTTCACTCCGACGATCGCCACTCGCACCCGGATCTCGGACCTCGCTGACGTCCGAACGTCGGTGCTGCTGGCTGGCATCCTGTTTGCCGGCGCCATTGTCCGACTGTGGGCCATCACGACCGTCGGGCTGAACAACGACGAAGCCGTGTATGCCGGCCAGGGCGCCGCCCTGGCCGGCGATCCGCTCTACAGCTCGCTATTCGCGATCTTCCGCGCTCATCCGCTGCTCGTGCAGTTCCTGTTCTCGCTGCCCTATCGCGTCTTCGGGGTGAACGACGTGACGCCACGGCTGATCGCCGTCGCCTTCGGGCTGGCCGGCGTGGCACTGTGCTACGCCACGGCCAACCTCCTGTACGGTCGGCGCGCCGGGCTCATTGCGGCAACTGTGCTGGCATTGATGCCGTACCACGTCATCGTCACCCGACAGGCCCTTCTGGACGGTCCCGAGACCACGCTCTTCGTTCTCACGATCTACCTTCTGGCTCGCTACTCCGCCGGCGGCCGGGCTCGCTGGCTGTATACGGCAGCCTTTGCAGGCGGCCTGACAGTGCTCGCAAAAGAGACGGCGATCCTCCTCATACCGGTCGTCGGTGCGTTCCTGCTGCTCACGCCCCAGATCCGGATCGGTCTTCGCCGGCTGCTCGTCTCCGCCGTCATCTTCGTCGTGGCGTTCAGCCCCTACCCGGCGGCGATTCTGATCGGCAAGGGAACCGGCGCGGCCCAGTCATTTGCGGTCTGGGAGATTCTTCGCCAGCCCAATCACACCTGGACCTTCTACGCGGACGTCCTGCCGGGGGCGATGGGGCCGCTGGTCGTAGTCACTGCGGCCATGGGGCTGATCATCGCGGTGCGACGCGCCCATTGGGAGGATCGGTTGCTGATTGCCTGGCTCGCCGTGCCGATAGCCTTCTTCGAGCTTTGGCCGGTGAAGGGCTATCAGTACCTGATGCCCATCGCCCCGGCGGTCGCAATCCTGGTCGGCCTGGCTTTTGACCGCCTCATCCGCTTTGCGGCCAGGCCGGATGGCGACAGGCGGGCCGAACCGTCGGATAGTGGCCGGTTCGTGCCGCCGCGCCTCGCCCTCGTCGGCGCTGCCGCGGCCTTGCTGGTCGTGACGGTGGGCAGCATCGCCGTCCCGACTGCACTCGCGGTCAACACGACGACCATGACCAGCTCACTCGCCGGCACAGGCGGTCTGCCCGGCGGCCGCGAGGCCGGGATGTGGATCAGGGACAACGTCCCCCTGGGTGGGACCTTTCTCACCGAAGGGCCGACGCTGGCCAACATCGTCGAGTATTACGGCCAGCGGCGCGCCTACGGACTCTCGGTCAGCCCAAATCCACTCCGCCGCAATCCCGCCTACGACCCGATACCGAACCCCGACCGAGCTCTCCAGCTCAACCAGATCCAGTACATCGCCACCGACATCTGGTCGGCCCAGCGCTCGCCCTTCTTCGACGGTCTTCTGAGGCGCTACATCAGCCGCTACCACGGCTCGCTTGTGTATCAGCAGCGCGCCCAGGTGCGCGACTACTCTGGCAACGTCTCGACCGAGGTCGTCATCCAGATCTACGAGGTCCGGCCGTGAGTGGCTTCGCCCCCGGGTTCCTGACGCACCGCCCACGGCTCGCTCGCGTCGCGGCCGGCGTGGCTGCCGCTGTCGGCCTCGCCGTCGCACCCCTAGCGTTCGCCGGCCAGGTGGCCGCCTCCGATAAGCCGATCCAGCACGTGGTCTTCCTGATGCAGGAGAACCACACCTTCGACAACTACTTCTCCGCCTTCCCGGGCGTGGAGCAGCCGCCGTCGACCTGCCAGCCCAACTGGATTCCGACCCCTACGCCCGCCCCGACGCGAACGCCGGACCCGCTCGCGACGCCGACCGCGACGCCGACGACTCCTGCCCCCGCGCCAAGCTCCAAGTCCAGGGCGACGCCGAGTCCTACGCCGTCGCCCACGCCGGTCCCGTCTGCCAGCACCTGCTACCCGAGGTTCCATCTTTCGAGCCATCGCACTGTAGATCTGAACCACGGCACGCCGGCGGCCCTGCGCGCTTATGACAACGGCAAGATGGACGGTTTCTCGGCCGCGCAGGCCCAATACAACCTGCCCCTGAACCTGAGCATGGGCTACTACGACGGCTCGGACCTGCCGCTGTATTACAACCTCGCGAGCAACTACGTTCTGGCCCAGCGGTTCTTCAGCTCGGCCTGGGGCTCGAGCGAGATCAACCACATGTACGCCATCGCCGCGCGTGGCGGGGGGCCGTTGCCCGCCACCGGGTATGACTTCCCGACCATCTTCGACCGCCTCCAGGCGGCCGGCGTGTCGTGGAAGTTCTACGTTCAGAACTACGACCCGGCGATCAACTTCCGAAACCACGACCCCGCGGCCGCGAAATCGGCCCAGCTGATCTGGGCCCCGATGCTCAACTTCGGTCGTTTCATCGACGACCCGGCCCTTTCCTCACACATCGTCGACATGTCGCAGTACTACACCGACCTCAACGACGGCACGCTCCCTGCAGTCGCTTACCTGGCCCCGAGCGGCCTGTCGGAGCACCCGCCCGGAGACATCACCGTCGGCCAGTCATTCGGCGCGGCAACTGTCACATCGTTGATGCGCAGCTCGGCCTGGAGCAGCAGCCTGTTCACCCTCAGCTGGGATGACTGGGGCGGCTGGTATGACCACGTTGCGCCCCCGCAGGTGGATGCCGACGGCTACGGCTTCAGAGTCCCCGCGATCTTCGTTTCGCCCTATGCGAAGACGGGCACCATCGACAACACCACCTATGACTTCACGTCGGTCTTGAAGTTCATCGAGGACAACTGGTCGCTGGCGCCGCTGACCGGTCGCGACGCAACGGCCAACAGCATCGCAGACGCCCTCGATCTGACCAGAACGCCGGCGGCCCCGGTCTTCCCGGCGCAGACCTATCCGACGCAAGTCTCGTTGGACACCCACAACCGCCCGCTCCTGCTAGCCATCTACGCCGTCGTGGTCGCGCTGGCGATCCTTTGCGGCACTCTTCTCCTGAAGCGCCCTGGTAGCGCGGGGGGCTGGATCAAGCGCGAGGCCCAGAAGTGAACCCTGAATCGAATCGCTGGTTGCGCATGGGGTGGACGAGACCGCGGCTGGTCTTCATGGCCATCATCGTCGTCGCGATATTGATCACGGCGCCCGCGGCCATGGCCGCCCTGGCCACGCCCTCCCCGTTGGCCACGGCCGCTCCGACCGCCGCGCCCACCCAGGCGCCGACGGCGGCTCCAACTGCCGCTCCGACCCCGGCGCCGACTGCCGCTCCGACCCCGGCGCCGACTGCCGCACCGACCCCGGCGCCGACTGCCGCACCGACTCTTGCTCCGACGCCGGCGCCGACTGCCGTCCCAACTCTCGCTCCGACCGCGGCGCCAACGCCGGTTCCCACACTGGCGCCAACGCCGGTTCCCACACTGGCGCCAACGCCGGTTCCCACGCCCGTCGCGACGCCGATCCCGCCGCTGCCCAAGCCCGCAGTGACCGGCGGCCTCACTACTCGAGTCTCGGTGGAGATCCCCACCGGCAGCGTGATCGGCAAGGATGTGGTGGTCGTCGCGATCCTCAAGGATCGTTTCGGAACGCCGGTTCCGAGTCAGCACCTGAGCCTCTTCCTCGATGGCCAGGAGATCCACAGCGCCCTGACCGACACCAACGGCCAGGTCTCGTTCACCGTTCAGGGCAAGAAGCTCGAACAGGCTCGTAACTACGCCGTCGGAGTCCTGTTCGGCGGCTCACACGGGTGGGCGGGCTCCACGGCGAAGGACACGCTGACAATCCTGACGGCGGCTATCCAGATCGTGACCGTCCCGCCCTTGCCCGGCCTCAGGTTCACTCTCGGGAGCGCCTCGGCCCTGACGGGGCCCGACGGTGTCGCGGCCTTGCCCGTTCCGCAATCGGGGATCTACCAGCTGAGTTCAGACCTCAACGGCAGTTCGGTCGACCCTTCGATCAGGGCCAGCTTCGTGCGCTGGCTCGATGACGTCTTCACTGCCAACCGCACCGTCGACATAGTCGGCCCGGCCACCTACACCATCGGCCTTCGAGTTGCCTATCGGGCGGCCGTCAACTTCGTGGATTTGAGCAACCAACCCGTGGACCCGACCCTCGTCGAGCAGGCCCAGTTCAGCAACGGGACCGGCGCCGACGACGTCGTCCTCAACCAGCAGACCGGGGCGACGGACGTGTGGTGGACGGCGTCCACGACCATCCGCGCCGGCGGCCAGCTGGTCGTCTCGCCGATCACCTACCGCGCCCTTTCAGTCCAGATCCACGGCGCCGAAGTGATCAACCGGGGCCAGCAATCCTGGACACCGGCCGAAAACGCAACGTGGACGATCCAGGTGCTCCTGTATGGGATGACCGTTCAGACTCGCGACGCGCTGTTCGGATCGCCGGTTTCGGGCAGGCTCCAGCTCACCTACCCCGACGGCTACGTCACTACCCAAGCCATCGGCAGCAACGGAACCGTCAACTTCTACAACCTGCCAAGGGGCCAGTACCAGTTGAAGCTGGCGTCGTCGGCGTTCACGCCGCCCACACCCGTCGCCCTGTCCAAGCCCCAGGACGCGACCCTCCGAGTGATAACAATGACCGACATAGGGCTGGCGGCCGGGCTCCTGCTCGGGGTTACCTTGCTGCTGGGTCTGATCGGACGGTGGTCGCTCATCTGGGGTCGCGGCCGGAGGAAAGCGGCGCGGCGAGCCCTGGGCGGACCGGCACCAATCGACGAGCCGGCCACCATCGACGAGCCGGCCGTCGCGGGCGAGCCGACCACCTGATCCGCCGCCACGCGTCGCCATGCACCCTCTCGATCGATTGAGTCGCCCGATCCGGATGGCAGCCACGCTGGCCGTGGCGGCCGCGCTGGCGGGCGCACTCCTCTTGCCGGCCGCGGCGCCGCCGCCCGCACGGGCGGCGGCGCCCTCCACTCCGGCAGCAGGAAGCGCCCCCACTCCCGTCCTGGCCTACTACTACATGTGGTTCAACTCGGTCAGCTGGACACACAACAAGAACGATGCGCCGTCGCTCGGCCCGTACACGAGCACCGATCCGGCGGTGATCGCGCAGCACGTGACCTGGGCCCGGGCAAGTGGCGTCACCGCCTTCATCGCGAGCTGGAAGAACACTCCGCAACTCGACCAGGCCCTGGCCGACCTCGTCGCCGAATGCCGTCGCCAGGGCCTCAAACTGGTACTCATCTACGAAGGCCTGGACGTCAACCGCAACCCGATACCGGTCGCCGACGTCGCCGCCGACCTGGCCTGGTTCCTCGACAGCTACGGCTCCGACCCGGTCTTCGATCTCTACGGCAAGCCCGCGGTCATCTGGTCCGGCAGCTGGCGGTTCACCGACGCTCAGATCGCCACGGTGCGCGCTCAGCTCGGCGCCCCGGCCCGGTTGCTGCTGCTCGGCTCGGAGAAGGACGCCGCCTCGTACCAGGCCCGGGCGAGCCTCTTCGACGGCGACGCCTACTACTGGTCCTCTGCGGACCCGCTGACGACGCCCGGTTACGAGAGCCGCTTGACCGCGCTCGCGGCGGCCGTCCATTCGAGCAACGGACTGTGGCTCGCCCCGGCGTCGGTCGGTTTCGACGGCCAGCTCAACGGCGGGACGACGGTAGTCGACAGGCGCAACGGCGCGACCCTTACTGCGGCCTGGAATGATGCTAAGGCGACAAACCCCGACGGTATGGCCGTGATCAGCTGGAACGAGTTCACCGAAGCCTCATACGTTGAGCCGAGCAGCAACTACGGACTGCGCTACCTCCAGGTGCTCGCAGGTCTTACGGGCGCTCCCGGGCCGGTCGGAGTAGCAGGGCCGTCTGCCTCGCCGGCCGCCACATCGCCGACGCCCGCCACATCCTCCATCTCGCCCGGCTCCGCTCCGGGACAGAGTGGCCCGAACTACGGTGGCTCGATCGGCCGCGGATCCGCGCCCTACGAAGGCTGGGCTTCGCTCGCCGTCGCGTTCCTGCTGATCGGCGCCCTGGCGTTCTTCGGCGTCAACCTGCGCCTGCGGGCCCGGGCCGCCGAGCCCGGTGGCAGGGCAGATGCCGACGGATCGTCCGATGGCTGATGGCGGTTCGCCCGGTTCCCTCGGATCTCGCCCGGGCTTCCGCGGCTTCGCCCGGTCGAGGGCCGGTCGCATCGTCCTTCTCGCCGTCGGCGCCCTGCTCATCGGAGCCTTCGTCGCCGTCTGGGCGCTGCCAAACATGGCCGGTCCGGCCTTCGTCGAAGTCCGGGCGCTGGTGGCCGCACGCGCTTCCGCGACCGGGCCGACGATCACCATCGCCGGACGTGCCCCCGTACAGGCCGGCGCCCTCGACGTCGGCGTCGAGATCGTCAACCACTACCCGCTCGATGTGGTCGTAGGCACCGACGGGGCCGCCTACCAGGCCGCGGTCTACCGGCGCGACTCGGCCGGCGCCATGATTCGCGTCTGGCAGACCAGCGTCGACGATCCGGCACTCGAGGAAGGGTCGGACTCGCCGGTCGGTGGCGGCTCGGCGGCCGGCGCCGCGGTTGTTCCCAGCGGCGCGTCACGGCACGACCTGACCGGTTCAACGGCCGGCTTCAGCCTGCTCGATGCTACCGGGGCCCCGCTCGCGGCCGCCGTCTACTACCTGCGCGTCTGGGCCTACGGCGTCGCAAGCCCACTGGTGCCCATCGCCCTCGACGGTGGCGTCGACCCGCTTGGGCCGCCGACCGAGCTGCCGGCTCCATCGAGTGCGCTCCAGCACTAGCTCCCCGGGGCGTACTTCTGCACCCAGAACGCCGTCCGGTTCAGGTAGGCATCGGGCGCGTCCGCCCCGGTCGTCCCCCACGCTCCTTCGTAGCCGGTGTAGGTACGCGTCCCCGAGGTGAAGTCCCTGGCCGGCTCGATCTGCGTGCCTTCGTGCCATTCATCGAACGAGACGATCCCGATCCACTCGGGCGTGGTCGCGATGGCGGCCTGCCACATCGAGTCGTAGCGGGCGCCGTTCTGGCGGTCGATCACCTGCTGGGGTGTCGTGACCGCCTGCCGGTTGTCGAACCCCGGGTTGACGTCCGGGCTGCAGATCAGGTTGTCGGCCTTGCAGCCGGCCACGAACGCGGCAAAGCTGTCCGGCGACGCCAGGGGATCGTAGGTATAGACGCCGTCGCCGCCGTCTCTCACCGCGGAGACGGCGTTGGGCGAGTGGATCATCACGACCGAGTCGTCGGCCGTGCCGCGCAGGCCTCCCAGCGCGGTCTTGAGTTCCGCGGCCGGCATTCGGCTCGGGGCGAAGAGGTAGAAGACCGGCCTCGCCGCCGTCGAAGCGCTGGCGGAGGTGGGCCGGGAGACGCGATACAGCGCCGGCGACGAGCCGAAGCGGCCGAGCAAGTAGCGGATGTCGGCGACGACCGAGGTCGCCGTCTGGCCGCTGTACGGCTCGAGGTGGAAGGCGATCTTCACGCCCGCAACCTCCGCCGCAGCGAACAGGGCGTCGAGCGATTGGTCGTCCCATTCGCCCTTGCCCCACCAGCTGACGGCAATCACACCGATCCGAGCGGAGCGTAGATCGGCCATCTGGGCCGCCAGGACTTCGGGATCTCGCGAGCTGTAGGGACCGCGCTCCGGGTAATACTGGGAGGCGATATCGCCGGGAGGCACGTGGGCGTTCTGGTTCCAATGGCGCCACGCGCCGTCGTGCTCCTGCGTCCCGTACCAGAGGTAGAAGAACGCGGTCACTCGATCGGACGCGGGCGGAAGCGGTGTGAGGCTCTGGCTGGCGCCCGAGTCGGGAGAGATCGAAGCAGAAGGCGCCGCCGACGCACTCGACGCGATTGAAGCCGTGGAGGTCGCCAGCGGGACCACGGTCACACTTGGGCCGCACGCCGCGAGGCCGACGGTGGCCGCCATTGCGAGCACCAGAATGGCTCGGACGGCCGGTCTCCCGGGGCGGACCGGCTTTCGCGAACTCCGCGGGCTTCCCGAGCCACCGACAAACGGTAACGAAGCGTTCACGCGCCGTTGACACGAATCGCCTATGGTTCGACTCATGATTTATGGCTCAGAGGAGCAGACAATGGGCAACGTGATCGCGGTGCCGTGCCGATCGTACCCGGCCCAGGCTTTCGACGGTTGTCCGGCCTGTGTCGGTGCGGCCCTCGATGCCGTGACGCAGGCGGGCATGTATGTGCTCGGCCGGGCCGCGCCCGGTCTCCTCGGTCAGGCCGAGGGTCGGGTCGAAGTGTCCTATCGCATCAAGGTGCGGCTGTACGACGAGGACGGCGCCGAGATGGCGGCCGATGAGATGGAAGTCGAGCAGGCCATCGAAGAAGTCCCGGCCGAACCGGAGGATTCCACCGTCGTGCCGATCGACCAATCCGACACCGACTCGGGCACCAATGCGCCCGAGACGACGATGCGCCTGGACGACTTCCAGACCGTATTGGACTGCGTGGCGCTCGCGCCGGGCGGCGCCGGCGGGATGCGCGGCTCGATCACCGGCAACCTCTTCGGCTACGAGCGACTAATCGGCAGTTTCGCGCTCGGGGTCGAGCCGGGCCGCTGACCCAAACAGAAACGGCCGACCGGTTTCCCGGTCGGCCGTTTGATCTTGCGTTGCCGCTTGGGGCGATCGGCTCAGTAAGGGAGGCTCATCGGCGTAGCCGAGGCAGCGCTCCCCAGGCACGAGAGACCCCATGCCTGCTCGACGGTGCGGAGCATCGAGTAGTGGGTGTAAGCCGCGCTGGTCTTGTAGCCAGCCGTCATCTTCGGCGTGATTGCGATGGTGACGATGTGGCCGCCGCCGTTCACCGCGCTGGTGCCCTCGTCGAAGGTGACGAAGACGACCGAGTTGGCAAAGGCGGTGCTGGTGGTGATCTTGGGCAGGAAGGCCTTCAGGAAGTTGTCGCCGTCGGCAACTGTCCCGTCATGCATGTCGTTGATCATGTTCGGCGTGATGAACTCGAAGTTGGCTGCGGCCGGGTTGAAGCCGGCCAGGTTGGTGATATTGGCGCACTTGGTGCTGCTGCCGCTGATGCTCTTGTAGCTGATAGCCGGGTTGTGCTTGCGCACGTAAGCGCCCGATTTGCCGACGCCATCGACGACGGCCGACGACGAAGAGCCGGTGAAGCAGTTGCCCGGATAGCCCTGCTGGTACGCGTGCCAGGTTCGGCCCGAGGCGGTGACCTGATCGAAGAGGTTGTTCACGCTCAGGTTGTACACGCCGTCGTCGGCGATGCCCTGCGTGCTGCCCGAGGTGAGAGCGATGTAGTTGGGCTCGGACGGATGCCGCTCAGCCGTGAAACCTGTCGAGAGGCCGTACTTCGCGACCAGCGAGTTGATGTACGGAGCCTGGCTCGAGCCGACGATGCTCGAGTACTCCTTGTTCTCGAAGATGATCACGTAGACGTGGCTGAAGTTGGGTACCTTGGTCGACGGAGGAGCAGTGGGGGCGGGAGCCGGGGTGTGCGTCGCGCCGGCGGTCGGCTTTGCCGTGGGGCTCGGCCCGGGCGTGCCGGTCCCGATCGTCAGCGTGGTGGTCGCGATCACGGTCCCGGTCGTGGTCTTGGCGGAGATTCGACCGGTGCTGCCGATGGCCGCGGTGCTCGGGATTGTGAAGGGAACGCTGAACGACCCGGTCGCGGAGGCAGTGAAGGTCGTCACGACGCCGCCGTTGTAGGTGAGGTTGCCCTTTTGGGCGGAGACCAATCCGGCGCCTTTGACCGTAATGACGCTACCTGGCGCGGCCGTCGCGGGTGCTGAGACGGAGGCGCTGGCGGCACTCGCGGTCAGGACCACTGACATGGCCAGGATGACTCCGGCAGTGAGAGTGGCAAGCCGCAGGACGCGAGTCGAGCGAACCCGGGACATGGAACTCGGCGACAAAGAAACGAGGCTTCTGGACATTCGTTCCTCCTTTCCCGCTCGCACGACAAGGAAAGTCCGGGCGACGCGGTTGGGGACGGACGGGAGGGCCGGGCGCGGGCGGGTGAAGACCCGCGGAGCACGCCGTGACGGCGGTCCCTGTCTGCCTGCGGTGATGGACGCCGGCCAGGGAGCCGACATTCCGAGACGCCAACAATCCTGCGGCACGCCCGGCCGCAAGTCGATGGCGAGCATGTACCCCGCCGTCAGGCCCATCCGGCCGACCTACGACCCCCCATTCGTATAGTCAATCGGAGCCAACCCCAAGGGATGGGTCGGACCAATTCCGCCCGGTCTATCGAGCCCCGCGTTACGGCAATCCGGGCCGCCGGCCGAGTCGGAATCAGCCTATGGTCGTCTCGGACTGGCAATCAGCCGGGGTCAGCGTTCCATCCTGGACGGTCAGCTGACGGCACGTCGTCTGGGTCCAGGTGATCGTCTGGTCGGCGTGAGACAGCACGCGCGTCACCAGCTCGACCGTTCCGTCACCGGGCAGCCTGTAGAGGGAGAAGACCTGGTCGGCCTCGTCGGTCGCTTCGAAGATCTCGAGTTGCGCCGAAGCTCCGCCGTTCCAGGCAGCGATCAGGCAATCGGTCGCCTGCTGGTTGTCGGTCGCGTTGGTGGTCGGCCCCGGCGGAGTTGGGACCGGGGTTATGTCGACGTCTTCCTCGAACAGGACCTCGGCGCCGCACGACGGCAGTTGCGCCAGCGCCCGAACCGACGCCGGCGCATCGGTTGGCAGCGGGGCCATTACCGAGTTACCCGGGACCGGGGCGACCGATGGGCTCGCGGCCGGGCCCGGCCCACTCGGCCCGGCGCCGGACGAGCCACCGCAAGCGGCAACGAAGGCCGCGACCACCAGTACTCGTGCAGCGGCAATAAACAAGCGCATCGCTCACCATTGCACGCGACGGCGCCCCCGCCGTCAAGCTACCCGCCCGATCGTGTATCGCCCGACGGATCGATCCGCGGTGCGGTCGCGCCCACTCGAACCCGTCGCGGCTCGGTTCCGGGCCGCGCCTCCCTACCTCACGATCGGCCCAAAGATTCGGGCCAGCAGAGCCTGGACTTCGCGCTGGCTCGGCTTGTCGTCGTTCGTCTCGTAGACGCCCTTGCCCCCGGCCGCCTCGATCGTGATCTTGAGGTAGTCGATCGACGACTCGTCGTCGCCCCCGGCGCTGCGCGACTTGCGCTCGACCTTGATCGAGCTGGCCTGGCCCGGCCAGAGCGCCCAGTTGCCCGGCGTTTCGGCCAGGATTGCCTCCGGGGTCATGGCGCCATAGCGCTGTGCGACCGCAAGGCTGGCCTTGATCTGCGCCCCCCACTGGCCGAAGAAACCGCTCCCCGACGCCTTCGCCTGCGCCCGGGCAGCCATCGCGACGTTCTTGATGAGCTCGTCAGTCGTGCGGGCGGCGAGCAGCCGCTGATCGGTGACTATCAGCACCCAGGTCTCCGACTTGAGCATGCCGGTCTTGATCCGAGCGTCGGGAATGACCCCCAGTACCGTCTCAGACATTTTCCAAGCCCTCCAGCAACGCGACGGCCGGCACTCGGCCGGTCAACGGCCACCCAGATTGTACGAGCCGGCCTACTGAATCGGAGGGATTGCGCGGCCGCGATATACTACACGTCATGCAGAATATATCTGACACGCTGAGCACCGGCGCCGAGGCTGAGACCGTGGCGGCGGACCGCCAGTCGCTGCAAAGGGAGCTGCTCGACGAGATGACGGGCTGGTCCCCGCGCGACTTCGGTGGGGCGTTCAAGGCCTGGCACCGCCACGCGCTCAGCCTGGTGCATTTGAACGTTCTGACCGCCCTCGAGGCCGAGGGCCCGCTGCCGATGAAGCGGCTGGCCGAGGCGCTGGACGTGTCGGACGCGAGCGCCACCGGCATAGTCGATCGGATGGAGAAGCGCGGCATCGTCGAACGCCGCCACGGCACCGAGGACCGCCGGACGGTCCTGGTCTATGCCACTCAAGCCGGCGGCCAGGTCTTCCAGGACATGGCCGCCCATCGGCGAAGCTCGCTGTCGAGGGTGCTCGAGGAGCTCACCGAGGAACAGATGGCGGCCCTGCTCGTCGGCATGCGTGCGATCCACGCGGCCCGTCGCCGGTTGTTCGCGGATGAAGACTCCGCCGTCGCAGACCGCGGCGCGGCGAGTTCGAGCGGGTGAAAGCGCCCTCATCACTCCTCCGAGGCACCTTCACCGCCAATTCACAATCCCCGGCCAATCTGGCCGCCAGGGCCTGCCGGCCTACCACAGACCATCAAACTGCCGCCTTGAGGATCCCGCGACGATGAAGAGACAGGACCCGCACGCATGATCAGATTGCTCGCCAAATACCTGCGGCCATATCGCCGTCAGCTTGCCGTTGTGTTCGCCCTCGTCACGGTCCAGGCGATAGCCAACCTGTACCTGCCGAACCTCAACGCGGACATCATCAACAACGGCGTCGTCAAGGGCGACACCGGTTACATCATGCGCACCGGCGTAATCATGCTGCTGATAACACTCCTGCTGAGTGTGTGCGCCATCGTGGCGGTCTACTTCGGATCGATGACCGCGATGGCGTTTGGACGTGACGTTCGAAGCGCCATCTTCCGCCAGGTGATGAGCTTCTCCCAGAAGGAGACGAACGTGTTTGGCACGCCGTCGCTCATCACCCGGAACACGAATGATGTCCAGCAGGTTCAGATGGTCCTGGTCATGGCCTTCAACGTCATGATCATCGCCCCGATCATGTGCGTCGGCGGCATCATCATGGCTCTCCGGGAAGATGTTCCGCTCTCCGGGTTGCTGATCGTGATCATCCCTCTGGTTCTGATCGTGATCGGCCTCCTGGCCACACGAGCTCTGCCACTCTTCCGATCCATGCAGAAGCGGACCGACCGGATCAATCAGGTCATGCGCGAGACTCTAAGCGGTATGCGCGTGATCCGGGCCTTCGTGCGCACGGATCATGATGAAGCTCGATTTGATCAGGCAAATCTCGAACTGACGGACAACGCCGTCCGAGTCAACCACCTGTTCGCGATGATGATCCCGTTCCTATTCGGGATCATGAATCTCTCGACCGTTGCCATCGTGTGGTTCGGCGGCCTGCGCATCGATTCGGGCGGGATGCAGATCGGCAACCTTTCGGCATTCCTGCAGTACGTGATGCAGATTCTGTTCGCGGTGATGATGGCCGCGCTCATGTTCGTCATGGTTCCGCGAGCTGCGGCCGCCGCCGAGCGGATCCAGCAGGTCCTCGACTCCGAGGCGGAGTTGTGCGACCCGGACGTTCCGGTTGAGATCGTCGACCCGGCCGGCGAAGTCGAATTCGACCATGTCGAGTTCGGATATCCGGGCGCCGAGGAGCCCGTTCTCTGCAGCATCTCGTTCACGGCCCGGCCCGGACAGACCACGGCCATCGTCGGCAGCACCGGCTCGGGCAAGACGACGCTGGCCAATCTGATCCCGCGCTTCTACGACGTGACCTCGGGCAGCGTCAGCATTGACGGCGTCGACGTCCGGAAGATGCGCCAGGAGGATCTCTGGTCCCTGATCGGCCTCACTCCGCAGAAGGCTTTCCTCTTCAACGGAACCGTCGCCAGCAATCTTCGGTATGGCGATGAGAAAGCCACCGACGACGAGCTGTGGCATGCGCTCGAGATAGCGCAGGCCCGCGAATTCGTGTCCGAGATGACGGGCCAGCTCGAGGCCGAGATCGACCAGGGCGGCACCAACGTCTCCGGCGGTCAGCGCCAACGCCTCGCAATCGCGCGGGCGATCGTGAAGAAGCCGAAGGTCTTCATCTTCGACGACAGCTTCTCGGCGCTCGATTTCAAGACCGACCAGATGCTCCGAGCGGCGCTCAAGCACGAGATCCAGGGGGCGACGGTCATCATCGTGGCCCAGCGCGTGGGCACGGTCCTCCATGCCGACCAGATCATCGTCCTGGACGGCGGCAACGTGGCCGGCATCGGGACGCACTCAGAGTTGATGAAGACGTGCGAGACGTACCAGGAGATCGTGTACTCGCAGTTGACCCGGGAGGAAGTGGCATGAGCGGGCCTGCGAGCGGCAACACCAGGCCAGGCGGCGCCGCTGCCGGAGCCCAGCGTCCGCCGATGGGCGGTCCGGGAGGCCGCGGCCGCGGCCCGATGGGCGGCGGCATGGGGCCGATGGGCGGCTTGGCCATGCCGGCCGAAAAGCCCAAGGACTTCCGTGGCGCTCTCCGGCGGCTGGTGGGCGAACTGCGGCCGGAACGACCAAAGATCCTCCTGGTCGTCGCTGTGGCATTCCTCAGCACTGCGGGCCAGGTCTTTGGCCCCAAGATCCTCGGCAACGGCATCAACCAGCTGATGGACGGCCTGGTCGGCAAGACGCTCGGCCAGTTCTTCCCGCTCGGAACAACTCACGCCCAGGCGGTCCAGGCCCTCCGCGACGCCCACAGCCCCCTGGCGGACGTGGTGTCCTCCACCACTGCCATCCCGGGCGTCGGTGTCGATTTCGGGGTACTGGGCATGGTTCTGCTCGGGCTCGCCGGTCTGTACCTCGCGGCGACATTCTTCAGCTGGGTGGCCTGGTACACCATGGCCGGCGTCGCGCAGCGAACCGTCTACCGGCTGCGACGCGAAGTCGACCAGAAACTCGCCCGCCTGCCCCTGAAGTACTTCGACACCCATCCGCGCGGCGACACACTCAGCCGCGTAACAAATGACATCGACAATATCGCCAACACTCTTCAGCAGAGCCTGACGCAGATCATCACTTCGTTCGCCACGATCATCGGCGTGCTGGCGATGATGTTCTGGATCAGCCCGATGCTGGCGGCCATATCTCTGCTAGTACTACCGACCGCGGCCATCCTCACGATGCTGATCGCACGCCGATCGCAGAAGCAATTCGCGGCGCAATGGAAGATGACCGGCGTCTTGAATGGCCACGTCGAGGAATCCCACACCGGCCACAGCGTCGTGAAGGTGTTCGGCCATCAGGAAGACGCCATTCGACGTTTCGATGAAGAGAATCAGAAGGTCTACGAGGCGAGCTTCAAGGCGCAGTTCATCTCGGGCTTGATCATGCCGGTAATGACCTTCGTGAGCAACTTGAACTACGTCGCGATCGGCGTTCTCGGCGGCGTCCAGGTGGCCACCGGAGGCATGTCACTGGGCGACGTACAGGCCTTTATCCAGTACTCGCGCTCGTTCACGATGCCGATCACGCAGGTGGCCAGCATCATGAATCTCATGCAATCCACGATGGCGTCGGCCGAGCGCGTCTTCGAGCTCCTGGACGAGCCGGAGGAACTGGCCGATGCGAAGCAGCCTCGCGTGCTCGAACACGCGACCGGCCACGTAACCCTCGAGAACGTATCGTTCCGGTACGTCCCCGAGACACCTCTCATCGACAACCTCAGCGTCGACGTCCGCTCGGGCGAGGTGCTGGCGATCGTCGGTCCGACGGGCGCAGGCAAGACCACTGTCGTCAACCTGCTGATGCGCTTCTACGAGATCGACGGAGGCAGCATCAAGATCGACGGCATCGACATCCGAGATCTCACTCGCGACAACCTGCGTCGAACCTTCGGCATGGTCCTCCAGGACACCTGGCTGTTCGGCGGCACCGTCCGCGAGAACATTGCCTACGGCCGCGAGAACGCCACCGAGGATGAGATCGTCGCCGCAGCGAAGGCCGCTCACGTCGACCATTTCGTGCGAACTATGCCGCACGGCTATGACACGGTGATCGACGACGACGCTTCGAACCTCTCGCAGGGCGAGAAGCAGCTGCTGACGATCGCGCGAGCGTTCCTGGCCGACCCGGAGATCCTCATCCTCGANNTCCTCGACGAGGCCACGAGCTCGGTCGACACCCGCACCGAAATCCTCGTCCAACAGGCTATGGCGCGCCTGATGAAGGGCCGCACGGCCTTCGTCATCGCCCACCGCCTGTCGACGATCCGCAGCGCCGACGAGATCCTGGTCATGGACCAGGGAAAGATCGTCGAACAAGGCACCCACGACGAGCTGATCGCCAACAAGGGCTTCTACTACGACCTGTACAACTCGCAATTCGAGGAGGCGATCGCGGAAGCGGTCTAGCCGAATCGGCCAAAGTCGGAAAGGGGAGGGTCGGGCGTCAGCCCGGCCCTCTTCGATTCACGGCGCGGGGCGGCCCTGACAACCGAGCCAGACCGCGAAGATCCGCCGCGCCGCCGGGCGCCAATATCGGACTCGGATTACTCTCCTGGCGTGAACGAGACGAGCCGCAACATCCCAGACCAGCGATACGGCGAGCGACTGACCGCCTGCCGCCAGACGATGGTTGAGCGCGAGTTTGCGGCGCTGTTCATCGGCGTCGGACCGGACCTGCGCTACCTGACCGGGTTCGTCGGCGAGGCCACCGAGCGGCTGACTTTCCTCGTCATCCCGCGCGAGGGTCCGGTTTCATTCGTGGTCCCGCGCCTGGAGGTCGAAAAGGCCAGCACAGCCCCGCTCGTTCGGGCCGGTCACGCCGAGGTGACCCCTTTCGAGGAGACCGACGACGCCCCTGCGCTCGTCGCCGATCTGCTCGCCCACAGACAGCTCTCCACCGGCAGAGCGGCGTGGGAGCCGATCGGGCTTTCCGACCGATTGTGGGCGATGCACGTACTCCAAATGCAAGCCGCTCTGCCCGGCCGAAAGTTCGAGCGCGCGAGCGTCGTCATGCGCGACCTGCGCCAGGTCAAGGATGCGGACGAGGCTCGGCTGCTCGCGCTCGCTGCCGCGGCCGCGGACCGAACCGTCGATGGGATCGCCGCCGGACCCCTGGTCGGTCGCACCGAAGCCGATGTGAGCCGTGAAATTCGCCGGCGGCTGATCGACGAGGGGCACGATCTGGCGGACTTTGCCATCGTAGGCTCCGGTCCCAACGGGGCCTCACCCCACCACGACGCCACCGAGCGGACCATCGCGGCCGGCGAATCGATCGTCCTCGATCTCGGCGGAACTCTCGCCGGATACGCCAGCGACACGACCCGCACCATCTGGGTCGCCGGCGAGGACTCGATTGCTCCGCAACCCGAATTCGGGCTCGTTTACGCGCTGGTGCGGGACGCACAGGCGAGAGCGACCTCGGCCGTGGCGCCGGGCGTTCCGGCCGAGCAGATCGACGCAGTTGCTCGGGCCACGATCACGTCCGGCGGCTACGGAGAGTTCTTCACCCATCGCGTGGGGCACGGCATCGGCCTGGAGGTCCACGAGGACCCCTACATGGTCGCCGGCAACACCGCTCCGCTCGCCCCGGGAATGGCCTTCAGCGTTGAACCGGGCGTGTATCTGCCCGGTCGATGGGGCGTACGCCTCGAGAACATCGTCATGTGTGCGCCGGATGGCGCCACCGTCCTCAACCGGTCCAGCCTGGATCTGCGGGTCGTTCGCGGCTAGGGCCGGCGGGCGGACCGCAGACCTGATCAGTTGACGGTCACCATCTGCGACCCGGTTATCGACGCGGTCGTCTTGTCCGTGGCCCGGACCCACTGGTCGTCGGCGGACTTGAGGACGATCCCCGCAGTGAAGGCGTGGACGCCTTTGTCGGCCGCTTTGAACGTGTAGTCGGCGGGCAGAGTCGCCCTGGAATCGGAGCTCGTGAAATGGATCGCGCCGAGGTATCCGGTGGCGACATTGCCGTAGGCGTCGAGGGCTTTCACCGTCACGGTGTGGGTGGCACCCAGGACGTAGGGGCTCACGATCGTGACGGCGAGGGTCTTCGCTGCGCCGGGAGTGACTGTGACCGTTTGCGACCCGGTGAAGGCCGCGACCTTATCGGTGGCTCGGACCCACTGGCTGCCGGCGGTCCGCAGAACGATCCCGGCCGTGAAGGCGTGGACGCCCTTGTCGGCCGCCTTGAACGCGTAGTCCGCCGGCAGTGTCGCCCTGGTATCGGAGCTCGTGAAATGGATCGCGC
>PMBR01000110.1 GCA_003152995.1 Chloroflexota bacterium | reverse complement strand
TGCGCGACCGGCCGCGGGCCGAATTGAGCGACCGGCCGCGGGCCGAATTGAACGACCGGCCGCGGGCCGAATTGAACGACCGGCCGCGGGCCGGATTGAGCGACAGGCCGCGGGCCGAAGGGAGGCTGGCATGACGACCATTCGGCCGGCGGCCGAGCTTGCTGCGGCTAAGGCCGTCGCGGCGCGGACCGAGGAGCTCTTCCGCCGCTCCGGTGCGCTCAAGGAAGGCCACTTCCTGCTCAAGAGCGGCAAGCATTCGGAGCGGTATCTGGAGAAGTTCCTCGTGCTCCAGGATCCTGCCGCAACGAGCGAGCTGTGCGGCTTCTGGGCGGCGCGCAACCGCGACGCGGACGGGGCGCCGGCCGTGGCAGTGGTTGCCGGGCCTACGACCGGCGGGATCGTGCTCGCCTTCGAGACGGGACGTCAGCTCGGTGTGCGGGCGATCTTCGCAGAAGAGGTAAAGGACGCCGACGGTGCCACGCGGCGCGAGTTCCGGCGCGGCTTCACTATCGTCCCGGGTGAGCGGGTTCTGCTCGTGGACGACATCCTGACCACCGGCGGCTCGCTCCTGGCGATGATCCCGGCGGTGGAGGCGCTCGGCGGCGAGATCGTCGCGTGCGTCGTGATGGCGGATCGCTCCGGCGGGCTGGCGGCGCTCAGCTCCCCGCTGACGGGGCGGAGCTACCCACTCCGGGCACTGTGGCAGCTTTCACTTCCGACCTACGATCCGGGCCCAGAAACGTGCCCGGCCTGCAAGTCCGGAGTGCCGCTCTACGCCCCTGGCAGCACCGGCGCCGCGGGCGGGGCGACGGGCTAGCTCTCGGGGCACGACGGGCTACGGGCGGAGCGCGGATAGTACGGGTCCCGCGAGCCGCGGCCGGTGGGTATCCTGGTCCGCGGCCGCCTCACCGGCCGCGTGCGATGCCGGGGCTTGTCGGCGGAAATCGAGGGACAGATGAGCAGCGCGGGAGACAAGGTTGCCGCCGTCGCCGAGGTCGGCCTGTGGGTGGCCGCCGCCGCTCTGATCGCGGGCGCCGTAGGAATACGCCTGCCCGGTGGCCTGCTGGCCAGCTCGACGGCGACGCCTGGAACATCTGCGGTGGCGATCGCAAGCCCGGGAGCTTCGCCGACTCCGACTCTCACGTCGTCGTTGGCCCCCACGCCGTCGCCGGCGCCCACGCTCTCGCCCCTGGTACGCAAGTTCCAGGCTTATCTCGCCAGGAAGGACTTCCAGTTCCAGGCTACAGGGACGGGGTCGCAGTCTGCCGTGGGCGTGAATCTGTCGGTCGATCTCGCTCTCACGGGCTCGATGGCCTACAAGGCCGGCGACGAGTGGGACACGACGAAGATGACCTCCTCGAACGGCCAGACGATGACCGACGACACGACTTACGCGGGAAGTAACAAGTTCGAACGCATGAATGGTGGTCCCTGGATCAAGAAACCGCGGACGGCGACGGACTCGCGGATCCTGTTCTCGCCCACGCGCCTATTCGTCGACACCGGAGTCGAGACGAAGAATGGGACCGCCCTGCACCGGCTCGAGGTTGCCGATCCCGCGGCTCTCAGCGCCGAGATTGATGCACTAGGGATAGTCACCAACTCCCACCTGATGCTTGTCTTCTGGACCCGGGCCGACGGCACACCTGCCGTCTTCCGGATGGAGGGGACCTGGACCCAGGCGGTCAACGGCGTCCAGGCCAGCGTCACCACGACCGAGGAGTTTGCATTCACCAAGTGGGCCGGCGTCACGATCTCGCCGCCCAAGAGCCCGTGGCAGTGGATCGTCGACGGCACGGATGGGATCGCTTTCGGGCTGCCTTCGGGTTGGTCCAAGAGCAACGCCAACAACACTCTCGGCCTGACAGAGTACGTGAGCGCTTCCGGTCAGTTCGACTACAAGACCTATGACGCGGCCGGCTTGACGCTGGAACTCCTGGTCGACGGAGTCATTGCCAGTGCGGGCGATCCGGTAGTGGGTCGAGCGGCGACGAGCGTGGGTGGCCAGCCGGCGATCCGCTTTGGGGTGCACCGGGCTACGCAGAAGGACTATCAAGTCCAGACCCTGGCCATCTATCAGGGCAGGGTCTACCAGTTCCTGTCCTTCGGGCCCGCGGGCAAAGACGCCGCCACGGACGCCATGGCCGCCCAGATCCTGGCCACGCTCGAGTTCACGAAGTAGCCGCGCCCTCGACGGGGTTCGGGCCGGCCAGCAGACGATCGAGTTCCAGCTCGTCGCGGACCGTGATTCCGTCGGCCCCAACGAGCGGGATTTCGGGCTTGAGCAGCTTGCGTGCCTGGGTCACCGCGTCGGGCCACAGGCGGACGAGGCGCATGCCGCGGCGCTGATAGAAACGCAGCGCATCCACGTTGTCGTTCGGGCGGATCGTTTGGGTGGCTGGAGTGGCTGTCGTGGCGTCGAGCATGGCGTCGGGCGCGACTTCGCTCAGGGCGTCGGGCATCGTTGGCGTGGCTTCGGCGGGGTCAGTCGAGTTTGACGTGCTCGTGCCAGTGCGGCGCGGACGCGGACAGGCCGAGGGCTTCGATCTTGGGTTCGATCGCCTTCTGCGCCTCCGGGTCGCCGTGGACGATGAAGACCTGCTTGGGCACGCCGGGATCGCCGGCCTTTCGACCTTCGATGAAGTGGCCCAGCCAGGCCAGGATCTCCGGTTCGTCGGCGTGGGCCGAGAACCCGGTGATCGAGCGCACGGCGCAGCGGACCTGGTATTCCTGGCCGTCCAGTCGGGCGGTCTTGACCCCCGCCTGAAGGTGCGCCCCGAGCGTCATCTCGCCCTGATAGCCCACGAACAGGATCATCGCCTTTGGATCGCCGATGAGGGTGCGCAGGTGGTTCAGGACGCGGCCGCCGGTGAGCATGCCGTTCGACGCCACGAGAACATACGGCCGTTGCGACTTGTCGATCTTCTCGGAGTCGGCTGCCAGCGGCGTTTCCTGCTCGTCCGGGAAGTTGATCGGGGCTTCACCGCGATCGAGCAAGGCCAGCGTTTCGGCGTCGTAGTAGTCGCGATGCTCGCGGTAGATCGTCGACGCCTTGGAGGCCATCGGCGAGTCCAGGTACAGCTTGATCTTCGGGATCCGGCCGGCGTCCAGCAGGTGCTGGAGCGCCCACACGACCTCCTGTGTTCGACCGATCGCGAACGACGGGATCAGAAGCACGCCGCCCTGGGCGATGACATCTTTGACGGCCTGCTCGAGCTGGGTCAGCGATTCTTCTTCCGGCTCGTGCTCGCGGCCGCCGTAGGTCGACTCGACGAAGACGTAGTCGGCGGCCTTGATGATTGTGGGGTCGCGCAGGATCGGGGCGGCGGTTCGGCCCAGGTCGCCGGAGAAGACCAGAGTCCGGGCCGGGATGCTTCCTTGAGCCTCGACGCGCAGCTCCACGATCGATGAGCCGAGGATGTGACCGGCGTCATGGAAGACGGCAGTGATGCCCGGGGCGACGGCGACCGTGGCCTCGTAGTCCACGGTCTTGAATCGAGCCAGGGCTGTCTGGGCCTGCGCCACGTCGTACAGCGGCTCGGTCACGACCAGGTTCGGCTGAGCCGGATTGCCGGCCATCGAGGCCGCGTAGTCGGGGTGGCCAACCGGGGGATAGCCCATGCGAGTGCCGAGAGCCTGCTCGTCGTGGAGAGCGATCTCGTCGAGTCCCGACGCGATGACGTGGCCGTCCGGGGTCAGGTCGCCCGGGTGCAGCGCCGCCATTGTGGTAGCCGCGCCGGCGGTAGTTGCGACGGTCGTCGAGGCGATGGCAGTCGCGGCGTCCTCTTGTTCGGCGAGCTGCTCCTGCTCCTGGATGTCGGCCAGTTCCTTCTGCTGCTCGCGGGCGGCCTTGTCGGGGTTCTTCGCCGCCCAATGGCGCTGGCGCTTGGCGTACTCCTCCTGGAGCTTGCCCGAGTCGAGCAGCACCAGGCTGGCAAGTTCGATCGTGCCTCGCGTCGCGTAGATGGGGCCGTTGAAGCCCTCGGCCACGACGTGAGGAATCAGGCCGCAGTGGTCCAGGTGGGCGTGGGTCAGGACGATCGCATCGAGGCTTGCCGGGTCGTACGCCGGCGGGACGCGGTTGCGGACGACCTCGTGCGGGCCGCCCTGGAACATGCCGCAGTCGATGAGCACATGGGCTCGATCGGTGATGAGGAGGAATTGGGATCCGGTTACGGTGTTGGCAGCGCCGAGGAAGCGGATTTCCATACGCGCATACTGCCATCCATTCGGGTCGGGCGTGCGGCGTGGGCTCCGTGGCCCGGTTTAGGTCATCTCGCCGGTGGGCGTGCCGGACGCAGATCGGGCGGCTTTGGTCCCCGGAGGCCGAAATCCGATCGGGAGGCGATTCTTGGAGGCCCACGACACGTGCGAGTTTGTCGTCGAGGACGTGGACGGCCGGCTGATCGGTATCGGTCGCATCCGTGACCGCCGGATACCTCCGCGCTACCTCCGAATGACAGTCCGCCGGTCGCCCCGAATCCGGCCGAGCGTTTTGGGCGGGCCGAGCGTCTGAAGGATGTGATGGCCGATCGATCCCTCCCGATAGTCGACGCTGGCGCGTCTGCCCGCTCGGAATCCGGCTGCGAACGGACCGTGCAGAGGCTGTACCAGAGCCGCTCGCAACAGATGTTCGGCTTCGCCAGGCGGCTGGGGCTTCGAGACGAAGAAGCGTCGGACGCGGTGCAGGAGACGATGCTGCGCCTGTGGCGCGAACTGGACTCGGGTACGGAAATCGCCGATCCGGACGCCTGGGCCTTTCGGACGCTGTACCGGCTGGGCATCGACAGCCACCGCCTGGCAAGGAGGCTGGCAGGTCTGGTCGATCGCATCGGCGGTGGGCTTTCGGGGGCTACCGATCGGGGCCACAACGACGGCGATCCGGCGCGACAGATCGAGGTCGAGGCAGTCTGGCACGCGGTCGATCGGCTGCCGGAGCGCCAACGAGCCGTTCTGTACCTCCGCTATCGGGCCGATCTGCCCTACGAGCGAATCGGTCTGGCCCTTGGGATCACACCCAGCGCCGCCCGAGGCCACGCGTCCACCGGACTCGCGACCCTGCGGCGACGCCTACACGCCGAGGACGACCGATGAGCAACGACGAACGAATCGAGGCGGCGCTCAAGAGACGGCCCGCCGACGAACGCGAATACGGCGAGCCGCTGGCGGCGCTGGTGCGTCGCGACGAAGGCGTTCAGCGAGTGAAGCCAGTCACGCGGTCGCGGGTGCGAACGGGCGCCCTGCCGGCTCTCGCGGCGATCGTGGTCGTGCTGGCGCTTGGGGCCGGGGCGCTGGCGGCCGGCGTCCTGCGCGGCCCCGCCGCGACGGCCGGCGGCCACAATGACTTCCAGCTGACCGGTCGCGTCGATTGCTTCGGCCAGGCTCCCGGTTACATCCCAGGCCCCGACGCGGCGTCCAGCGACGGTTGTCCGCTGATGGTCGTCGCACCGACCGGGCTCGAGACCGCGACGTGGGTGCTCGATCCATCCATGCCGTACTCCGCGGGCGCGGCCGAGATCCACGTCCTCGCGCAGGAATGGGCGTGCAACAGCGGCCAGGATGCCAGCGGCCGTGTCGTTCAGAACGTTCAGTATCGCGACGACGCTGTCGTGGTCACGCTGGCAATCCGGCCCGCGGGGGGAATGTTCCAGAGCTGTCAGTCCAACCCCGCCACGCCTTACGTCGTGTCTCTCGATCAGGCGGTGGGCAACCGGCTGCTCCAGGATGGCGGCCGGTGGCCTGCCGCGACGCTGGCGAAGGGCGGTCAGGCCGTGGTCACGCCCAGTCCCACGCCATATCCGAGCAACTGGCATCAGCCGACGGACTGCTCCGGGACGATCGATGACGCTGGCTTCTTCAAGGCAGCCTCCTACTCGGCGGCATACGACGTCTACTGCGCGGTCCTGCCGGCTGGCTGGCGACTCGCGTCGAGCACCGACCCCCAGGCGGCCGTCATCTCGATGACGGTCACCTACAGCGGCCCGAACGGAGCAGTCCTGGAACTATCCGAGGGCAGCCTCTGCGGCAAAGACCAGCGCGCCTGCGCGCCGGCCGGCACGAGCGCGGGGACGGCCATGTTTGGCGATCGCGAGGGGCAGCTGTTCGCCGGACCGCCCGGCGCCGACTTCGCGCTCTACGTGGCTCCCGGTGAGTCCCAGTCCTGGAGAGCAACCGGCAAGGGTATGAGCCTCGACACGTTCAAGGCACTGACCGCAGCGCTGATCATCGTCGGAAAGTAACGCTCCGCCGCGTTCGCGTCAGTCGGCCAGGTCGATGTAGACCGGCGCATGGTCTGACGGGAGCTGGCCCTTTCGGGCGTCGCGGTCGATCTCGGCGGCGGTACAGCGGTCAGCAACGGCACGGGTGACGTACAGGTGGTCGATTCGCATTCCGAGGCCCTTGTGGAAGTTGCCGGCACGGTAGTCCCACCACGAGAACTTGCCCGGCTCGGGGTGGTGGAGCCGGTAGGCGTCGACCAGGCCCCAGTGGCGGAGGGCGGCGACTGCCTCGCGCTCGGGCGCGGAAACGTGCGTGGCGCCGGCGAAGGCACGCGGGTCGTAGACGTCCTCGTCTTCGGGCGCGACGTTGAAGTCGCCGCCGATGACCAGCGATCCGCCCGGGTCCTGCGTTTCGCGCAGCCAGCGGGCCAGGCGGTCGAACCAGGCCAGCTTGGCCCGGTAGAACGATGTGTCGAGGGCTCGACCGTTGGGGGCGTAGATGCTGACGACGCGAACGCCTCCGCAGACCGCCGAGATCATTCGGGCCTCGTCTCCGGGCGCGACCGAAGCCTCCGCCTCGAGCGCCGCGGCTATCGGAGTTGCGCCTTCGGGCCCTGGGGAGCGGCGCACCGGCCCGTCGCCGAAGTTGGTGACGACGTTGGTGACCCCAACGCGGCTCGCGATGGCGACGCCGTTCCAGCGCCCCTCGCCGTGATGTGCCAGCTCGTAGCCCGCCATCGCGAACGGCATGTCCGGGGCCGCCTCGTCGGCGAGCTTGGTCTCCTGCATCAGCAGAACGTCGGGGGCGCGCTGGGCGAGCCACTCCTCGACCCGCGGCAGGCGGGCCTTGAGCGAGTTGACGTTCCAGGTCGCGATGCGCATCCGCGCCCCCATTCGGCCAGTCGACGCTTCGGCCGGCCACCGTTCGGCAGCCCCGGCTTGGCCTAGTAGCGACGGCCCTTCTGTCGGGCGAAGTCGAACTTGGCCGTGTCGGCGATGCCCATGACCGCCATCGTGCCGGCTTGGACGGGGTCCGTGACCACCAGGTCGGCGACGTCCGTCACCGAGCCGACCATGTTGAGTGAGATCACCGGGATGCCGACCGCCTGCAATTCCCGCACGGCTTTGGTGATGTCGCCGCCCATGATCGAACCGGCGAGCAAGAGCGCGCGTGCTCGGTCGAGGTCTGCCACCGCACGGACCGCCGCGGCGAGGTTCTCCTCGCCGACGAGAGGAATGGTGTCGACGCTGATCTTCTCGCCGCGGATGTTGTGGCGATCCGCCTCGCTCACCGCGCCGAGCACGGCCTGGGCGATCTGTGCTCCGCCGCCGATGACGATGAGCCGTTTGCCGAAAACCTTGTCGAGGGATTTGGTCTTTCGGCAGCCGCGCAGGGTCGGTAGCGCGGCGAGGATCTCGGTGACTCGCTCGTCGGGCAGGCCTTCGACCTCCAGCTCGATCTCGACCAGCGGTCCAGCTTCGGCGTCCGTCCAGCGGCGAACTGTGCTGAGCGTTCGGACGGTGCCGCCGGCCGCGGCCACTTGGGTGGCGATTTCCGCGATCGCGGCCGGGCGGTCGGAGTAGTCGAGTCGTACGGCGACGGTCGGGGCGGCATGCTCGGAGCGCGCCACGTCAGCGAGTCCCGCTCACGCCGCGATCGGCCAGGCCGGTCGCCCGCGTCATGTCGTCGAGGCTGAGACCCGACTCGGGATCGTGCTCCTCGAATGCGAGCCCGAGACCCTCAAAGGCCTTGCGGGTCCCGGCGGCGTCGCTGGTAGTCAGCATCAGCGCGCCGTCGGTGTCCTCGGCGATCCCGACGATCGCCGTGATGTTGATGCCTTTGTCGCCGAGAGCCGCGGCCATCCGCGCCAGTGCCCCGGGCTTGTCGTCGAGCTGAACGGTGAACCAGATCACGCCGCACCTCCTGAGTGGATGGTAACGGTCGCGGGCGGCCGAGGGGAGGGGAGTGGGCGTGGGGCCGGTTCCGCGGTCGTGGTGTTGCGCCTTTCTGCCGCTTCGCGTGCGGCCGTCGCGATGCTGGGGTGATCGGGCCGAGTCGGCCCGCGGTCCTCGTCGAAGGTCAAGTCCCAGCGACGCGACCCAGCTAATCTTCTCGCCATGCCCGCGCAGACAGGCCCCACGGTTCAGTTGTTCGGGCTCGTCGATTCACGGCCGACCCAGGCCGCGCTGCGCTTCTTCAAGGAGCGGCGCGTCAACGTCACGTTCGTCGACCTGCGCCGCAAGGCCGTCGCGCCCGGCGAGCTGCGCCGGTTCGTGGAGCGGCTGGGCGCCACCGCACTGCTCGACACCGACGGGCGCCAGTACAAGGACATGGGCCTGGTCTACATGCGCCTGGGCGACGAGGAGATCGTGGCCCGGCTGCTCGCCAACAACGGGCTGCTGCGGCTGCCCCTCGTCCGCTTCGGGAACGCCTTCACCGCGGGCCCGGCCGACGTGACGTGGAAGGACTGGCTGGCAGGCCCGAAAGGCTGACCGCTCGTCTGCCGACCGCCCGTCTGCCGGCCGCGGGCGCGGCCGTTCGGCGCGGCCGTTCGGCGCGACCGTTCGGCGCGGCGCCCGTCCGGGCCGCGTCTCGGTTCCCTGTGGCGCTTCCCAGCCACGACAGCTGCGCTTGACCCTCGGGTCCGGCGAGGTATGATCGTGCATATCCAGACATACATGTAGTATCAAGTGACACAAGGAGCAACACGTTGGCGGAAACCCACGCGTTCTACGGATCCGCTACGGTCGGGTCGAAGGGCCAGATCGTGATCCCGGCCGACGCCCGCGCAGCGATGCAGATCAAGCAGGGCGACAAGGTTGTCGTGGTCCGCGGGCCGCGCGACGGCAGCATCATCGTCTTCAGAGTCGACTCGTTCGAGGGACTCATGGCAAGAGCTACCGGACGAGACCCGGGCGCGACGGAGTAGCGGGGAAGCCGCTCCATCGCCTCTACCCGGCTCGAGTCGACCGGGGCCCGCGAATGAGCGAGTCCATTCTGCGGCCGCTTTCAGAATTTCTTGAGGAATTCGCCATAAGGTAAGGGCATGCCCGAAATATCAGGACGTGCCGTTACGTTGGACGAGATCCAGGCCCATGCTGAGGCCCTGTTCCAGCTGATGCCCAAAGGGCCGCCCCAGTGGGCTCACCACGACCTCACATTCGGTCAGCTGCGGCTTCTGTTCGTGCTCGGTCAGTCGGGCCCGGTCTCGATCGGCCAGCTGGCCGACTTGCTCGGCGTGACCGACGCGACTGCATCCGAGTTCGTCGATCGGGTGGAGCGCCGTGGCCTGGCCGTCCGCAGCCACCGCGCCGACGACCGGCGCGTCGTCGATTGCCGGCTCAGCGACGAAGGCGTCCGCCTGCTGACCGAGATCGGCGGAGCCCGTCGTGAGGCGATGGGTCGGGTGCTGGCGGTCTTGACAGCGGACGAGCTGACCCAGTTCGATCACCTGCTTCAGATCATGGCCGAGCGCTCATCGGCCGAATCCCGCGCGTCGGCCTCGACGGAAGGAGACATTCAAATGAGTTCCAGAACCTCACCCGCGACCCCGGCAGAGGATGCCGGCGGAGGACCGGCATGACCGGAGCCGGCGGCACGAGCGGGGCAACCGGCATGAGCCGTGCCGGCGGTACGGACGGCCTCGCGCTGGCGACCCGAGGGTTGCGCAAGAACTATGGAGACCGGCGCGCGCTCGACGGCCTGGACCTGTCGGTCCCGACCGGCGTGGTGTACGGGTTCCTCGGCCCCAACGGTGCCGGCAAGACGACGACGATGCGACTTCTAACCGGCCTCGTCCACTCTGACGGCGGTACGGTCGAGCTCCTCGGCAAGCCGTTCAAGCGCGGCGACAGACGTCGCCTGTTTGAAGTCGGGGCGCTGGTTGAATCGCCGACTTTCTACCCTTTCCTCTCGGGCCGAGCCAACCTTCGTGAGCTGGCCGCGTCCGGCGCCCCGGTCCCGGCCAAGCGAATCGACGAACTGCTCGATCTCATGGGGCTGGGCGATCGCGCCAACGACAAGGTCCAGGGCTACTCGATGGGCATGAAGCAGCGGCTCGGCATCGCCGGCGCATTGCTAAGCGATCCAAAGTTGCTGCTGCTCGACGAGCCCGCCAACGGCCTCGATCCGGCCGGCATCGTCGCAATGCGCGACACGCTCAAGACGCTGGCGAGCTTGGGCAAGACGGTCTTCATCTCGAGCCATTTGCTGGCCGAGGTTCAGGTCATGGCAGACGTAGTGGGCATCATCGCAGCCGGCAAGCTCGTCCGCGAAGGCCCCCTCAAGGAGCTGCTTTCACTGGAGGGAGTGGTCAAGGTTCGCGTCCGGCCCAACCTGGTTGACGCGGCGATCAAGACCCTGGCTCCGCTCGCCAAGGCTGAGCCGCTGGCGGAAACGGACCGCGACGAAGGCTGGCTTTCGGTTCATGTCGCTGCCGATCGGGCAGAGGATGTCAACCAGACCCTGGCCGGCGCGGGCATCTTCGCCTCCGGCCTCGAGTCGGGCGCCGACCTGGAGATGCTGTTCCTGGATCTTACGGGCGGCAACGGGTCGCCCAACGGCGAAGGAACGTTCGTCGGCCTGGCTGGACCAATCGACGGGCAAGATGGCGGCGCCCGCGCCGGAAAGGGGACCGCGGCATGAGGCTCTTCTTCTCGGGATTCCGAAAGCTCACTCGACGGCCCGCGAGCTGGGTTACGCTCGGTCTGCTGGTCGGCCTCCTGGCTTTGATCATCGTCGCAGTCGGGGCAACGGCCAATGGAGCGAATACCGCCAGGGATGCCGCGGCCCGGAATCTCGTCACCTTCCCGGGGGCGTACGGCCGGATCCTGGAGTTCATCACCGGGCTCGGCGGTCTCTTCGCCGTTATCTACGGCGCCGCCATAGCTGGCTCCGAATGGGGCTGGGGCACGCTCAAGTCGGCCGTCGCGCGAGGCGAGAGTCGCGTCCGGTACATGCTGCTGTCCTTCGCCTCCGTCGCGGTCATGATCGGCGTCGGGATCGTAATCACTTTCGTCGTCGGCGTGGTTGCTGCCATCGTCGGCGCCCACCTCGCGAATGTGTCGACCAGCGGCCTTGGAGACTCGCCCACGCTCACGGACCTGCCCGAACGGCTTGCCAGGAGCTGGTTCGCGGTCGTCGAGGAAGGGGCGCTCGGCTTCACTATCGCAACCCTGGCGCGCAGTCAGCTGGCCGGCATCGGCGCCGGAATTGCTTTCTACTTCGGCGAGAGCTTCGCCAGCATCTTCCTGCCGGACATCGTGAAGTACATGCCGTTCAGCGTCGCGAACGCCGCCCTGACAACGACGTCGAGTGGCGCAACTACCAGCGGCGGCTTCGGTGGAGCGGTCAGCGCCCTGCCGGCCGACCAGGCACTCGTTCTCGTGGGTGTCTGGCTCGTGGGAGCCCTGATCGTGACCGCGCTCTTTTCGGATCGCGCCGAGATAACCGGATAGCCACCGGCGGGCGACTCCGTGGGTCCCGGCCCGGTCGCCGGCGCCTGCCGCGCGGCGACGGGTGAGCGGCCGCGCCGGCCGCGGTTGAGCCGCCGTCGACACCCGTTGCGGCCGCTGATCAGAGCGTCCGATCAGCCGATCACTACGGAGTCGCCCGCACGGCGGGGCCATCGGCGTGGCATGCTTCGACGGTACGACCAGGAGAGATAGATGCCTCACAAATCGAAGAAGAGGATCAAGGCCGGCGAGCGAGCGACCGACACGACAGGACCCGCGGCCTCGCCAGACCTGACGCCCGGCTCCTCCACGGAGCCGGCTCTTGCGCCGCCCACGAACGGCGCTGCACCGCTCGCCGCGAACGGCAATCACAACGGCAACGCGTCTCACGACCGGCGCCGAAGCGGTCGCGTCACCTACCGCCCCAAGGCGGCGGAGATGCTGACCGTCCACGCCCGAACCGAGGACGAGCGGCTGCTGTCGCCGCGTCACCGGCCGGCCTTCCTGGACTCGGACCCGTGGCGCTCGCTGCGCATCCTGGCCGAGTTCGTGGAAGGCTTCGATGCCCTGGCGGCCGTCGGCAAGGCCGTCACCATCTTCGGCTCGGCCCGGACGCACGAGGACGACCCTTACTACGCCATGGCTCGCGAACTGGGCCAGAATCTCGCTCGTCAGGGCTTCGCCGTCATCACCGGCGGCGGGCCCGGCATCATGGAGGCCGCCAATCGCGGCTGCCACGAGGCCGGCGGGCTTTCGATCGGCTGCAACATCGAGTTGCCGCACGAGCAGGCGGTCAACCAGTACGTCGATCTCGGCGTGGAGTTCCGCTACTTCTTCGCGCGCAAGACCATGTTCGTGAAATACGCCGACGGCTTCGCCATCTTCCCCGGCGGCTTCGGCACGCTCGACGAGCTGTTCGAGTCGCTGACGCTCATCCAGACGGGCAAGATCCGCCATTTCCCGGTTGTCCTGATCGGGACCCAGTACTGGGCCGGCCTGCTCGACTGGCTGCACCGCGATCCGACCATGCGCGGGAACATCGCCCCAGAAGACCTGGACCTTCTCGACTGCACCGACGACATGGAGGAGGCCTGCAGGATGCTCACGGCCGGCTCCACGCGGCGAGCGAAAGAAGCTGCCGCGGCCGACAAGGCAGCCGAGAAGACGATCGGAGCCAAGTAGGGCCGCCGCGGGGCAGCGGCAGCGCGGCAGCGGGGCGACGGCGGCCGAGATCGGACTCGGGCGGCGCGTGACTGGGCCGGGCGCGGGGTGCCGAACCGCAATCTCGGATAGCTCGCTAGCGGCCTACTCGGGCACGATCGGGAGCTGGACCTCGAGGTGGCCGTCGCGGATGCGCAGCGGATAGAAACGCAGCCGGTTGACCCGTGTCAGCCGGCGCGCCTCGAGCTTCCTGGTCGGTGGCTCGGGTTTCATCTCCGCCCCGGACGGGGACCACGGGGAGTGGTACGTGCCGTCGGCATCGAGCCCGCCTGTGGTCGGCATCCGGACCGTCTCGCCGCTGCTCAAGTCGAAGCGGCCCTCGTGCAGCGGGCACGCGACGACGCAGCCATCGAGATTCCCGATTGAGAGCGGCGCCGCCATGTGCGGACAGCGATCGTCCGTCACCACGATGCCATCGGTGGTCCAGGCCACCAGCAGATCCATTCCGGCCAGCGTGACCCGGCGCATCGACCCGGGCGTCAGTTCCGCGATCGGCGCGACCTGCACGAACGGGGCCGCCCGGGTGCCGGATGCCCACAGCTCGCGGGGCACGGCGGCGAACGGCACGTTCGCCGCAACCGAGTCGGCCGCCACTGCGTCCGCCAGATCATCCGGCGTCATCGAGTACATGACCGCGTCCGTGGGTCGATCATCCCGATCCAACGTCCAGTTGCGGGCCAGTCCTTCGAAGCGGAAGCCGGCGTTCTCGGCAACCGCCTGGGAGGCCGCGTTGCCCGGCAGCGTCCAAAGCGCCAGGCGTTCGATGTCGATGTGTTCGAAACCCCACCGTGTCACCAGGCGCAGTGCCCGCGACGCCACTCCTCGCCCGCGCGCCGCCGGCGCGACCAGGTAGCCGACGGCATGCAATCGCGGGTTCGGTCCCAGATGGAGCCCGATCGACCCGATGAATCGGTCGGTCGAGGGGTCCGCGATCGCGAACTCGTAGCTCGTTCCGTCGTGCCAGGCCTGAAGCGTCATCAGGATGAAGCGCCGGGCATCGGCCTCCGTGTAGGGCACGGGGATGATCGGTATCCAGCGCTGGATCTCGCGGTCCTGGCAGGCCAGGGTGACGGCCGGGGCGTCCTCCGCTCGCAAGACGCGCAAGGTGACGGCACCGTCGGTGAGCGGCGGATTGGGCGGAGTCAGCTTCTCGGGCATGGATCAAGTATGCCGCGTCTGGCGATCCCCGCCCGTACTGGCCCGGTCGCATCCACGAAGAAGAAGAGAGGCGGGCCGGTGAGGGGGAGCCGGCCCGCCTGAAGGTAAATTCACAGCTTTCGCCTGTCGGCGATGCCCCAAAAAGGGTCCGCCCCCCGTGCGGACCCGGGCAGTCTAGCCCGTGGAGCGACTTGCTGCACGGCCGCTGCGGCATCCCGCCATCGGATGCAGAATCCTCGACGACGGCACCCGCCGTACCAGTCCGTATCGGGATGCCGGAGGATGCAATGCGCTTCGCGCTCATGATCGAGCCCCAACAGGGCCTGAGCTACCTGGAGCAGCTGGAGATTGCCAGACTGGCGGAGAGGCTCGGCTTCGAGGCCCTGTTCCGATCCGACCACTACCGCAGCTTCCCCGGTCGGGCGGACGAGCCGACCACAGACGCCTGGACGGTTTTGGCGGGCATCGCTCGCGAAACCGAGCGCATCCGCCTGGGCACGCTCGTCTCGCCGGTCACGTTCCGCCATCCCGGCTCCTTCGCCAAGGTCGTGACCACTGTCGACGAGATGAGCGGCGGTCGAATCGATGTTGGTGTCGGCGCGGGCTGGAACGATCCGGAGCACAGCCAGCTGGGCCTGGCATTCCCCGATATCGCCGAACGGGCCGATCTATTGGAAGACGAACTGGCAATCCTGCACGGGCTCTGGGAGGAGCCCGACGGCTGGTCGTTCGAGGGCAAGCAGGTTTCGGTACTCGATGCCGGATTCCACCCCAAGCCGGTCCAGCAACCGCACCCGCCGATCATCGTCGGGGGCGAGGGCAGACCGAGATCGCTGCGCCTGGCCGCTCGTTACGCCGACGAGTACAACATGTCCGTCTCCGACCCCGACCAGTGCAGCGCGAAGTTCGCGCTGCTGGACGCCGAGTGTCGCAAGATCGGCCGCGATCCGGCGACGATGCACAAGTCCGTCATGGTCGGCTTCCTGGTTGGGGCCGACGAGGCGGAGTTCGAGCGGCGCGTCCACGACCTGCTCGCGATGGTCGGTGAGGCGGGAACAGACGCCGCGGCATGGCTGGACGAGCACCGGCCGCGCTGGATCGTCGGAATGCCCGATCAGGCCCGGGCCATGGCCGCTCGGTTCGCCGCCACCGGAGCGGAACGGATCATGCTCCAGGACATGCTGCCGCGTGATCACGCGATGATCGAGCTGATCGCCCGCGAGCTGATCGGCCGGATCTGAGGCGAGCCGCCCGCGACCGGCGGGTCCGAGCCTACTTCCGGAGCTTGCCCTTCGACGCGATGCTGGCACGCGCCCTGGCGCTGCTGGATCGACGCCGGGGGACGAGGCCGATCCGGCGCGGCGGCCAGTAGCGGAACCACGCCCGTCCCACCAGCGCTTCGAGCGGGACGGCGCCGTAGTGCCGCGAATCGACGGAATGGCCGCCGCCGTCGCCGAGCAGCCACGCCTCATCGCCGAGCTTGATGTACTCGGTCCCTGCGAGGACGATATCGCCGGGGCCGGCCGCCACCCGCTTGACGGCGAGGAGCCCGGTTCCCGGCTGGCGCACCACGACAACGCTGCCGCGTCGGGGCCAGCGGCGTGGCAGTGGGTCGAGGAGCAGCCAATCGCCCGGCTGGAGGGCCGGAGTCATGCTCTCCTCAGCCACGGCCACGCGCCACGGCCCGCTTCGGAAGCGGCGCCACGCTTGCGCGATGGGCATCGGGGTGGATCGGTGACTGCGCTCTGAGTGCCCGCGCCCCGATCGGCTACTTCTTGGTCGACCAGAAGATGTCGGCGAANNNNATCTCGGCGTGCTGCTCCTTGATCGCGACGCATCGAACGAACTTCTGGCGATCGGCCTCGGACGGGGCTTCCTTGGGCAGCTGCCCAAGCAGCTCCACCATACGGGCCACGGTTCGGGCGGCAAGCTCGGCCTGGTGCGGGTCGTAGATGCCGCACGGGACGTCGCAGTGGGCGTATACGGTTGTGGCGGGCTTCAGCCAGCGCGTGACCAGGGACATCGGGTCTCCTCCCAACATGGGACGGCAGGCGAGGCGGGGATTAGCAGGCAGCTTCGCTGGGCCTCGGCCGTATGCAAGTCTGATGGCTCTGCGCGCCGTGTCAATCCGGCGGCCACACCGATCCGGCCACCGGTCTGGATCGGGCTGGTCCGCCAATTCGGCGCTCGGGCCCGCCGCAGACAGGGCCCGGAATCAGGGCGTCCGGCCTCCACAGAAAATCCATACTTCCTGCGTCTGGTTTTCAGCCTGTTTGCAGATTGCGCACACAACAATGGGTTTCATCCGGCCCCTCATACTCTTGTAGCCCCGGGGCCAGACCACCGAGCAGCAGCACAGGGAGCCACCGACTACTCGATGAGCGGTCCAAACCCTTCCGGCAATCCGAACTCCCCGGCCGCGAACGTCGCGCCGGCAGCCGCGAACCCCTCCGGGGGAGTGGCCTATTCGGCGCCTGCCCGGAAGGCTCGCAGACTCCCCACGCCGCGGGTTTGGCCTCTTCGGGACTACGACGTCTACGCCTTCCTCGGCGGAAATGCGCTTGTGATCGTGGCCATGTGGATCCGCCACGGCAACCTTCACGAGCTGGCGACGCCGGCGGGGATCGTCACTGCGATCGGTGAGATCGCCGCTCTGTACGGGACCTATCTGGTCCTGATCCAGCTTGTGCTGATGTCGCGGAGCCCCTGGCTCGATCAGGTCTTCGGCCAGGATCGCCTCGTCGCGGCCCACCGCTGGGTCGGCTTTAGCGCCATCTGGCTCCTCGTGGCCCACTTCGTCTTCACCACCGTCGGCTACGGGATGGCAGACGGTAGCGGCCCCATATCCGAGACGTTCAACTTGCTCACGAGCTACCCGTACGTGCTCTGGTCCGGGGTCGGGCTGGTTCTCTTCATCATCGTGGGCATCACGTCTGTTCGGGCGGTGCGTAGCCGGGCCTCTTATGAGACCTGGTACATGATTCATCTCTACGCATACCTGGCCATCGCTCTCAGCTTCCTTCACCAGCTTGTCGTCGGCATCGACTTCGCCGCCGATCCGGTCGCCCGCATCTACTGGATCGCGCTATACGTGATGGCCATCGCGACGCTGCTTGTCTTCCGCTTCGGGCATCCGATCACGATCTCGTGGCGACATCGGCTCCGCGTCGCAAACGTCGTCTCCGAGGGACCGGATGTCGTTTCCATCTACCTGACCGGTCGAGATCTCGACCGCCTGCCGGTCCGGGCCGGCCAGTGGTTCCGACTTCGTTTCATCACTTCCTATGGCTGGTGGCGCGGTCATCCGTTCTCGATTTCGGCCGCTCCGAACGGTCGGTATCTACGCTTCACGGTCAAGAACCTGGGCGACTACACCAGGCTCCTGCAGGGCATTCGAGTGGGAACGTCGGTCTTCGTCGAGGGCCCGTACGGCGTCTTTACCGGCGCCAGCCGAACCAAGGCGAGAGTCCTGCTCATCGCAGGCGGAATCGGCATCACGCCGCTTCGGGCGCTGCTGGAGGAGCTTCCGGCCGCCCGCGGCAACCTCAGTCTCGTCTACCGGGCCAGCAACGAGAACGAGGTGGTCTTCCGAAACGAGCTCGACGAGCTGGCCAGCCTGAGGGGCGCCACCGTCCACTACCTGGTCGGCCGTCGCGGCTCGCACGAAATGCCGTCCGATCCACTCGACCCGAAAGCGCTCCGAAAGATCGTGCCCGATCTCCGCGATCGAGACATCTACGTCTGCGGACCGGCCGGCATGATGGAACGCGTCCTGTCCGGACTCCACTGGCTCCGGATCCCGGAGTCGCAGATTCACTATGAACGCTTCACGTTCTGAGGACCGAAGGATGAATATTTTCCCCAAACGCGGTGTGATCGGCGGGGCGCTGACCGCCGTCGCTCTGGCCTTGATCCTCAGCTTCAAGACGCCGGACGCTACCGGGCTCGCAACAGTCAACTCGAACGGCAACACCACCGGTGGGACGACCGGCAACAACACCGGTACCACCGCCGGCCAACCGCAGCCGAGCAGCTCCGGAGCTGGAACCGGCAGCGGCACCGGAACGCGGAGCACCTATAGCGGCAAGCTGACCGGGCAGGCCGTGCAGATCCCGTTCGGCACAGTCCAGGTTCAGGTCACGATGCAGAACGGCAAGATCACGGATCTGCAGACGCTACAGATGCCCGCCGACCAGCGCCGTTCGCAGCAGATCAGCTCCTACGTGGCACCCCAGCTGCAAAGTGAAGTGCTGTCGGCCCAGAGCGCCAACGTCAACACGATCTCGGGCGCGACCTACACGAGCGAAGGCTACCTGCAGTCGCTTCAGTCGGCGCTCGATCAGCTCCCCGCCTGACGGCCTGGCCCTGGTTCGGACCGGCGCCCGGCTCGATAGGACCGCGGCTCACGCAGGCCCGAACGGACAGGGCTGCAGAAATCGCGACTAGCGGCGAACTACGGCGCCCACGAGGTCATCTGGATATCGCCCGAAGGCACGTTGGCGTCGCCCATGCAGGACGGCACGCCGCCGAGATCGGTCGGGGATGCTGCGTCTGAGACGACCAGGCCCGTGCCGGCGATGACGAATCCGACCGTGACCGGAGCCACGATCGGCGGCGCGGCGCACAGGTTCGACGTCTGGACCTGGGCCCGGAGCGTGGCACTCGGAGCGAGCATCAGCATCGGCACCGAGCCAGGAACGGGACCGGTGATCAGAACCGACTTGTCGCCGTTGAGCAGCATGGGCTGGCTCTTGGACTTGACGAGGCACGGCGCCGAGCCCGTGTTCGTCAGCGTGAAGCTGGCCATCTCGTGGCCCGCGCCGCTCTGCCAGGCAACCCCGCCCTGGACTGCGATGGCGATCTTGAGGTTGGCCCCAAAACACGGCCCAGTGGTCGGCGACGGCTTGGGGGTCGGCGGCGGGGTGGGCGTTGGCGATGGCGTAACAACGGGCGTGGGAGTGGGGGCCGGTGTGTGCGTCGGGGACGGAGTCACAAAGAGAACCTTCGGCGTCTTGGCGGCGCTGGAGCAACCGGCAAGCGCGGCGCCGAGCACCAGGGCTGCGACCAGGCCGAACGACGCCGAGCGGGCCACCCTGCGTTCGCTGGATCGGCGGGCTGGGAATTGGGGCATCAAGTTCTCCTCCAGGGTTGTCGGCCCACAGGGTAGCGCAAAGCCGGCCCCATCCACCTGCGGCGGCGGTCGAACGGGTAGTTCGGACCCGGATAAGACGGTTCGGCAGGCCGTCTCTCGTCGGAACCAGAACCTTCATCGACGCCGGATCTCGGGACCCAGACTACCTGGGATTGCCGGCCCGGGCGTGGATTCGGCTGTGGATTCCCTTCCGGACCGGGCACCCCGCATCCGGTGTCGGCGGCGCCTTCCGCGTTTGCACGCTCGCACCGACGCCATTTCGCGCACCCTAAGTGCATCTAACGCACCTTTGCCGCTCAACTGACCTGAATCCCTGGACCGCGAGACACGCCCCGCCCGGCGCGGGTATGATCTGTCCGATGAGCGACGAGACTGTCACGTCGTTCCAGGAGGGACATGCGGCTTGCCCGTTTGTCGCCTTCGAGGACGACCGAGATCACCGAGCTGACAATCCGGACTACCGCCACCGCTGCTTCGCCGCGGCCGAGCCGGAGCCACGGGCCCTTCCGCACCAGGAGCGATTCTGCCTGTCTGCCGCCTTCGCGCAGTGCCCGATCTTCCTGGATTGGGCGCGCCAGGAGGCCGCCGGGGTCGTGACCAAGAACGCCGCTGGCGCTTCAGCCGCGACCGTCCAGCCCGCGACAGCGGCCGCAAGGACGGCGGCCGTCGAGACGCCGGCCTTTCTGGCCAGTCACGCCCGGACTACACCCGCGGAAGCAGGCGCCGTCACGCCGCACGCCACCTCGGACCCGGGCTCGGGTCTGTGGGGCTTCGAGGGCGCGCCCAAGCGGTCTGTCGCCTCTCTCGCCGCACCTGCCGCGGCTTCCAGCGATCCGGCGCCGGGGACTCTGGCCTACACGATGGCCCGTCGCCAGCCGTCGCACCCCGATTGGGAGAAGCCGCCGCGGTTGGACAACTATCCGAGGCTGCGGGCTCGCGAGGAACGGAACAACAATCAGCCACTCCTGCTGGCGGCGGTTGGTGTCGCAGTCCTGTTCGTAGCCCTGATCCTGTTGCCACTTCTCGGCGGCAAGGGCGGCGGCCTAGTGGGCAGCAGCGGCAGCGCGAACCCAAGTGGGAGCGGGTCGTTCATCGCGGGCGGTCCGTCATCCTCCCTGGTAACTGATACGCCCCTCTCGACTCCACAGGCCGACAGGACCTTGTTGTTGTACCCCATCGGGACCCGGTCCTGGGACAAGAACCTCACACTGGTGGCCCAGCATTTCGGGATCTCGCTCACGCAACTCGAGCTGGCGAATCCGGCGGTTGGGCCGGTCGGCTCGCCGAAGTTCAACGTGATCAGGATTGGCGACCAATTCTTCATCCCGTGGCAGACCTGGACGCCGCCCGCTCCGACCCCATCTCCGACGCCTACAATGAAGGCCACGCCAACGCCAACGGCGACGCTCTAGGCGCTCGGGACAGTCAGGTCCGGTCCGCTATCTTCGCACGGCTATTGGCGCGATTCGCGCTCACCGGCCGATCGGCAGCCGAATGACACGCCGCCACGCGGCCCTTGTCAGCTCGGCGTCAGGTTGATCGCGGTGATCTTGCCGGCTTCCACGCGGAAGCTCGCATCCAGCGACTGGCTGGGGGCGCCGGGGCGGACGATCAAAAGGTTCGCCTGGTAGGTGTTGCCCATGTCGCGGACGTCGCCGGGGTACATCCGGAAGCCCGGCTCGGCGCGAAGGAACCAGCCGCCTATTTCGCGCAGCCCACGAAGCGTTCGGGCGTTGCCCCCGACGTGGACGCGCATCTCGGCCTTCTCGTCCATGAGCGCGACCGCGCCCTCGCGATCGTCGCTGTTCAGCAGCTCGAAGAACGATTCCATCGTGTCGACAGCACCCATGCCGCGAGTTTAGCCCGGATCGACCGGCCGCCGCTTGCATCTGGCGCGGTCGGAATCAGAATCCGCCGCCCCCGCCCCCGCCGCCGAAGCCGCCGCCGCCGAACGACCTCGACCAGAGAGCGGCCGTCCCGACCACCACGGCAGCCCGGTATCGATTGAGCCTCATCGCGTCCCCCTGCTGCTAATCCGCGGATCTGGCGGCCATTCGGGCGCGTAGTCGCCGGACGAGCTCGGCCGAAAGCTCGTAGCGACCGAAGCTGGGCATGATGTAGGTTCCCTGGACCAGTCCCTCGGTCCGCTCGAGCAGGTCCATCGCCATCTCGAGACCGACTTCCGCGCCGCGTGCGCCCGCTTCACGCATGGCGGCGCGTTGCTCCTCGGGGATCGTGATGCCGGGCACTTCGTTGTGCAGGAACTCGGCGTGGCGCGAACTGTGGAGCGGCAGAACGCCAAGCAGCACCGGGACGGGGAAGCCGCCCGGGCCGAACGTGATGCGCGCCCGATCCAGCATCGCCTCCACCTGGGCCACCGAGTAGAGAGGCTGGGTCATGATCACGTTCGCGCCGGCACCCAGCTTGCGCTCCAGGCGGGACCACTCCTTGTCCTGGTCCGCGGCCGTGGGGTCGAGGGCGCAGGCGATGGTGAAGCCGGCAGGCTGTCCGATGGCCGCGCCGGCCTGGTCCTCGCCCATGTTCAGGCGCCGAATCACCTCGATCAGGCCGATGGCGTCGACGTCCCATACGGCCCTGGTCGTGAGCTGGTCGGCCGCCCGAGGCGGGTCGCCTGTCAGCGCCAGGATGTTGCGAATGCCCAGGGCATGGGCACCGAGCAGTTCGGCTTCGAGGGCCATGAGGTTTCGATCGCGCGTCGTCAGATGGACCAGGCATTCGAGGTCGATCTCGTGTTGGATGCCGAAGGCCACGGCCATCGCGCCCATTCGGACTCGACCCGTGGCCGAGTCGCTGATGTTCACCAGGTCGACGCCCGCCTGCTCCAGGAGCCGGGCGGCTTCGAGCGTGCGGTCGATGCGAATCGAGCGCGGCGGGTCGATCTCGACCGAGATGACGAACGTGCCGGCGGCGAGCTTGCGCGCCAGGGCCGTCGGCGGTGGCGCCTCGCCAACGGCACCGACGTCGCGGCGAGGTGTGCGCGGGGCGGCCGACGCGGCGTTGTCGCGCTCGCCCTCGTCCGGGCGGGGAGCGACGGTCGCTCCGCGTCGACCCTCGGCGCCCAGAGCGTCGATCGCGGCCCTCATTGCTGCGGTGTGCGCGGGAGTGGTTCCGCAACAGCCGCCCACGATCGTGGCGCCGGCGGCGAGCATCCGCGGGACCATCTCACCGAAGTACGCGGGCTCGGCCGAATAGACCAGGCTGCCCTCGATACGCTGGGGGAGGCCGGCGTTTGGCTGCAACGAGCGCGCCACGACGGCGGACGGCGGACCGGTTCGGACCAGCGCCTCGAGGCAGGCGAGCGGGCCCGCGCCGCAGTTGACTCCAATGGCGTCGACGCCTGCCTCGGTGAGCGCGGCCGCAGCAGCGGCAGGGGTTGCGCCGTCCGCCAGCAGCAGATCCTCCCCGAAGGTCATCTGCGCGATCAGCGGCAGATCGCAGGCGCGCTGGATCTCCTCGATCGCGGCCAGCAGAGTCTCCAGATCGCCGAAGGTCTCGCACACCAGCATGTCGACGCCGCCTTCGAGGAGCCCTTCGACCTGCTCGCGGAAGGCCGCCCTCGCGAGCCCGGGATGAGGTCGATCCTGGTTTCGAAGCGATCCGCCCAGCGGGCCGATGGCCCCGGCGACCAGAGCCTCGCGTCCGGCGACGTCTCGCGCTTCGCGGGCGAGTTGCGCCGCGCGGCGGTTCATCTGTCCGGCCAGCTTCTCCAGCCCGAACTCGACAAGACGGAAGCGATTGGCGCCGAAGGTGTTGGTCTCGATGGCGTCGGCGCCGGCCTCGAGGTACTCGCGGTGGATCCTGGAAACGACCTCGGGGTGGGTCAGGACGATCTCGTCGAGGCAGGCTCGCTGGGGAATGCCGCGGCTGTAGAGCAGCGTGCCCATTGCCCCGTCGAACAGCAGCGGCCGGCGTCGCAACTGCATGCGGAACCGCTCGCGTTCGGTCAACGCCCCGGGGTCGCGGGCGGAACTGCGGGCAGCAGGTTTCGCGCTGGAGAGGGCGAACAGTTCGAGCGGCGACCGCGTGTGCGTGGCAGGCATGCCTGAAAGCCTAGCGGGTTCGTCGCCGTCGAGACAATAGGCCGCGGCGGCGCGAGAGGCGGCGCGAGAGGCGGCGCGAGAGGCGGCGCGAGAGGCGGCGCGAGAGGACGGCGTGCGAAGCTACAGGCCGAGGACCTTTCGCGGCACGAGCAGCAGGTCGAGAATCGTGGCTACGATGCTGATGACGATCGAGCCGACCACGGCGACCCCGATGGCTTCGTAGCCCCAATGCGGCGGGTAGCCACCCAGGTTGAATCCGATGTTGAGCTGGGCCTGGCTGACGATCCATGCCGTCCCCAGCAGCATTCCCGCGTTTATGACGAAGGCAATCAAGCCCATCGTCAGGATCCCGATGGGCATTGTCAGGACTTTGAGGATCGGCTTGAGGTAGCTGTTCACCAGCGCAAAGACGAGCGCGATGATCGCGATCTTGGCCCAGTCTGCGGGCTGGTCGTTGTGGAATTTGAGACTGAACTCAGGGACCACGTTGGCCGCGGCGAGGAGCGCTACGGCGTTCACGGCGACCTTGATCAGCAGGTCGAGCATGAGCGATTCCTCCGAAGCTGGGCGTCGCCAAACGGCGCGCGTCGCATGGTCGGATGCTAGCGCCCGCGTCGGGGGGACGTCAGGGGTTCGTGCGACCATCCCGAGGCCGGAGCGTGGCTCCACTCACCCGAAACACGCAGTTCGATGATCCGCTGCGAGGTCCGACCGCTACACTCCAGCCATACCCCGAGCAGAGGATGCAATGTTCGCTGAGCGTGTTGACGCGTTTCTGGGCGACTTCTTCCGTCTCTATCCTGTGGCTGCGACGGCCACCGGCAATCACGCTCACGATGGTGAGTGGCCCGATCTGACCGACGCCGGGCAGGCGGACAGGCTGGCTTTCATCGACGACTGGACCGTTGAGCTGCGAGCCACGCCGAAGGCATCCCTGACGCCCGATGAGCGGATCGACCGCGACCTCCTCATCTCGGAACTGGCGGCCCTGCGTTTCGACGAGACGGAGCTCCGCGAAGCCGGCTGGGACCCGCTCAGCTACGTCTATCTTCTCGGCGGCGGCATCTTCCCGCTGCTCGCCCGCGACTTTGCGCCTCTTGCGGTGCGTCTGGCCTGCGTGGCGTCGCGGCTGGAGCGAATGCCGGCGGTCTTCAGGGCGGCCAGGGGTCAACTCGGCCGGATAAACGGCCGGCCCGTTTCGAAGTTGCACCTGGAGATGGCCCTTCGGCAGCTGCCCGGGATCGGCTCGCTGGCGGAGGACGCCCTCGCCCAGGCCGCGGCGGCTGCTTCCGACCCGGCGGTGGCCGCCCTGCAACCGCGTCTCGAGAAGGCCGCTGCCATCGGCCGGAAGGCGCTCGACGGCTTCGGCAGGTACCTGCGGGACGATCTGCGACCGCGATCGCACGGCGAGGGTCGCCTCGGGCGCGACCTGTTCGCCAGGAAGCTTCGGCAGACCTTCCGCAGCAACCTGACCGACGAGGAGATACTGACCCAGGCCCGCCTGGAATACGACGCCGTTCGGGCGGAGATGATCCGTATTGCCCGCAAGATCTGGAAAGAGTGGGTGCCCGGCCAGCCGCTGCCAAGCGCGGCGAGCGAGGGCAGCCAGGAAGCGGCCGATCAGAAGATCGTCAGCCGCGTGACCTCGGCGATAGGCGCGGTTCATCATCCGGCCGGCGAGCTGGTCGAGGCATGCAAGGAGTCGTACCGGGAGATCGTCGAGTTTTGCATGCGCAAGGACCTGATCGGTGTTCCCCATGAACCGCTTGAGATCGACTGGACCCCGCCCTTCTTGCGCGAGTTCGCCGGCGCGATGCTCGACTCGCCGGGCCCGCTCGACAAGGGTCAGCGGTCGTTCTACTTCATGACTCCCCCTCCCGACGACTGGACCGCTGAGCAGATCGAGTCCTACCTCGCCGAAGAGAACGATCGGCAGATCGCACTGACCACGATCCACGAAGGGACGCCCGGTCACTACCTCCAGCTCGTCTACTCGAATGGATGCCCGTCAGTGGTGCGAGCCGTCTTCGGAAGCGGCGTCTTCGTGGAGGGCTGGGCCGTGTACGTGACCCAGGTGATGATGGACCTCGGGTTCCACGCCGACGACCCGGCGCTTCTGCTCATCCATTGGAAGTTCTATCTGCGCGCCATAACGAACGCGATGATCGACGTCGGGATCCACGCCGGCTCCATGACCGA
>PMBR01000065.1 GCA_003152995.1 Chloroflexota bacterium | reverse complement strand
CGGCCGCCGTGCGCCGCTGGATGGAGCAATGTCAGGCGGGGCAGCCCAACGAGCGACGACAGGTGGTCCGAGATGAACCGATCGTTCAGGGCGGATGTGAACGATACGACCATGTTGGGAGCGATGAGCTCAATCTGTCGGCTGAGTCTGGTCTCGGCGCAGCGGGCGTAGACACCCGGTCCCTGCAAATCGCCGAAGTGGCACATCGCCAGATCTGTGACCGCCGCCTGCTCGGGTCGCAAGAGCCAGATGAAGTAGGCGAGGAAACCGTCATACGACCATGAGCCGCCGGACGAAAGGTACCGGCGCAGATAGTGATGGGCGGTGTCCGCATCGGGCCAGCGCGGCGTCGCGGAACCCGTGCTCCTATCGAGGGACAGCGAGTGCCAGGCCACCGGCGTGAGGCAGAAGTAGCGATGTTCCTCAACCGAACGATCCGACGCCGCCAGTTCGGGCGGAGCCAGTCCGAAGTTGGTCTCGCCGTTTCGGGGTTCCAGCAGAAGGAAGAGGACCCTCGCTCGGCTCCGCGGTGCGTCCAGTTCGCCGAGCGCTTCCTCGAAATGGCAGAGGGCGCTCGGGTAGGCGCCGGCGACAGGCGAGCCGAGAGTGCACTCGTGGCAGCGGCGCGGTCCTCGTGGGGCGTCCCAGTTCAGGTCGCGGTAGAAGGCACCGAATGGGTCCTTTCTCATCACCGAACCTTCGGACGATCTCAATCGAAGGGCTCCTGCGACGCCTTGCGCTCGAGGCGCTCGGCGATCCACATGCGAGCCCTCACGCCGCCGAACCAGTCCACGGCCGGATCTTCATGAGTTCGACTGCCAACCGGCTCTGCGCGACCTCGGTGTCGTGGGCGACCTGGGCACGAAGCCAGTAGCCATCGGACAGACCGAAGAACCGGCACAGCCGAAGGTCGGTGTCTGCGGTGACGGACCGCCTGCCGGCAACGATCTCGCCAATTCGCTGAGCCGGAACGCCGATCTCCTTGGCCAGCCGGTACTGCGAGATGCCCATCGGGCGCAGGAACTCCTCCAGAAGCAGTTCACCCGGAGTCACGGGTGGCAATGTCGTCGTCGTCTTCATTCGTCCTAGTGGTAATCCACGATCTCGACGCCTTCAGCGCCGGCAGCAGTCCAGCGAAAGCAGACGCGATACCGGTCGAAGCGTATACGACACCCCTGATCGCGATGCCCTTCGAGGTAAGCCGCACGTAAGCGGCCTCTCGTAGCATGGGTCCATCGCCGCCGCCATCTTGTATGTACGGACATTGCACGTACACTGATATGGCCATGGAAACCGCCTCGCACGCTCCAACCAACAAGCGCAAGAACGACCGCCTGGAACTCCGGATCAGCCAGGAAGAGCGTCGCATCCTGGACGAGGCTGCGGCCACCAGTGGCATGAGCGTGAGCGCCTTTGTGCTCAGTCACGCAACCGACGCTGCTCGCGACTTGCTCGCAGATCGCACCAGCTTCGTCTTGCCGCCGGAGCGCTGGAACACGTTCGTCACGATGCTCGATCGCGATCCTCGGCCCATGCCGGGGCTGGCCGCATTCCTGGCCCGACGAAGCGTTCTCGACGAGTAGTGGGCCGCTACGGCCAGATCGAGCCGCTCGCGCCAAAGTACCAGACCGACGCCTTCGATTGCGGCTCGGAGGTCCAATCCACGTGGTTGCGTCGGCACGCCCTGCAAGCCCATCGATCGGATACGTGCAAGGTCTACGTGGTCTGCCGGCGAAACGAACCTGCGGTTGTGGGTTACTACGCGCTGGCCGCCGGGGCTGTCAGCCACGAAGCGGCTCCACCGCGCGTGCTCAAGGGCGTCGGCCGGTATCCGGTGCCGGTGATTCTGCTGACCCGATTGGGAGTCGATCTGGCGGAGCAGGGCCACGGCCTCGGGTCTGCGCTCGTCCAGGATGCTTTTCGGCAGGCGGTCGCCGTTTCTGATCGGGTCGGGGTCCGAGCCTTGCTGATCCACTGTGAGTCGCCGCGAGCCTCCGACTTCTATCGCCACATTGACCCCGGCTTCGAGCAGTCCCCGACCGATCCACTCCACCTGCTCCTGTTGATGGCGGACCTTCGTGCAGCGGTCTCACTCGCGGCCGGCCTGCCGTCGGGTCGATGAAGCTGGCCCGCGGCCGTGAGACGGCAATCCCCATTGTCCCGGCGCGACGACTCCGAGCGGAAGCCGGCGACGGAGGGAGGGCGCGTCCGCCGTCTGCCAACGGATGCCGGCCGTCCATTCTGCCGAAGGCTTACCGTGGGCACAGCTGATCTGGCGCCGGCCGTGACCGCTTTCGACACGCGGCGGCGGCCTCCGACCCGCTCAGTTGACGACGATCCCGGTCTGCGAACCCTTGATCGAGACGGTCACGGTATCGGTCGCGGTCACAGACCAGGTGCCGGCTGTCTTGAGGATCACGTTTGCCACGAAGACGTGCGTGCCGGCGTCCGCGGCCGTGAAGGTGTAGTTCGCCGGCAGGCTCGCGGCTGGATCTGTCGAAGTGAAGTGGACGGTGCCAAGGTAGCCATGAATGCGGTTGCCGTACGTGTCGGTCGCGGTCACCCGTATGCTGCCGGTGGAACCCGCGGTCCGTGGCGTCGTCATGCCCGAAACGACCAGCATGGAGAGGGCCGCGGCGTTCACGACAATCCCCGCCTGCGTGCCTTTGATCGAGGCCGTGACTTTATCGGTCGCGGTCACGGACCAGGTGCCGACTGTCTTGAGGATCACGGTCGCAACGAAGACGTGGGTACCGTTGTCCGCCGCCACAAAGGCGTAGTCGGCGGGCAGGCTGGCCCGCTTGTCTGTGCTCGTGAAGCGAACCGTGCCCCGATAGCCCGTAACGCGGTTGCCGTACAGGTCAGCAGCCGTGACTCGGATGCTGCCCGTAGTTCCGGCGGTCCGTGGCGTCGTCATGCCCGCGACGACGAGCGTCTTTGCCGCGGCCGGCGTGACGACGATCCCGCTCTGGCTGCCTTTGATCGAGGCTGTGACCGTATCTGTAGCGGTCACCGACCGCGTGCCGGCAGTCTTGAGAGTGACGGCGAAGACGTGGGAGCCTGCATCTGACCCCAGGAAGGTGTAATCGGCGGGCAGCGCCGCCTTCGTGTCCGTGCTCGTGAAGTGAACTGCCCCCTGGTAGCTGGAATCCGTGTTGCCGTAGGCGTCGAGGGCCTTCACCGTAACGCTATGGGCGACGCCGGCGACATAGGAGCTGGCGGTGCTAACCGACAAATGGGTGGTCTGGCCGCGAAGCACCGTAACTGGCTGCGTGTCTTGGAACTGGGAGCCGCCCGAAGCGCCGGTGATGGTGACCGTTTGCGAGCCTTCGGTCTCCATCGTGATCGAGAACTGGCGCGTGCCGTAGTTGGTCGGGTGGAAGTAGATGAGCCCGACCGGAAGGATCGCCTTCGGATCGGAACTCGTGAAGCTGATCGCGCCCGAAGAGGCGTTGTTGCCATACGCGTCTTTCTCCGTCACCGTGACCGCGACTGGCCCGGCGATCATCGCTGCAGACAACCCGGAGATCGCGGCAGAGACCGCGTCGCCACCCAGCACCTCGATGGTCGCGGTCCCGCTGATGGCCGGGTTGAGCGTGTCGGTCGCAGTGAGCGTCTGGGTGCCCGCGGCGAAGAACGTGGGCTCGACCATCTGCGATCCACCTCCGGCGAACTTGATGTCTGCCCCGCCGAGGTCGGCTTTCGGGTCGGTGCTGGTCAGGTGGACAGTCCCGGTGTATGAGGTGTCCGGCGTCCCGTCGGCCTTCGTCGCGTCGATGTCCCACTGAGTCATGTACCCCGCCTCTGCGGTGCCGCCCGTCCAGATCTCGAAATGTGGTGCGGCGGAGACGGTCGTCGTCGCCGTCGCATGCACCGACGGATTGGCCGTGTCCGTCACCGTGACCGATCGGCTGCCGGTGTCGTTGAACGTGACGGGGAAGATGTGGGTACCCGCGTCGGAAGCGTTGAACGTGTAGCTCGACGGGAGCGTCGCCGCGGGATCCGTGCTCGTGAAATGGACCGTCCCCGTGTAGTTGGTGGCGGTGTAGCCGAAGAGGTCCTTGATCGTGAGACTGAAGTCGGCCTCACTGCCGAGCGTCGCGCTCGGACGCAGCGCGGAAAAGACGAAGCTGCTCGCGGGACCCGGCAACACGTCGATCGTGAACGTCCCCTTTATTGACGTGTGGTTCAGGTCGCCTATGGTCAGCGTTTGGGGGCCCGGGCGTAACGGCGTCATCTGAAAGCCATGGAAGAATGTGTCGTCGCCCGTGCAGAAGATGCCCCAGTTGATGGGATTGAACGTGTAGTCGGGCGGGACGATCGCGAACGGATCGCTGTAATGGATCTTGTCGTCGAAGCAAGTGTCCGTATTGCCGTTCGCATCGGCCGGGATCACCGCCAGTTGCAACGGAACGCCGTCGGTCGGCACGCCCGTGTCACTGAATGTGGCGATCTCGAGCTGGCTGGCGGAGTCCGCCTGGACGCTGGGAGCCGCGGCCAGGTACGGGACGGCGAAAGCTGCACAGGCGACGGCGACGGCGGGCAGGAGCGAAAGACGGCCCCGCCTGCGGTCCCGGGATAACCCGAGTGTAACCACGATACCCTCCATGGGCCGCCGGGTGCCGGCGGCCGTCGATCGCCTCACTCCTACCTATCCGGTACGCCCACGACCGCCGACGGGCCGCGATGGGGACACCGCTCGAGCCGGGCCGGGTGAGTCCGCGCTCCGCGGAGGGCCGAATGGGACGGGATTCGTCGGACCGCGGCAAATGACGCGGCCATGCTAGTCCAACGCCCCGCAGATTCACAGATGGAGCCGATCGGCCCCACCCGGGCCGTCGCCATCGGCCGCGACCCGGTTACCGAACAGTCCAGTTCGGAGCCCTGGCGCAGGACGGCGATGTGGGCTTCAGGTAGCCGGCGAACCTGGAACAGCCGCCGGCCTCTAGACCATCCCCCGAAGTCGCTTCGCCAGCTCGGCCGCCTCGAGGTGGACGGGTTCGACCTTGCCGATCGTAGCTTCGGGCTCCGTGCCGCCGTGCCGCGCGCGGGCGGCCGAGACGAACCTGTCGAAGACCGCCAGTGCGTCGAGCGGCCCCGGGCCGCCCTCCGGGTGGTATTGCACTGTCTCGATCGGCAGCGTGCGGTGGCGCAGACCCTCTACGGAGCCATCGTTGAGGTCGATCTGGCTGACGACGAAGCCGCTCGCCTGCGGAAGCGTCTCGCCGATGACGGTCACTTCGTGGTTCTGGGCGGTGACCTGAACCAGGCCGGTCTCCAGGTCCTTGACCGGATGGTTCGCGGCGTGGTGACCGAAGGGGAGGCGCCGCGTGTTCGCCCCGGCCGCGCGGCCGATGATCTGGTGGCCCAGGCAAATGCCGAGAAGCGGCCGTCCGTCCTCGATAGCGGCGGCAGCCAGCGCCACTGGTCCGTCCAGTCGAGCCGGATCGCCGGGTCCGGGCGAGAAGACGACCCCGTCCACTTCGGGCGCCAGCGCCTGGTCGGCAGTGGCTGTATGAGGAAGGATCCGTATCCGCGCTCCCCGCCGCCGGAGGCTCCGAACGATGTTCGTCTTGAGCCCAAAGTCCAGGATCACCACCAATGGGCCGCCTTCAGACGGATCGCCTTCGTCGCGCGCCGCCGCGGGAGAGACCTCGGCCACGAAATCCTGGTCCTCCCAACGCGGCACGGCTCGAGCGAGCGCGCGAGCTTCCTCCGGATCCGTCTGTCCCGGCGCGGTAACGATGGCTCGCAGGCAGCCGCTCGATCGGAGGTGTCGGGCGAGGGCTCGCGTGTCGACGCCGGCGATCGCCGGAATGCTGGCCTCGCGCAGCATCGTCGCGAGCTGGCGGGCATCGTCGAGCACGGCGGCGGTGGCGTTGGCCACGATCAGGCCGCGTAGCCACGGCCGCTCCGACTGGTCGTCGTAGCGGACGCGGCCGTAGTTGCCGATCAGCGGGTAGGTCATGACAACGAGCTGGCCGGCGTAGCTGGGATCGGTGGCGATCTCCTGGTAGCCGGTCTGGCTGGTGTTTACGACGAGGTCGCCCTGGCCTGAGCGCTGCGAGCCGAAGGCGACGCCGGGGAACAGCCGCCCATCCTCGAGGGCCAGGAGCGCCGGACCGTAGTCGCCGACCCGCGGGTCGACGACGGCGCTGGACCGCGGGAACGGTGGCTGCTTCAACGGTCGTGGAGTTTCCATCACGCGCCGGCTCGACCGGCGGCGCAGCGACGCGCGGAGCAGTGGCGGGCGGCGCTCGGAAAAAAGCCACCGGCCGAACTGGCGCGGTGGTTCTCATTGCAGGCGACCATGGACCTCCTTCCCGGTCTCTCTGGACCGGTACGCCGGACTCACAGGACCGGGAGCCGGTCTCACGGCCGGCTGGAAAGGTTGGCGGTAGGTTATCACGAAGGGCACGACGGAGGAGGAGGCCTGCCGATCAGACCGGCCCGTGCCGTTCCGTGCATGTCATCGCTCGGCATGGGTGCTGCGCCCGTCAGCAGCCCACTGCACTCGCCGGCTGATCAGCGGCCGGGACGGCGGCCACGGCGCCACCCCGCAACGCGATGCCGCCGGAGTGGCGACTCAACGCTCGGCTGGCGGCCGCCCGATCCGTCGGCCACGGGCGAGGGCCAGGAGTTCGGCCGACTCCTGCCGGGCCGCGGCGGTGTCCTCCGCCGACTGGACGAGTGCTCGCCCTTCCCGCTTCTCGGCGGCATCTCGCAGGAGAGCATGAAACTCGTCATTGAGAAGATCGTCGTTCAGAAGGTCGGCATCGCTGCGGCGGAGATTCGTGGACTGGCTCGCGGTGAGAGTCATCGCTGGTCTTTCCTTGTCAACTCGGCAGGGTGCGTCTGGCCGGCAGGCCAGCGAATGTTCGTATTCTGGCAAGTAACTGGGGTTCGGTCATCGGGCCGCTCTTCTCGACCTCGACGCGCCGGCCCGTCGTGTGGCCGTGGTCGTCTTCCTGAATCTGGCGCGCGAAATGATCCACGACTTCGCCGTCGCCCAAGAGGAGAAGGTCGTCGTCAAGGTGGACGGCGGCCCTGACCCGGGCGAAGAAGGCACGCATGTGCTCGTCGCGGTGACCTTCGCCGGCCGGGTGGTCTTCCGTCGGCGGACGCCCGGTGGAGCGGTGGCGGCTGGGAACCAGAGAGTCGATCTGTTCGCGGACAGTGACCCCCTCGGGGCCCCAACGCAAGACAGTCGCCGATTCGGAGGAAATCCAGACGCCGGTGGTTCGTGGGGTCGTCATCGCGTCGCTCCTTTGGAATGGTGCCGAGAGCGGGCCGCAAGCGAGCCACACCCATTCTCCCAGTCCCCTATCGCTTGACCCGGGACCGGCCGTCGCACGCTCGCCGCGGGTGTCGACGCGACGGGCTGCTCTGCCCGCACCGTGAGCATCCGCATGGAAGCCTGAATCAGCACCGCCCCGGCCAGCGCACACAGAAACAACATCAGGGGATGCATTGATTCCTTCCGGCTGCCGGCCTGACGCAGTCTCGGGGCCCGAGGCATCGGCACGGGGGTCGGACAGGTTACAAGCATGCGCTTCCGCAGGTTCGAACGCAATCGGCGACCCGCTGACCGGTCCTCCGCACGAGCGCCGACTCCGGCATGGGAGGGTATTCATCCTCGCGGCCTGTGCGAGATTCCGCACAAACTCAACGGGGCGGGCGCCAGCTCTGACCGCGCCTTGCGGAGCGGGCCGGCCCAACGAAGGAGACTCTGATGGCTCGCAACGGAATGTTCAGTAGCAACAGATCGCTCCTGCTCCTTGTGGCGTGTATCTGCTTCGCGATCGCCGTGCTCACCGGGACCGGGATCGTCACGACCGACAAGATCGACTGGACCGACCTTGGCCTGTTCTTCGGGTTCCTCTCCTTCCTCATCTGATTTCTTCCGCGCCCGGTCCGGGTCGCGCGGTGTCCGATCGGACCGGCGCCCGGCGCGAACTGCGAGTCGCGGCCGGGATACCGGCTCCAGAGTCGCGGAAAGTGTTTCAGGGTCTCTTCAGGCTCAGGCGCCTATTCTCCGCTAGAACCTAACTCCGAGGACGCCAGTGACGGGGTGTCTTCGCCAGATCAAGCGGTCCGGGTCTCCCTCCCCGGGCCGCTTGTTTTTCTGTTTCACGCACGCAGCGACAGGAGCCTCGCTTCAGATTCCGAGCTCGTTTCGGTCCTCCCACGCGGTCCTGCCGGGAGGAAGGTCGACGGTCGGCACCGCCCAAGTCCCCGGACGAGAGCGGTCAGCCGCCGACGGCTCTGACGACTTCGCTGTCGAACCGCTCTATGGCCGCCACGAGCTGCGCCGGTTCGGTCGCGTCGAAGACCAGGGCCAGGTGGTCGACGCCGAGGCCTTCGAAGGCTCGAATGTCGCGGGCCATCGCCTGAGGATCTCCCGAGAGCGAGTACCCGCCTCCCTCGACGCGCTCGGCCTTCACGGCAACCCGGGCCGAAAGCCGCGGCATAGGTCGACCCGCCGCTTCGGCGGCGGCGCGGATCGCCGGGATCCGCTGGGCCATGAGTTCGGGCCCGGTCCGGGTGGGGTGATAGCCGTCGCCGAGTGCCCCGGCACGCCGCAGCGCCGCCGGAGACGATCCACCCACGACGATAGGGACGAGCCCGCGCTGTGCTGGCAGCGGTCCGAAGACGAAATCGCTGAAGCTGTGGAAATCGCCCGCGAACGGCTCCGAAGCGCCCGACCACAGATGCCGCCACAGCCGTATCGTCTCGTCGAGATAGGCGCCGCGACGGTGGAAACGGTCCGCCGCCCCCACGTTGGCGAACTCGGTCTCGTTCCATCCAACACCCACGCCGACGATGAGGCGTCCCTCGCTGAGCGCATCCAGGGTTGCGAGCTCCTTGGCCAGCAGGACGGCATTGCGCTGAGGAACGACGATGACGCTGGTTGCGAGCCTCAAGCCCGGATGGCGCGCCCCGACCCAGGCGAGCGTCACGATCGCCTCGAAGGCTCGGCCGTATTCGGCCCCGGCAGATCGAGGGACGAGGACGTGGTCCGTCGTCCAGACGGTCTCCCAGCCAAGGCGCTCGGCGGTCTCCGCACCCGCCTCGATCGCCTCCGCGCTCGACCCTGGTCCAGTGTTCCGCAACGCCAACCCAAACTTGATCACGCTCGAATCCTATGACGACGGCGGCAGATGCGCCGACCGCGACCTGCCCGGGCCGCCCGTCGCCACGGAGCCGTGTCGGGTACAGGCTCTAGCGCAAGATCACCTCGACCTTGACAGACGCCGTGCCGGGCGCCGGCAGCGGAACGACATCGCCCTCCACGGGCACCCCATCGACGACCAGCGAAACCGCGTTCCCGGGACCATCGCGGCGAACCGAGATCTCGTGCGCCGCGCCGCGGAACTCGCGGTGGGCCGTGAAGCCGGACCATGCCGCCGGCAGCACCGGCGCCACGCGCAAGCCCTCGAAGGTCGGCCGGATCCCGAGAATCCACTGCGTCGCCGCGACGAAGGTCCACGCCGCCGCCCCGGTCAGCCACGCGTTGCGGGCCATCCCGAACGACGGGTGGGCCGGCCCGCAGATGTTCTGCGGGTAGACGTACGGCTCGACTTTGTAGACGTCCGAGTCGGTCCGGGCCATCGGCAGGACCTGGCGGTAATAACGGTACGCATCGTCGCCATGGCCGAGCATCGTGGCGGCCACCATGGACCACGGGTTGGAGTGGCAGAAGATGCCGCCGTTCTCCTTGGCTCCAGGCACGAACGTCGCCATGCCGCAGACGCGTGGATCCGCGCCGTCGTAGGGCGGCCACATCAGCGCCAGCCCGAACTTCGTGTCGAGCTTATCGTCGGCCGAGCTCATCGCCTTCTCGGCCCGCTCGGGCGGCGCGACTTCTCCGATCACGGACCAGCTCTGCGGAATAAGGTCGATGGCGTGGTGCGGTGCGCCCGAGATGCCGATCGGCAGGCCGTCGTCATCGAAGGAGCGGGCGTACCAGGCCCCGTCCCAGGCACACGAGTTGATGATCGCGGCCATCTCGGCGTGCAGCTTCTCGAATCGCCCGGCTTCGGCGCCCTCGGGCCCGCAGCCGGCGTGCCGGCACAGGTCGGCCAGATCGAGCATCGCCCGGCAGAACTGCATGCCGGTCCAGACGCTCTCCGCCTTACCCGATCCGTGATCGATGTTGAGGGTGTCGTTCCAGTCCGAGAAGCCGGAGCGCGGCAAACCGTGCGGGCCGCGGTGCGCCAGGGTGAATTCGACCGCCCGGAGCATGTGCACCCAGACCGTGTCCGTTCCACTATCGGCAAAGGGCACGCGCTGGTCGAGATACGCGAAATCGCCCGTCTCCCGGAGGTAGGCGCATACGGCGATGATCAGCCAGAGGTGATCGTCGGAGAACCACTGCGGCCAGTCCGGGAATTCGGCGGCCAGCCCCGGCCCACCCTCGCCGGTGAGCGGATAGAACTGGTGCCAAGTGTGGCCGTCGGCGAACTGCACTCCCCAGATCTGGGTCAGCATCCGGCGGGCATGATCCGGGGCGGTGTGCATCGTCCCGAGAGTGTCCTGGCCGCTGTCGCGAGTGCCCATGCCGCGACCCATGCCGGTTTCGTACCCGGAGACGAAGCGCGACCAGTAGAGGGTCGTCCGGCACTGCACCTGGTTCCAGAAATTGAGCATCGCGTTCGTGTCCGCATCCGGCGTTGCGACCGTGAAACGCGAGAGGTAGGCGTCCCAATCGTCACGCAGAGCGGCGAACGCGGCATCGACCTCGGCCGGGACCGCAAACCGGGCGACGGTGCGGGCGATCTCGGCCGGTCGCTCCGTCGCGCCCATGACGTAGACGATCTGGCGCTCCTCGCCGGGACCCAGCTCGATGTCGTGGGTCAGCGACCCCACGCTGTTGCCCCGTGGAGAAGCGGCGTTGGAAGGCTCGCCCGTCTCGACGACCACCGGGTCGGCCAGGTCGCGGCAGCGGCCGACGAAATCCTCCCGATCGCAGGTGTAGCCGGCCGGCTCCTCGCTCGAACCGAAGAAGTAGACGAGCGGGTTGAACTTCGTCCGAACCCGAATGACGCCTCCCTCGCACGAGCTGAAGACGATGTGCTGGGCCCAGTCGAGGTTGACCGTGTCCTGGTTGGCGTCGAAGAAGCTGAACTCGGCGTAGCTGAAGCTGCGCAGTCGACGCCGAGAAGTGCCGGTGTTCCGGAGACGGAGCACCCACAGCTCGCATGGGACCGGCTCGTCGGCAGGGCTCGGCGGGACGAAGTAAGTGATCTCGGCGGCGATGCCGTGACACGTGCTGCGGATAGTTGTATAGGCCGCGCCGTGACGACATTCGTAACTCTCGAGGTCGCACCGGACCGGCTGCCACGTGGGGCTCCAGTACTCGCCCGTCTCCTGGTCGCGGAGATAGACGTAGCGACCAGGCTGGTCGGCGGGGACGGCGTTGTAGCGGTAGCGAGTGACGCGGCGGTTGCGCGGGTCGCGGTCGAACGAGTAGCCGCCCCCGGTGTTGGAGACGATGCCGCCATAGCGGCCTTCGCCGATGTAGTTGATCCACGGCGCCGGCGTGTCCGGTCGGGTGATCACGTACTCGCGAGCCGTCTCATCGAAGTAGCCGTAGGCGTTGGCGCCAACGCGTCCCTCGTCCGGCTTCACTCGACGAAGGCCTGAACCTCGATCGCCTGACCAACGGCGGCAGGCAACGGCACGAGGTTGCCGGCTATGGGGCGTCCGTCGACTTCGAGGCGGGTGACGCGCCCGGAAGCCCCCTTCGGCTTGTGAACGGTGATCTGGTAGGTGGCTCCGCGGAACCCGCGCGTGGCCGTGAAATCGCCCCAGTCGGCCGGCACGCAAGGGTCGATGCGCAGGCCGTCGTGCTCGGCTCGGATGCCGAGAATCCACTGACTGATGGCCACGAAGTTCCATGCGGCCGTGCCACTCAGCCACGAGTTCTTGGCTTCGCCGTGGGTCGGCGCGTCTTTGCCCGCGATCATCTGGGCGTAGACGTATGGCTCGCAGCGATGGATCTCCGAGATCTCCTCTCGCGCCGAGGGGTTGATCCGCATGTAGTAGTCCAGCGCGCCCTCGGCGTTGCCGGCCATCGCCTCGGCGATCATCAGCCACGGGTTGGTGTGGCAGAAGATGCCGGCGTTCTCCTTGTAGCCCTCGGGATAGGTCGAGATCTCGCCCAGTTCGAGGTGATAGTAGGTATAGGCGGGCTGGTTCAGGACGATGCCGTGGGGAGTGGCCAGTTGCTCGCGGACCGAAGCCAGGGCCCTCGCGGCGAACCCATTCTCGAGGCCGATCCCGGCCAGGATACAAATCCCCTGCGGCTCGATGAATATCCGGCCCTCGGCGTTCTGGGCCGAGCCCACGGCCCTGCCGAAGTAGTCGTACGCGCGCCGGAACCAGTCGCCATCCCAGCCGGCCGTCTCGACGACCTTTGTCATGGTGGCCGCCGTCCCGATCGACCGAGCAACCTCGACCGAATCGCCTCGCAACCCGGCGATCTGAGCCATTTCCTTGGCGGCCAGGACGAAGAGCCCGCCGATGAAGACGGACTCGGCGACGCCGCCCGCCTTGTTCTCTGTGGTCTGGAACGACTCGCCGGGCGTCTCGGAGAAGCAGTTGAGATTCAGGCAATCGTTCCAGTCGGCCCTGCCGATGAGCGGCAACCCGTGGGGTCCGAGCCGATCGAGGGTGTAGCCCAAGCAGCGCTGGAGATGCTCGTACAGCGGCGTGTCGGTGCCCGCCGCGTTGTCGTACGGGACCGGTACGTCCAGGATCGACGCGTCGCCGGTCTCCTTGAGATAGGCCGCCACGCCGAGGACCAGCCAGGCCGGGTCGTCGTTGAAGCCGCTGCCGACATCGTTGTTCCCGCGTTTGGTGAGCGGCTGGTACTGGTGATAGGCACCACCGCTCGGCAGCTGGGTGGCGGCAATGTCGAGGATCCGCTCGCGGGCGCGCGTTGGGACCATGTGGACGAAGCCCAGAAGGTCCTGGTTCGAGTCGCGGAAGCCCATGCCCCGGCCGATGCCGGACTCAAAAGAAGAAGCCGAGCGGGACAGGTTGAACGTGACCATGCACTGGTACGCGTTCCAGATATTGACCATTCGATCGACGTGCTCAAAACCGGTCTGGACCTGCAGGATGCCGAGCATAGCGGTCCAGTGGTCGCGCAGGTCGGTGAAGGCCTTCTCGACGGCGGCCGGCGTCAGGTAGCGGGCGATGATCGGCTTGACCCGCTTCTTGTTGATCGTCTGAGAGCCCGGTGGATCGAACTTGTCGTTCCTCGGGTTCTCCTGATAGCCGAGCAGGACGATGACTTCCTTCGTCTCGCCGGGCGCCAACTCGAGCCGGACGTGGTGAGAGCCCATCGGCTGCCAGCCGTGGGCGACCGAATCGGTCGCTTGGCCGCGTTCGACGGCGATCGGCCGATCCCACCCGCGATAGGGCCCCAGGAACGCGTCGCGCTGAGTGTCGAAGCCGGCCAGGGGGGCCGAGCAGGCGAAGAAGGCGAAGTGATCGCGCCGTTCGCGGTACTCGGTCTTGTGATAGATGACGCCGTCTTCGACCTCGACCTGTCCCGTCGAGTAGTTTCGCTGGAAGTTGGTGTTGTCCTCCAGCGCCTCCCACAGGCAGAACTCGACCGAGTCGAAGAGCGAGACCTTGGCCGTGGCCGAGCGCTCGTTCGTGACGCGGATACGCCAGATCTCGAGGTTCTCGCCGAGAGGGACGAAGTAGAGGGTCTCGGCACGAATGCCTTTGTAACGTGAACCGATGATCGTGTACCCGAGGCCGTGCCGGCAGCTGTAGTCCTCGAGATCGCGCTGGGTCGGCTGCCAGCTCGGGCTCCAGAAGTCGCCGGTGTCGTCGTCCCTCAGATAGACGTATCTTCCGCCGAGGTCGAGCGGCGCGTCGTTGTAGCGGTACCTGGTCAGACGCCGGAGCCGCGCGTCGCGGTAGAAGGAGTAGCCGCCGGCCGTGTTCGAGATGATCCCGAAGTAGGCCTCGCTGCCGAGATAGTTGATCCAGGGCAGAGGCGTGTCCGGCCGAGTGATCACGTACTCGCGCTCTTCGTTGTCGAAGTGGCCGAAGCGCACGACTTTCCTCCTGGGCCCTGGAAATCCTATCGGATGGAACTACCTGAAGATCGTCGACCCGCGATTCAACGTGACCCCGAGGGCCCTGTTGATGGGCGCGTCACGATCCCTCGAACGTACCTGCGACCCGCCTCAGGCGACCTGGCAGGTCGCCGCGCCGAGGTCGAAGCAGCCCACGTAGTGATCGTCTTCGACCTTGACCAGCGTCGGCGGAAGGTCGGAGCTGTCCTGCTTGACCGCCCCCTTGCCTGTCACCGGCGCCGTTGGCGGGTAGGCCTGATGGAACAGGCAGGTCCCAGTGTCGGCGCCACCGCGAGCCAGGATCTCAGCGTCTACGTCGGCCCACTTCTTGTGAAGCTGCGGAACAGAGGAGATGAGCGCCTTCGTGTATGGGTGGGTCGGGTTGCCGAAGACCTTGTCGGTGGCGCCCATCTCCGCGATGACGCCGTGGCGAAGAATGACCGTCTTCTCGCTGATGTAGTTGCCCAGCGACAGGTCGTGGGTGATGAAAAGGATCCCCATGCCGCGGCCCTTGAGCTCGGCAAGCAGGTTCAGGACGTCGATCCTGGTCGAGGCATCGAGCATGCTGATGATCTCGTCCGCAACCAGGATCTTGAGGTCCAGGAGCAGAGCCCGCGCCACGAGCAGCCGCTGCAGCTGACCGCCGCTGAGCTGGTGAGGGTACTTGTTGAGTACCTGTCCCGGATCCAAAGTGACGGCTCGCAGCGCGGCGTCCACCTTGTCGTTCCACTCCGAGCGAGCCATGTCGGAGAAGTACTCGCTGCGGATCATCGTCAGCACGCGATCCGCCTTGAAGATCGGGTTGTACGAGCTGAATGGATCCTGGAAGACGCCCTGGACGTGACGGTAGTACGACTTCACGGCCCCGCCGTGCAGCCCCGTCACATCCTGGCCGTCGCAGGTGATCGACCCGCGACTGATATCGATCAGCTTGAGCACCATCTTGCCGATCGTGGTCTTCCCGCTTCCGCTCTCCCCGATCAGCGAGACGACCTCGCCGGCGTCGACATCGAAGCTGACGTCGCGAACCGCCGCCAGCTCTTTCCCGCCGAAGGTGCCGACCTTGTAGTACTTGGAGACTCGGTTGAGGCTAAGCATCTGATCCGGTGACCTTCCAGCAAGCGGCCATATGGTCGCGGGCGACCTTCACGAAGGGCGGCTCTTCGACGCACTTGTCGAAGGCAAGCGGGCAACGCGCCCGGAAGCGGCAGCCTACCGGAGGCCTCAGGAGCGAAGGAGGGCTGCCGGGGATGCCCGACAGCTTCTTGTTCGCGTACCGGACACCGACCTCCGGGAGCGATGAGATCAGCATCTTCGTGTACGGATGCATCGCGCCTTCGATGATCGTCTTGGTCGGAGCCTTCTCCGCCAGCTTGCCGGCATACATGATCAGGATCGTGTCGGCGGTCTGGTACAGGATCGAGACATCGTGGGTGATCACGATCATGCTCTTGACGAAACCGTGGTCCCGGAAGCTGACGAGGGTTTCCGCAACCGCCCGCTGAGTCGACACATCGAGGGCCGAGGTGATCTCGTCCGCAATCAGGAGCGACGGATCCAGTAGCGTCGAGATGACCATGACCATGCGCTGCTTCATGCCGCCCGACAGCTCGATCGGGTAGCGGCCCAGCACGTCGCGATCCAGACCGACGAGGTCGATCCGGCGCAGCAGTTCGGGCTTGATCTCTCGATATTTCTCGCCGCGCGATTCGAGAAGCTCGGCCGTCATAGTCCCGATCTTGCGGGTCGGGTTCATGGCGCTCATCGCGTACTGCGGGATCACGGACACGTCTCTGAATCGAAACTCGTTCATGCCCTGGTTGTCCCACACGGGCAACTCGTTGCCGTCGAGATTCACGCTGCCGCCGACGTACCTCATCCGGCCATCGAGTCGGATCAAGCTGTTTCCGAGCGTCGACTTGCCGCATCCGGACTCGCCTGCCAGACCCATGATTTCTTTGTCGGCAATCGAGAACGTTGCGCCGTCGAGAGCTTTGACGTCTCCGGCCAGTGTGCGGTAGTAGACCTTGAGGTCTGAGACCTGGAGGCTCACGTTAGATTTCCCTGAGCTTTGGGTTGAAGATCTCGTCGAGGCCGACGTTCATCACGTAGAGCGCCCCGACGGTGGCCATGATCCCAATGCCCGGCGGAATGAACCACCACCACAGGCCGAGGAACAGGGCGGCGCCGTAGTTCAACGAGTTGTACATCATCAAGCCGAGCGACATCCCATTCGTGGGACCGAGGCCGATGAAGTCCAGGCTGGCAGCGATCAAGATCGCGCCACCGAACAGCAGGATGAAAGTCATAAACAGGTACGAACTCATGTTGGGCGCGATTTCCTGGAGGATGATCTTCCAGCCGCGCCTACCGCTCAACTTGGCGAGGTCGATGAAGTCCCGCGACCTCAGTGTGAAAGTCTGGGCTCGGATGGCCCTCGCCGCCCATGGCCACGAGGTCAAGCCGACGAAAATCGCTTCGAAGAGGATTCCTCTGGCCTCGGGCCAGGACCTCTGCAAGTAGGAAGCAATGACGATGAGGAGGGCAAGAGTCGGGATGACCAGGAACACGTTGGTCACCATGTTCAGGATCTCGTCGATCCAGCCGCCCCGGTAGCCCGCGGTGAAGCCGATGGCCATTCCAACCAGAGCCGCGAGGCCGCCGCCCAACAGACCGACGAAGAAGGTCGCGCGCAACCCATTCGCGAACTGAGAGAACACGTCTTCGCCGAACGAAGTCGAGCCCATCCAATAGCCGGCTTTCAGCGACGGCCCCTGGTTCATCAGTCCGTCCTGAGCATTTGGATTCGTGCTGTCGATAATCGGTCCGAGGACGGCGATCCCGACCAGGATCAACAGAATGGTCGAGGCGATCAGGAACTTCCTGGAGCGCAGCGCGAAGTACAGGAACTCACCCCGGGGCTTCGGCGTAGGCACGGCGGCCGCCGCCCCCGGCGACTGCGGGGCCTGCTCCGCCTTGGGCTCGCTGGCGATGACGCTGCTCACGCGGTACCTCCCCGCATTCCGACCCTGGTCCGCGGATCAACGATGACATAGGCGATGTCGACGAGGAAATTCGCAGCCAGTACGCCGACGATCACGAACAAGAATATTCCTTGGAGCAGGAAGTAGTCCTCGCTCTTGATGGCGTTGAAGAGCAGAAGCCCGACGCCTTGATATGAAAAGACGATCTCTGTTACGAGGGAGCCGGCCACGATCACGCCCAGCTGCAGGGCCAGGCCCGTGATCTGCGGGAGCATCGCGTTTCGGAACGCGTACTTCCGAACCAGCCGCTGGGGCGCGCCAAGCGCTTCCAGGTAGCGGCTGTAGTCCGCATCGAGCTCGTAAATAATCATGTTGCGCATACCGATCGCCCAGCCGCCGAACATGACAAGGAAGAGAGACAGGAAGGGCAGCATCCAGTGCGCCACGAGATCGGTGAAAAAGAGCCAGGTGAAGCTCGGCTCGAGGTTGAGGCCGTAGCTGTTCGCGAACGGGAACATCTTGAGCGTGAAGCCAAAGACGAAGGCGAGCACGATCCCGAGCCACATATACGGAGTGGCGGTCAGGATGTACCCGACGGGCAGCATAGTGTTGTCCAGCCACTTCCGCCGGGCGGCCAGAGCCCCGAAGCTGTTGCCGGCCCACCAGCTGAGCAAGATGGCCGGGATGAGCAGAGCCAGCGTGTAGGGCACGGCGGCCATGATCGCGTCGGTGACCGGCTGGCCGTGCTCGAAGACGCTCCGGCCCAGATCACCGTGCAGCAAACCCCCCCAGAAGTTCAGGTACTGCTGCCAGATCGGTTGGTTGAGTCCAAAGAGGTTGTAGTAGTAGTCGGACAGTGCTTTGGCTGCCTCCGGGCTCGAGTTGTTGCCCATCCTGGACATCAGCCCGTACACGGGGTCGCCCGGCATGAAGCGCGGGATCAGCCAGTCGATCGTGGCCGCTATGAACAGCGTGAGCGTGTAGGTTAGGAGCTTTCGCCCGAAGTAGCGTCGCACGCGATCTCCTGGTCGCCGACCTTCTCGGTCAGAGAATAGCCCCTCCCTCCGGGGTTGCTCGGAGGGAGGGGCTCTGTCAATGGACGATTACTTGGCGGGCGGAACTGCCTGGAGCTGGGTGAGCATGTTGATGGCACCCATCTGCCAGTAGCCGTTCCAAGTGGCCGGCATGACCTGGTTGCCCGTGTCAGACGGGAAGTTGGTCCAGACCGAGTTGCTAACCTGAGACCAGACGCCGTTGTACCAAAGCGGGATAACGGGCAGGTCGGTCAGCTGGATCTTCTGGAGCTGCGAGCAGAGGCTCTTCATCGTGGTCAGGTCTTCGACCGGGGTCTTGTCGAGCTGCTGAACGAGGCCCCAGGCCGTGTCGTTCTTGTAGCCTTCGTAGTTCCGGTTCTCGCCGGCGCCACTCGGAAGCGGCTGGCGGAAGACGTAGTCGTACCAGGTCCAGGGGGTGTTACCAACCTGGACGTCGTTGTTGATGATCAGGTCGAACTTGGGGGCCGTTGCGTCGTCCGGGCGGTTCCGGTCGGCCACGACGGTGTTGAAGTCCGGATGCGTGGCCACGACATTGATACCGGCAGCCTGTGCGCTGGCGGCGATCATGTTCTCGGCAGCCATCCAGTCGGACCAGCCATCCGGAACCTCAAGCGTCAGCTTGAGCGGCGAGCCGTCCAGGTTGGTGACCATGCCGTCGCTGCCAGCCTTGTAGCCGGCGGCGGCAAGCATCTGCTTGGCCTTGGCCGTATCGAAGGAGTAGTTCAGCGGCGCGTTCTGGGTCTTGTCGATGTACTTGTCGAAGATCGGCAGGAGACCGGAGGGATCGGCCTTCTGGACGATGTCGCCGTAGTCCTTGGTGACGATGTCGTCGGGGTTGATGGCCGTCGCGAGAGCCTTGCGGAAAGCTGCGTCCTTGAGGGCGGGCTTGGTAAGGTTCGGGACCAGAACGGCCGTGTTGCCGGCGAGCATGTACGGGGCCGACTTGAAGTAGGTCGTGATCCCGTAGCCGCCGTTGACGATCTGGGAGATGCCCGGGAAGTAGTTGTTGCTCAGGTCGATGTTGCCGGCGAGGAGCTGGCCGAGCGCGACGCTGTTGGCGCCGTTGACGATGTCAACGATGTACTTGGGCTTGACGGGGTTGGTGGCTGCGCCCCACCACGCGTCGTTGCGAACCCAGACCATGCGGTCGGCGGAGGCCGTCTTGTACATGTACGGGCCGGTGCCGACGCCATTGGCGTTGGTGTCCTTGAGGATGTTCTCATCGGCCTTGGACGACCAGATGTGCTTGGGCAGAATCGGGCTGTTGTAAAGCCACTGCTGCCATTCCTGGTACGCCGGGTTGGCCTTGAACTTGACCACGACCGTCGAGGCGTCCGACGCGGTCGCGCTGTCGACGTAGCTCAACAGGTTCGAGCCGACGGCCTTGATGCTGGCGAGGTTGATGGTGAAGGCGACGTCGTCGGCCGTGAAGGCCTGGGTGTCACTCCACTTCACGCCATCGCGGGTCTTGATCGTGTAGGTCGTCTTGGCGGTGTCCCAGGTTCCGCTGGCCGCGAGCCACGGGGTGTAGACGTCCTTTAGTGGGTCATACAGGAAAAGGGTCTCGTACTGGAGACCAACCACGCCCATGGCGGCGTTCGGATCGAGCGGGTTCCAGGTGGACGGGGCGCCCCACTGCTTGCCCGTGGTGTAAAGCGTCTCCGCGCGCGGATATGTCTGGTCCGGAGCAGCGGAGGCCCCACCTGACGCGTTCGGCGTCGTGGTCGCCGTGCCGCAAGCCGTTGCAGACGCGGCAATCGTGAGAACCGCGAGCAGGCTCAGGACTCTGGTCTTTCCTTGTTGCATCCCATTCCTCACTTCCCCATTGGGAAACGCCACTAGCGCGAGAGTTTTCGCGAACCCTCAAACGGACGCTCGGCGCCCCCATGGCAATGGACTAAGGTGACTCCGGATGCCCCCAAGACGTGGAGGCAGGGCATCGAGAGGAAGACGGTAGACCTCGGCAGGGTAGACCTGGCTACAACCAGTCGGTCCTCCGGCCAATCAGGCCATGCCAGGCGACCGCTTCCCCCACCTGGAACCGTGTCTGTCTCCTCACCTCCTATGCTCGTGCGCCTGCGTTTTCCCGGACTCCATCAGTTCGGGACCCTGGGCGGGGATCAGGCGCAACTCGGCCCGCCTTCGCTCCAAACACCGCGGGTGACGGAGCGTCCGCTGCTGAATTCATTGCAGCATCCAACAAACTCCATAGCTTGTCAACCCTGCGCCGACAGGCTCGATGCCGGCGACAGGACGGCCTCGGTCGGTTCGTTCGCCTCGACAGGAGCCGGCCCTTGTTCCAAAGGCAAGATCGCCGGGTCGTTTAGCGTCGGGGCCAGCGCAAGCTCGGCCGCGCCAAGCAAGAGGGCGTTGCCCCCGAGGCGAACGGTCACGAGGTCGACCATCGCTCGTGGTGCCGGCATAGCCCGGCCTTCCAGCTCGCGCAGGATGGGAGCTCGAACATAGGGATACACGCGGGCGTACAGGCCGCCCAACGCAACCCTGTTCGGGTTGAAGATGTTGACCAGGCCGGAGATGCCGATCCCGAGACCGCGACCCGACTCCGCCAGGGCCGAAAGAGCCAGAGGGTCGCCGCGGTCCGCGGCCGCGATCAGGTCCTCCAGCGCCGACGTACCTCCCAGAGGGTCCCGGCCAGACCGACGAAGCAGGGCTTCCTCGCCCACGACCGACTCCAGGCATCCGCGCGCGCCGCAGTGGCAGAGGTCGCCGTCTGGATCGACCATGACGTGCCCCACCTCGCCGGCGTAACCCGCCGATCCGACGAGCAGCCGACCGTCGACCACGATGCCGGCGCCCAGGCCGCCTTCGCCCCATATACAGATGAAATCGGTCGTTCCCCTGCCCGATCCTCGAAGATGTTCGGCAGAAGTAGCCAAATCGGCGTCATTGCCTACGAATACTGGGACATTGAGGTCGATGAACTGGGTCTTGACGAGCTGACCCATCGGGACGTCCCGCCAGCCCAGGGCCGGCGCCACGTGAAGGTGCCCATCCTCGGCCCGAACGAGGCCCGGCACCGAGACGCCGATGGCCACGATCCGTGGCCCGTTCTCGAGTCCCGCCAGGAGCGGCCGGACGAGACCTTCCAGGTCCTCCACGACCTTCTCGGGCCTGGTGCCGCAGAGAGAAACGTCGCGCCGAGTCGAGGCGATGACCTTGCCGCCCAGACCCACCACCGCAGCCCCGATCCAGTCAGTGGCGAGGTCTATGGCAAGGGCGCCCGGACCGTCCTGGCGCAACTCCACGACCGGCGAAGGACGTCCAGGAGACTGTGGTATGGCCGTCGATCGACGACGCTCCCGTACGACGCCGCGGGCAACCAGATCCGATACCAGGGACGCGACGGTGCTTCGATCCACGCGAAGCCGCGCCGCCAGTTCGGACCTCGACAGGGGCCGGCTGACGTGCAGTTCCCGCAGCATCCTGCTGAGGTTGCGGCGCCGTATCTCAGCCTGGGCGCCTTCGATTTCGCCTCGAATACCCATCGGGTGGCGTTTCCTTCATTGGACCATACCCGACAACGGAGTCGACCGAGCCGGCGGGCGGAAACCGACCGTTTCGTGAAGCGTACAACAAAACAGCCCTGACGCGCCTGTATTTGCACTACTCTCCGCGACCGCTGCTGGTAGCATGTTCCCGGCCTGGAGTCGCCGGCCGAGGCTCGGAGAACCAGAGAGAGCGGACCGCGGCCCCAATCACCTGACCGACGCAATCCGGACGCCGCCTCAACGACGAGTCCGCCGGGCGAACGCTCCGGCCGGCCGGATCCCGCGAGGTTCGCATCGGCCGAGTCGATGATCCTGTGCTGCAGCCGGATTACGCAGTGCAGACGCCCGGACAAACACAGCCTCCGAATCAACGAAAGGGTTCTCATGGACTCCGTCAACGACCAGGAACGAACCGCCGCCGGTGCTAAGCCGACTGGGCCGGCGACCGCTCTGCCGAACATTCCCTGGGAGGACCGTCCGGACGGCTCGAGCGGCGTTCTCTGGCGTGACAGCCGAAACCCGATCATCAAGCGCGACCAGATCGAACGGTCGAACAGCATCTTCAACTCGGCGGTAGTGCCGTTCGGGGACGCGTTCGCCGGTGTCTTCCGCGTGGACGACACCACCCGAGTCATGAACATCCACGCCGGGTTCAGCCGCGACGGAGTCGACTGGAAGATCGAGCAGCCCACGATCGAGTGGATCGCAACCGATCCGCGAGTTCGTGAGATTCAGGAGACCTTCGAACATGCGTATGACCCGCGAGTCACGTGGCTCGAGGATCGCTACTACGTGACCTGGTGCAACGGCTACCACGGCCCGACGATCGGCGTTGGCTACACGCACGACTTCAAGTCATTCCACCAGCTCGACAATGCGTTCCTGCCATTCAACCGCAACGGCGTGCTTTTCCCTCGCCGCGTCAACGGCGTGTATCTGATGCTCTCGCGCCCGAGCGACAACGGCCACACCGCGTTCGGTGACATCTACCTGTCGGAGAGCCCGGACCTTGTCCACTGGGGCCGTCACCGTCAGGTCATGACCACCCGACGCTGGACCTGGGAGTCGACGAAGGTCGGCGCCGGTCCCACGCCGATCGAGACGCCCGAGGGCTGGTTGCTGATCTACCACGGCGTCCTGACCTCCTGCAACGGGTTCGTCTACTCGATGGGCGCGGCGCTGCTCGACCTCGACGAGCCGTGGAAAGTGATCGCGCGCAGTCGCGACTACCTGCTGTCCCCTCAGGTGCCGTACGAACAGGTCGGTGACGTTCCGAACGTCGCCTTTCCGTGCGCGGCCCTGCTCGACGGACCGACCGGCCGCCTGACTGTCTACTACGGCGGAGCCGACACCGTCGTCTGCCTCGCCCACGCCTACCTGCCGGAACTGATCGAGTTCGTTCGAGCGCGAAGCTAGACGCAGGCGCACCCGTTGAGCGCGGCAGATCGAGGCCGCCGGCGCCGTTTCGGGCGCTCCTCGCGGGTCGAAGCGCTCCCCGTCCTTCTAGCGGCGCTTGTTCCCCTGCTGGCCGAACGGCGTCCGTCCGGCGGTCGAAGTGCGCTGCCTCAGGAGCGCATCGATCTCGGCGCGCAGCTTTCGTCCGAATGTCGCCCGTTGGAGCCATTCAAGGTAGTCCACGTCGCGACGGGCGATCTCGCCAAGGGACCAGCCAGCATATCGGCCGAAGTCCAGGACTGTCCCTGACGGATTGCCCGGAGGCGGCCCTGCATGGGTCGCCCCGGCTTCTCGCGGTGTGGCGGGCTGGGGCCAGGTCGGCGAAGTTGGGGTTGGCGGGCGGGTCGGCGACGTCGGCTGGGTCGGCGACGCGGGCGCCGGCGGCCGGCGGACCTCGATACGAGAAGCGGTCCGCGATGCATCATAGGCCGCTCGCCTGATCGGGTCTCCGAGCACGTCCCAGGCGTCGTTGAGATCGATCATTCGACGTGCGTCGCCGCCGTGGTCGGGGTGGTATTTGCGCGCAAGCGTTCGGTACGCGGCCCGAATGACCTCCGGCTCGGCGCGCGGGCTGACCTGGAGAACTTCGTAGAAGTCGGGCATGGCCCAGAGCGTACATCCTCGGAGCCGCCCGGCGCCCTCGGCGTTGACGCTCGCGGGATCGGATATCTACAACTACTCCGTCGGCCGTAAGCGCGCCCTGTGCTCGGGCGTCTCTCGGCAACCCCGCACACGGTCATCTCGCTGCATACGCGGTACAGGTGCCAGCGGAAGTTACAGGTTCGCGGGAGCCACGCCCGGTGGCCAGGCGAGCCAACCTGGCAACGTCAGGTTCTCGCGGCAATCTGTCGCGGCAATCTGTCGCGGCAATGGGGATTCCGGCGAGCCATTCGGCAATACCGGGCCGGTCGCCCCCTCCCGGCGATGGCTTCAGACCGACTGGCGTCTCGCCTGGCGGCAGTGACGACCAGGCCAGCGTCTACCCTCTCCCGCGGAGTAGAGTGGGAAGAGGGCGCCACATGTCCGCAGTGGTGTCCGTGCGCCCGGAGTACCAGCCAAATGCCCGATGCCCCAAGGCCCGATACGCCAAGGCCCGATACCCAACTTCCGGACGAACTGCACAAATCGATCGTCGACAATCTGGCCGACGGTGTGTATTTCGTCGAGCCGGACCGTACGATCAGATACTGGAACCGCGGGGCCGAGAGACTTACGGGCTACCAAGCCCCGGATCTCGTGGGCCGGCATTGCTACGACAACATCCTCGCCCACGTCGACGCCCAGGGGAACTCGCTGTGCCACTCGACCTGTCCGCTCGCCGCGTCGATGAGCGACGGCGAGTCGCGAGACGTGACCATATGGCTGCGCCACCGCGAGGGCTACCGCAAGCCGGTGCGCGTAAGGACGGCAGCGGTCCGCGACGAAGCCGGCGCGATCATCGGCGGCGTTGAAACCTTCTCCGACGCATCGGCCGTCGTGAGGGCGGCCGAGGCCGCGGATCGGGCTCGACTCGAGGCGTTGACCGACGAACTCACCGGCCTGCCCAACCGCCGGATGTTCGACGCAGCGCTGAGGGGCCGGCTGGAGAATCTCGGCCGTTACGGCTGGCAGTTCGGGCTGCTGGTCGTGGACATCGACCTGTTCAAGGCCGTGAACGACCAGTTCGGGCACGCCTTCGGCGACGCCGTTCTGGCGGGCGTCGCCAAGACACTTCAGGGCGCCGTCCGCGGCGGCGACATGGTGGCCCGATGGGGTGGTGAGGAATTCGCGGTGCTGGTCGAGGCCTCGGACGTGGCCGGCCTCGGCGAGACCGCGGAGAGAGTGCGCGCTCTGGTGGGGCAATCGGAGGTCCGCCATGACAACAAGGTGGTGACGGTCCAGGTTTCGGTCGGCGGCTCGCTGGCCTCGCGCGACGATTCGGCCGAGGTTCTCTTCGAGCGTGTCGACGGAGCCCTTTACTCTGCCAAACGCGACGGCCGCAATCGGATCGCGATCGTCGAATAGGCGGCACCCAGGATCTGGTCCGCCCGCAGGGATTCCAAAGCTGAACCCAAGTCGGGCCCAGATCACGGCGCGCGAACTCGTGGTCGGCCTGCGTCAGTCGTCGCGCCAAGAACGGGTACATAACTAAATGCCCCTCCAGACCATCTGTAGGTAAATCTCTGCCGCCTGGCCGTAGCTCTCGAAGAGGACCCCGGCGAAATGGTCAGGGACCTCCACTCCGAGATCACGCTTCGGCGTCCCCGGGCTCCGCAAAACAGTCCGTGAGTTGGGCGGGCTCCAATCCGCGACCTACAGGTCGAGGGATCTACCCGCCCAAATGCAGTCTGGCCAGCGCCCGCCTGAGAGGCCCACGCTTCGACGGCGGCTTCGGTGGCGAAGGCCGCTGGAGACTCTCTGCGATGCGGCGAAGCCCCGGATCGGAGATGGTCGCGGGATCGATGCCAGGTCGGCTGGCGGCGCTTACGCCTCGCTCCCAACGGACCACGTCGGCCAGGCTGGTTGCGCCTATCGCCTGCCAGTACCGCTGCGCACGATCCCATGCCGCAGCTGTCTCAGGCCCAAGGAAAGGGCCAAAGTCCCCCGGATTGCGACCCCGATTTAGGCTGATGTTCTGGGTGTCCTCGATCACCCCAACGATGAGCATCGCGCGAGTGTCGCGATCACCTATTGCCAACAGCCCTTCGACCGCGGCGAATGCTGCCGACAGCTCCCCATGGTTACCGGCCACAAGCAGATCGACAAGATAGCCAGCGACAACTGAGGCATCGTTGTAGATGCCTCGCTCGTCGTCGCCCCAAGACACCAGATGCTCACGCCATGGCTCAGCAAGAGAGGGACAGGCTTGTAGAAACGCCGGGATCACCGCGGACGGGGCGAGGCCGTCCTCGATGCCCGAACCGACCAGTTCTGCTTCGCTCATAGGGCCAGTGTTCTTCATGTGAGGACTGTTGCAGGCACCACTGGCTAAGTCAACCGAGCCCTGGGGCCGCCGGGCGGGGACGTTAGCTCGTCATCCTGAACAAGAGGAGTAGTCCTCTGCTGTAGCCGATTAGTCCTCTGCTGTAGCCGAGCGGAGCAATATCGAGTTCAGAGGCCAACATAAGCTAAATACCCCTTCTGACGAGCCAGAAGGGGTATTTATGTGGGCAAATTGGTGAGCCGGGCGGGGCTCGAACCCGCAACAAGCAGATTAAGAGTCTGCTGCTCTACCATTGAGCTACCGGCCCACGGCGGATTGTAGAGGACTCGGGCCAAGTCTGTCATGGCTGGACTGGCCGGGGCACCTCGGGCCATCCGTTGAGCTTCGGGCCGCGGCCGCGAAGGATACGGACACGGGATCGGAAGCTCCGCAGCGAGCATCGCGCAGGCGGCCCTCGGCTATCTTGCCCGTCCCTGCCAGGTCCAGGGTCCTGGCGGCCCGCCCCGGCCAGCGCAAATTGGCCTCCGTCCGGGCTCACCAGAACGAACTAGTACGGATCGGGACCCTCGACAGGTATGGCCAGGACCCCGCGGGGGACTACGATAGGCGGCGCGATGGAGGCCCGACGTGAGTTCGGAGGGACAATCGCGCCCGGGGCGATAAGCGTGGTGCAGGCCTTGTCTGGAGCGGATCTCGAGCTGCTGGAGCGGCTTGGCGCCGGATTGGCGATCGTCGATCCGGACGGTCGGGTCGTGCTCTGGAACGAGGACGCGGCACGCATCCTCGGCCTCGCGGCCGGCGACGCCGTCGGAAGCCGGTGGGCCGATTGCCTGACCCTGATTCGCGGGGACGACACGGGCGGCGCCACGATGCGTGTAGAGATTCTCCAGATGGGCGGCTGGCACGGCCCCCTTCAGGTGCGCACGCGCGACGGTCGCACGATGTGGCTCCGGGCGCACGTGCAACCGATCAGCCTGGCCGAGTTCGACGGCCAGCCCGGCGTCGCGGCTATGTTCTGGATTGGCGAGGGTCCAGATGCGGCGGTATCCGGGCCGGACGCGGCGCAACTTCCCTATCGAGATCTCTTCTTGAGCTCGCCGGAGGCCCTCTTCCTTACAGACCTCAAGAGCATCATCGTCGACGCCAATGATGTTGCTGCGGCCACCATGCGCACGACGCCAGAGGATCTGGTCGGAAAGCCGCTTGGCCGCTACGTGGTCGGATGGACCGACGCAGACACCGACGCGGCTCGGGCTGAATTGCTGGCCGTCGGCTCGATGATTCGCCACGGTCCCGTCCAGCCAGTGTCGGGCGAACCATTCCCAGGCGAGTTCATCCTCTCGCTGGCAGCGCCGCTGGCCGGAGGGTATGCCCTGATTCGAGTGCGCGACACGACTCATGAGGATCGACTGGAACGGTTGGTGAACAGCCTCGTCGCTCTTGGGCGACCGGGCGACCGGCTTCTCGAGGTCGAGGAGGTCGCGAAACGGGCTCTCGAGATCGTCGCGGCCGACTGGTCCGCGACTGCGTCCGTCGCCCTCCTCGACGGTCCGTCGGGCTTCGCGCTCATCGCCGGGTCGAGCACTCCCGAGACGATTCGGGCCACGCTGGGCGGCATGGACCCGGCTCGCTCGCCGTTTGCCCTGCTCGTGAAGGCTGCGAATGCGCCGTTCGAGATGGATCTGGGCGATCCCGCCTCGCCCGCCTGGGCCGAGCGGACGAAAGCGCTCGGACTCTGCTCGTTACGTGCGACGCCACTCTGGCAGGACGAACGCCGCCTCGGGACGATGGTCCTGCTCTGGGCCGGCGATCCACCGCAATCTCTCCGCAGCGCTCGCCTCGAGGAGATCGGGCGTCACGTCGGAATGGCAATCGGCAATGCCCAGGCGCGCTGGAAGATGCGGCGCGACGCAGAGCTTCGGGAGAGCCTGGCCGGATCGGCCCGCATCGGAGGAGTCATCGTCGAGCAGATGACCGATGCGGTTGTGACGACCGACAAGAAGGGCCGGATCACGGCCGTCAACCCGGCCGGCGAGCGCCTGTACGGGTTCTCGGAGGAAGAGGCCGTCGGGCAGCGCCTCGACGAAGCAATCGAGCAGCTACGACTCGACGGCTCGCCGCTGGGCACGGAGGCGACGGCCGAAGCGGGTTCCATGGGCTACTGGCACGGTCGAGTCGTCCATCGACCTCTCATGGGCAGCCTATCCGGCCAGCATGTCGTTGTAGACCTGTCGCTGACATCCTTGCGAGACGACCACCACAAGCCTGCGGGCCTGCTTGCGATGTGCAAGGAGGTCGCCACCTCCGCCCACCTCGAATCGGAGGCGGCCGCTCTCGGCTCCCTGGCCATGGCGACCGGGCGGGCGCGAAGCCGCCACGAAGTTGGCGAAGCGGCCCTGGAGCGATTGTGCGAAGCCTCGATGGCCGACATCGGCATCATCGTGACGTGGGGCGACAAGGGCGCCACCACCATCGAGGCCAGTCGCGGGTTGAGCCAGGAATTCCTCGACGTCATCCGCGACGCGGACATGCCGGGGCTCAGCGCCGCCCTTGGGACTCCCGGCACGGTCATCGCCTTCGAGAGCCTGGGGTCCCTGCTCAACGGCAGCGGGCTGGCCGGGCAGTTCGCCAAAGAGGGGCTTACGACCGGCTTCCTTGTCGACCTGCGGAGCCGAGACCAGTCGACCGGCTTCCTTGCCCTGGGCGCACGCCGCCCGGCCTGGGGCCGTCCCAGCGACGAGGCCATTCTCCAGGCCGCCGCCCAGGTCGTCAGCGCCCTGGAGAACGCCCGACTGATGGAGCGACTCGAGCAAGGCCTCAAGGAGGAACGAAGGCTCACGGCCCAGCTCGAGACACTGATGGGCCTGACCCTGCTGCCTCAAGGCGAGATAGACGAGACCACTCTGTCGCAGCTCCTTCTCGAGCGGGTCATCAGCGCTCTCGGCGCAGACGGCGGTGTGGCGGTCAGAACCGGCGACGCCGGACTTCGAATCGTTGCCGCGCACCGTATGCCACCCAGCATGTCCGCACCGCTCAAGGTCCAGGCGGCCGACGAGTTTCACTTCTGGCGGCGCCTGACGAATCAGCCGGGCGCTGGGCCGTTCCATCAGCTCATGTCCGAGGTTGCCGGCGAAGACGGACTGACCAGCTCAATGGTCGGAGACGGAGTGACCTCGTATGCGGTCTTCCCGGTGAGAGACGGCGACCGGGTCATCGCGGCCTTCCTGTGCTACTTCCGCGATCCAGCGAAGGCGGACGCCGGAGCAGACGACCGGACGATCGACGCAGTGGGCCGGATCATATCGATCGCGTACGCCAACGTGCGAATGAGCGAGGGGCTCAACGAAGCTGCCGAACACGAGCGCCGCCTGACGGCCGAACTGCGCGCGCTGCAGGAGTTGACCCTCCTAGGTGCGGCCACCGACGATCTGGCGCGCCTTGCGCAGGAGACCATCGAATCTGTCGTCGTGTCGACTGGGGCGGCCGGCGGAGGCTACATCCTGCTCGATCCAACGACCTCGAAAGTGGATCCAATCGTGTGGGTCGGGCAATCGAGCCGTAGCTGGGCAGCCATGGGCGAGACTCCGACCATTCCCGCCGACTGGCCGCCGATCGAACGCCTCGGGTCCGAGGAGGGCGTCTGGCTTTCCCGGGGGAGCGGGACCGGCGAGCCCACCGGAGGCGGCGAGATGGAGGCCGGCGCACAGGCCGTGTTGCCTCTCCGCGTCGACGAGAGACTGGCCGGCGTGCTGCACCTCGAGTGGTCGGCTTCACCGCGGGTGGAGCAGTTCGACGACCACTTCCTCGAGCCGATCGCCCGCATCTGCAGCATCTCGCTGACCAACTTCCGTCTGCGGTCCGAGTTGGTACATCGCGCCGCCTCGCAACGCGCCCTCGGCCATCGCCTCGATACCCTGGACGAGTTGACGCGGATCGGAGAAGAAGCCAGCTCATTCGAGGAGCTGGCTCATCGAACTGTGAGCCTGGTACGCGAGGCGCTCGGTGCGGTGGGAGTGTGTTACCTGCTCATAGAACCCGGACACCACTTTGAGACGCACGCCGTGGCCGGCGAAACCGGCGCCTTCCGGATGTGGCTCAAGGGCGTGCCCGCGAAGGAGGCTCCGGGCGGCGGCGTGTTGCTGTCCGGCGGCGGCAGCGTCCTGGGCGACTTCGTCGCCACACAGGTCAACGAGCGCGTCCTCCCGCTGGCTCGGGCTACGGGCTTCAAGTCGTTCGGCGCGATCCCGATCCGCACCGGGGAGGAACTGGCCGGGGCGCTGCTGTGCTTCTTCGAGCAGACTTCCACGGCCCTGCCCATCGACGAGGCGGCGCTCGATTCGGTGGCGCGGATCGGCGGCATCGCTCTGGCCAACTTCCGTCTGCGAGAGCGCCTCGTATCGTCCGAGGAGCGGTATCGGACCCTGTTCGAGGAGTCACCGGACGCGCTTTTCGTGTCGGCGCTCGACCACACGGTCCTCGATGCCAACGAGGCGGCGGTGCGCCTCTACCACGTCAACAGGGGCGAGGTGCTGGGCCGCTATTTCGGCCAGCTCATCTCTGCCGACGAGCGCGAGATGGCCCGCCGCCGCCAGATCGTCTGGGCCCAGGGCAGGGGCACCTTCGGCGATCGCGGCCGCCGCCCCGACGGCTCGGAGTTCTCCGTCGAAGTCGAGGTGCGGGTAGTCGAGTTGGGCGGTCAGCGGCGCTTCCTCTCGCTCGTCCGCGATCTGTCTGACCAGGAACGCCTGACCAGCGAGCTTGTGCAGGCTCAGAAGATGGAGGCGATCGGTCAGCTCGTTTCCGGGGTAGCGCACGAGCTCAACAACCCGCTGGCGGCCATCATCGCCTTCAGCCAGCTGATCCGCGGCGATCAGCGTCTCCCCGAAGACATGAAACACGACGCCGGGCTGCTGGTGCAGGAGGCCGACCGAACCAGGCGCATCGTCCAGAACCTGCTGGACTTCGCCCGCCAGCGCCCGCCCGAGCGGCGCCAGACGAGCATATCCACGCTTGTCCGCAGCGTGCTGGAACTCCAGTCCTACGCCCTGAGCACGAACCGAGTTCAGGTCGCCGTCGAGATCCCCGAGGATCTGCCCGAGGTGGACCTCGACCGCGCCCAGATGCAGCAGGTTCTCCTGAACCTGACCATCAATGCGATTCAGGCTTTCCGGAATCGCGACCGGACCTCTCAGGCGCACCTGTGGGTAAGCGCGACGGTCGCGACGGCGACCCGCGGACCGGGCGGTCCCAAGGCCGAGAAGCTGAGCGACGGCCAGGAGCGCGTCCGAATCACCATTCGCGACGACGGCCCAGGCGTTCCCGAAGCCGCTCGTGCGCGACTGTTCGATCCGTTTTTCACCACCAAACAGCCGGGCGAAGGGACCGGCCTCGGGCTATCGGTGTCCTTCGGCATCGTCGCCTCGCACGACGGGCACCTCTGGTACGAACCGGGCCCGGGCAATCTCGGAAGCTGCTTCATGATCGAGCTGCCGGTTCGGGCCAAACCGATGAACGAACGACGGCTTGCTGCCGCTCCGGAGGCGGGCGATCGGCGCTCCGCCCAAACCTCTGGCGCGACGCCGGCCGCGGACGAACCAGTGGCAGTGGAGCCGGCCCAGTCCGGGCCTGCGAAGAGCCGGCGCAAGGCGGCGCCACCCGAAGGCTCATCGCCCGACGGCGGCCAAAGAGCCGCCGGTACCAGTGCCCGCGCCGCCGCCGATTCTGCCGCGGCACCGGCCGAATCAACTCCCCCACCAACCACGGCCGTGGCTGATGAGTCCGGCTCTGTCGCCAGGCCCTCAGCGTTGCCCGCCGCCGGGCCTATTGAGCCTCGAGCCGTTGCACGCGAGCCGGATGCGTCGCCCACTGCTCGGTCGCGAATTTTGGCCCTCGACGACGAGCCGTCGATCCGGGCGTTCCTCAAGAAGGTCCTTGCGTCGGCAGGAATGGACTGCGACCCGTATCAGGATGGCGCTCAGGCTCTCGAGGGTCTGCGTGACACAACCTATGACGTGATGCTGATCGACCACCGGATGCCGGGCATGAGCGGAACCGAGTTCTACGATGCCGCCATCGAATCCAGGCCGGAACTGGCCAGGCGCGCAGTGTTCATGAGCGGCGACGTGCTCAACCCGGACCTGCGCGGCTTCGCAACGAAGCGCGGCATCAGGCTGCTCGCCAAACCGTTCGACATCGACGCCGTCATTCGGGTCGTTCGCGAGGCGATGCAGTCGGCACAGGACGCCGAGAGCAAGGGTCGCTAGTCCGCCCGCCCGCGCCGCGACTGCGTGTCGCCGCGTCCGGATCCAGCCGCGCGGCCGACGAGCCGATCCAGGATTGCGTCGGCGGCGGCATATGGGTCGATTTCGTGAGACGCCACGGAACGAAGCAACTCATCGGCGGCAAGCGGGCCGGTGCGGCGTGGCGCGACCTGCCGGGGAGCGGACCCTGGCGTGGCGACAGGCGGTAAGACGGCGGCCGGGGCTCCGTCCGGCAGCGCGGCGACGAGGTCCTCGGCGCCTTCCAGCTCAAGGACGCGGGTGTGCAGCCGATCCACCAGCACGGCCCAGACCTGGGCCTCGGCCCGTTTGAGACGCACGGCCTCGCCGTCCGATCCACGAGCGGCGGAACGGTGACGGTCGATCGCGGCGAGGAGCTCGGAAACTCCGTCGCCGGTGGCGGCGGTGGTCACGAGCACTTCCGGATGCTTGGGCGCGGGCCGCCCCGGCCGTGACTCGCGGGGAGTGTCGGCGAGCATGGCGTGGAGCTGGCCCGCCGTCCGATGCGCGCCAGGGCGGTCACCCTTGTTGACGACGATGATGTCGGCCACCTCGAGCAGGCCCGCCTTGATGGCCTGGATCTCGTCGCCCATGTCGGGCGCCTCGACGACGATCGTCGTGTCGGCGGCGGCTGCGACTTCGACCTCGCTCTGCCCTGTACCCACGGTCTCGATCAGGACCACGTCGAAGCCGACGGCATCGAAGACTGCGGCGGCGGCCGTCGTCGCGGAGGAAAGGCCGCCGGAATGCCCGCGTGACGCCATCGATCGGATGAAGACGTCGGTGTCGTCGGCGTACGCCTGCATCCGAACTCGATCGCCCAGAACGGCGCCGCCGGTGATGGGACTCGAAGGGTCGACGGCGACGACGGCTACGGGTCGGCCGGCGCGACGGAGCTCGGCAATCAGCGCCGCCACGAGCGTGCTCTTGCCCGCGCCCGGCGGTCCGGTCACGCCGATGAGCTGAGCATGGCCCGCGAGCGGATAGAGTCGCCGCAACGCGCGCTCGGCCAGCGAAGTTCGGTTTTCGACCGCCGTCAGCAACCGCGCCAGGGACCGCCGATCTCCGGCCAGCGCGGCGTCGCAGAGGCGCTCCGCCATTTCCCCGACCGATCGGTCGGCCGCCTTCAGCAGTTCGGCCGCCGACCGTTCGGCCGCCGACCGTTCGGCCGCCTTCGACTTCGGCGAGTCGGCCATCCCGGTCGCGCTAGTCCCGCGGCCTGGCGTTGGCGCGCAGGAAATCGGCCACCTGTGCGATCGTCGTTCCTGGCCCAAAGATAGCGGCGACGCCCGCCGCTTTGAGAGCCGGGACGTCGTCGTCGGGGATGATCCCGCCCGCGGCCACCAGCACGTCGTCCATGCCGCGATCGTGGAGCAGGGCGCAGATCCGGGGCAGCAGAGTCATGTGCGCGCCGGACAGGATCGACAGCCCGACGACGTCGACATCTTCCTGGAGCGCGGCGGTCACGATCATATCGGGCGTCTGGCGCAGGCCCGTGTAGACGACCTCGAAACCCTCGTCGCGCAAGCCGCGCGCCAGAACCTTGGCGCCGCGATCGTGCCCGTCGAGCCCGGGCTTGGCGATTAGCACTTTGAGCGGTCTATCAGTCATGCCCGAATGATAGCGGCGCCGACCGCCTGATTGAGCGCTCAGACCCGCGGAACCGCCCGCTCCAGGTGAGCCATGAACTCGTCCCGTGTTTCCTTGGTCGTCCGGAACGCTCCGAGGACGCTGCTGGTAACCATCGTCGCCCCGCCCTTCTGGACGCCGCGCATGGCCAGGCAGAGGTGCTCCGCCTCGATGACGACGCCCACGCCGTACGGGTTCAACCGCTGCTGAAGGAAGTCCGCGATCTGTTGGGTCATGCGCTCCTGGACCTGCAGCCGTCGCGCGTACATCTCGACGATGCGCGGGATCTTCGACAGCCCGATCACGCGTCCGCGCGGCAAGTATCCGACCGACGCGCTGCCGAAGAACGGGAGCATGTGGTGCTCGCATAGCGAGTAGAACGGAATCCCCTTGATCACGACCATTTCGCTGTAGCCGACATCGAAGACGGCGCCGTTGATCAGCCGATCAGGATCGACGCGGTAGCCGCACGTGAGCTCGAGCCACATCTTGTGCATCCGCTCGGGCGTGCGGAGCAGCCCCTCGCGCTCCGGATCCTCACCGATTTCGAGAAGGATATGGCGGACGGCTCGCTCGATGCCGCCTTCGGCATTCATCAGCGATGTGTCTGCGCTGTCCGTCGCGCTGCCGGCCTCCTCGGTCGGTTCACCACCCCCGCCGGACTCGATCTCTTCGACCAGCCGGCGCACATGGGCTGCCGGGTCACCTAGATCGGTCGAGTTGGGCTTGTCGGTGGGCATCGGCTGGCTCCTTCGGCCCCATCGTACGTCGCGGACGGAGTCGCGGCTGTCACGCGCCGCGCCGTTCGCCCGGTCGCGGGGCCGTAGCATATGCGCCATGCCAAATTCGCGGAAAGGAAGCTGGCGCCGGCGGCGCTCGGCCGATGGCTTCATGACCGAGAACCAATTCCAGACCCTTGTGGAGCGCGCCCTCGATTCCATTCCCGCGCCGTTCTCGCGGGCGCTCGACGAAGTCGCCGTCGTGGTCGAGGATGATCTTTCACCGGCCCACCGTCGCGAATCCGGCCTCGCGCCGGACGACGACCTATACGGACTCTTCGAGGGAGTGCCCCGGACCGAGTGGGCCGCCGATTGGGCGATGGTCCCGAGCAGGATCACGCTCTTTCGATTTGCGCTGGAGGAGGACTTCCCGGATCCGCTCGAGTTGGAGCACGAGGTCCGAGTCACGGTCCTCCATGAACTCGGCCACTACATGGGCATCGACGAGGACCGCCTCCACGACCTGGGCGTGGACTGAGGTCGGAGGGACCCGGTGGATCGCGGCCGACCCGATACCGCCCTCCCCTACTCCACCGCCGGCGGAATCTCGAGTGGCGCCGCGCCCGCCAGCAATTCGCCGAGCCGCCCCATCTCCACATTGCCGCCGCTGAAGACGACGCAGACCCGTTCGCCGTCGTGGATCGGGACGTGGCCGAACAGCACGGCCGCGAGCGCCGCTGCCCCGGCCGGCTCGACGAGCTGCTTCATCCGCTCCAGGGCGAAGCGCATTCCCGCGAGAATCGTGGCGTCGTCAAGGAGCGCGATACCGTCGAGATAGCGCCGCCCCATGGCCATCGTCCACTCCCCGGCGAACGGAGCGCCCAGGCCGTCGGCGACTGAGACCGGCTGGATCGGCACGATCTCGCCGCGATCCAGAGCCAGCGATAGCGCGTTGGATTTCTCGGGCTCCACCCCGTAGACGCGGACGCCGGGCCGCGTTTCCTTGATCGCCGCCGCGGTACCGGTGCACAGCGCCCCGCCGCCGATACCAGCCACCACGACATCCACTTGCGGCAGGTCGTCGAGGATCTCGAGGCCGATGGTCCCCTGACCGGCGATGATCCACGGGTCGTCGAACGGGGGCACGAACGTCAGCCCGCGCTCTGCCTGGACCGCCTCCATCCGCGCCCAGGTTTCTCCCACGTGCTCGCCGAAGAGAATCACCTCGGCGCCGTAGCCGCGGCAAGCGTCGACCTTCGACCGAACCGCGCCGGACGGCATCATCACCACCGCGTTGACGCCGGCCTCGTGCGCGGCAAGCGCCACTCCCTGGGCGTGGTTTCCCGCGGAGAGGGTTATGACCCCGGCCGCCCGTTCCGCCTCGGACAACGCCGCCATCTTGTTGAGCGCGCCGCGGATCTTGAACGCACCGGTCTTCTGGAGATGCTCCGCCTTGGCGTAGATGCGCCCGTCGGCCACGTGCACGCCGCGCGCCGCGAGCACCCGGGCCGCCGTCGACGAGGCCAGAATGGGCGTGCGATCGATGCGTCCGTCGAGAACGCGCCGGGCTTCATGGAATCTCTCGAGCGGGACGATACGGTCGGGCATTGCGGAAGTATGGCGCGGGACGGCGACGCCGGGCGGCAGATGGGCCCGCCGGCACCCGCCGGCCCGCGACTCGGCGGGACTTCGATGCAACCTGGAGCCCGCTCCGAGCATCGATACAGGTAGAGGCCACAAGAGGGCGGCAGATGGAGCGAGCACTCGTCGAGAGAGCCCGAGGTGTCGGGCCAACGCCCGACACCCGTGATCGCGCCGCCTTCGATGCCCTCGTCCGCACCCGGATCGATGCCGTGTACCGCACTTCGCTCGCAATTCTTGGCAATCAGGCCGACGCCGCCGACGCCACGCAGGAGACATTCGTCTCGGCGTGGTGCCACCGCGAGGCGCTTCGCGACCCGGACCTCTTCGACGCCTGGCTCGGCCGGATAAATCTGAATGCCTGCCGGGCGCAGCTTCGCCGTCGGGGCCGAACCAGCGTCCGGGAGATACCGCTGCTCGACCCCGAAGACGGCCCCGAACCGGCCTCGACCGGCCGGGCGCTCGATGACCGAACGGCCGCGGCCGACGTCTTCGACCGAGCCTTCGCCCGACTGACGGTCGACGATCGCGCCGTGCTCGTCCTCCACCACCTCCATGAGCGACCCGTCGCCGAGATCGCAGCGGCCCTCGGCTCGCCCGAGGGAACGATCAAGTCCCGACTCCACCGCGCCCGTGCGGCGCTCGAGTCGGCGCTCGCAAAGGAGTCGCGATGAGCGGCCAGCTTCCCCCGATCGACTCCGACCTGCGCGAGCATCTGGCCCGACGCTCGGCCGGGCGGCTGCCCGAAGGGCTGTTCGCCGACGTGTCCACGGCGCTGGACTCGGTGCCCGCGCCTCGGGCCGGTTTGGGGTGGCGACCGCTCCGGCGCTCGCCGCGACTTGCCGCCGCAGGCTTCGGTGTGGCGCTCGTAACCATTCTCGCGGTGGCGATCGCCTTGCCGGCATTCACTCCGGCACCGGCCGCCCCACTCGCGGGCTACCCGGCGGATCGAGCCCTCACTACCGCCGAGCTGGCCGCTCTGCTGGCCGGGACGCCGCTGGCGACGAACACGACCTTGATTGTGTCGGCCAGCATCGTGTTCAGGAATGACATCTGCCCGATGGATCGCTATCAGACCGTCGGAGTCATCAACGGCATCGACCCCCAGGTATGCATCATGGGCGTGATCCCGGGGGTGCAGCGCGTCACGTCCGTCACCGGCACCTTCGCGTTCCGCTTTCTCGGCGAGAGATCTCTGGGGTTGCTCGGCCAGATCGCGCCGGCATCCTCGTCGCGGCTCGCCTTCCATGTCGCCGACGACTGGCCGCTGACCGGCCAGACATTCACGGTCCAAGGCTGGTTGGGTTCGACCCGGAACAACGAGTCCTGCATCTACGCTCCGACGGCGGGCGACGTGCTCCTGCCGGACGGGGACAGCGGCTGCGGCTACACGAACTGGCTGAGCGCAGACGACACGCCTCCGGTCCAGGAACCTCCCACGCCTACGCCCGATTCCTCGACTGCCGGCGCCGGGTCCGGAGCCGACGCCTTGAAGCTGTACGGGAAGGCACGCTTGGTCCAGGCCGAGGGCGTCCGGATCATCGATTCGATCGATCACGCCTCCTCTGCCCTCGGGGCCTACGTCGTCCGAAGCATCGTCGGACCGTGCCCGGGCGATCCTCCGCAGTCCTCCAGGGGCTGCAGCGCGTGGCGCGTTCTGGCGAAGGTCGCCGACGTCTCGCTACAACAATCGAGTCCGAGGCCCGTGTCGCCGACGCCGCCGGCGCCGACGCCGACCATTACCAGCGCGCCGATCAGGCCACCCGACGCGCCGTTCGGAGTGATCGGAGAGTTGGACTTTCCCCTGACCCAGGCCGCGCTCGGGCAGCTGATGGCCGCCGATCCCAGCCACCTCGCCAACCGGGTCGCCATTCTCCAGGCGCCTTTCGGCAGCGGGATCGTTTGCGGCGACGCGACTCCGGCGCCGTCGCCGGTCCCGTGCCTCATTCTCCAGAATCTGGTCAAGGGGGGTGGCACCTGGGCGGTGCGCATCGGCAGCGACGGAATGTTCGATGTCCTCGGCGAAGTCGCACCGAATCCCGTTTCGAATTCCAACGGCGTCGTGTTCGACCCTGCCGGGGCATATGCCGCCTGGAGAGCGGCCGGCGGGGGTAGCCAGTTCTACCTCGTTTACGGGTGGCTGCTGGCGGAAATCAACACGGGCCCGAGTGGCTCGTGCGATCTGCTCTCGCTGTCGCCCAATAGCCCGTGCCCGCCGCACGACTTCGTCTGGCTCTCGGGGGATGGAACGAAGCAAGACCTGGCACTGAAACCCGGGGACTACGAGCTGCCGCGCGCCGGGGCCGCCGCGAACGGCGTCTACCCGCCGGCCCAGGGTCTGCTCCTGATCCAGATTGCCGCCGCCGGCGGCCTGTCCACGGTGGTGGCGGAGTTCGAGCCCCCGACACCGGCCGCCGTTCCGACGCTCACCACCGCTCCGCCGGCGACGCCGGTCGTGCCGCCATCGGGCTCCGCGGCGTCCCCGCTCGGGCTGCTCGGGCCCGGCAATCGCCCGTTGACCGAGGGCGAGTTCGCGACGCTGTGGGCCGCCGATCCCGCGCACCTCGCCGGCCGGATAGCGATCGTGAAGGGACCCGTCCCGACCGGCTTCGAATGCTGGTCCGCCGGTGCGGCCGACGCGGGGATCTCGCCGCCACCGTGCCACATCGCGATCCTCGACGGCCAGATCGCCGCAGACGGCCACTACTGGGCTGTCAGCGTCGGGACGGACGGCAAGCTGGCCGTCGTCGGCGAGATTGCCGTGCCGACGAACGGCTACGTCTTCATGCTCGACCAGCTCGTAAAGTCGGCCGCCAACTCGGGCGATCGCTTCCTGATCGTGGACGCCTGGCTCGACTGGGCGAACGACTGCGACACCTTGCCGACTGAGCCGCCCAGCACCGTCTGCGAATACTCCCTGCTCACCTCGGATTGGGTCGACTGGATGCACATGAGGAGCCTCTGGCCGTCCGACTCGAAGGTAGTCGCCCAATACGTCCAGCCCAACGACGCCTATCAGATTTTCGGATCGAAGGAGTCCGTCCACGCCGTCCATGGCCTGTACCTCGTCCATGGCACGACCATCCTGGCCATCCTCGAGGCGGCTACCCCGTAGCCAACTCGGCCTCCGGCGCCAACCCGGTGGCGGTAACATGCGGGCACACCGTCACCAGCCGCGCCGCTGGTCAGCCGCAGCCACTCAGGAGTGGGTCGAATGCCGGGCTTCACCCCGTTCACCAGCAACTACCAGGACCTCTCGACCAACCAGGGATACCAGTTCGAGTTCCGCTGCGACATCTGCGGCAGCGGCTACCGCAGTGAGTATCAGAAGAACCTGCTCGGCACTGGCGCATCGATCCTCGGCGGCGCAAGCAATCTCATCGGCGGGCTCTGGGGCGCCCGCAACGTGGCCGACTCCGCGCAGCAGATCACCGACCGCGACGCCCGGGACAAGGCCCTGCAGAAGGCCTCCAACGAGATCATGCCGTTGTTCCACCGCTGCGTTCGGTGCAACAACTGGGTCGACGAAACCTGCTTCAACAAAGCCCGCGGGCTGTGCGTCAATTGCGCCCCGAACCTGGCCGCGGAGATGGAGGCGGAGCGTTCCTCCGTCGAGATCAGCCAGATGCGCGAAGCAGTCCAGGGCACGAAGGTCTTCTCGGGAGACACGAGCGCTCGTGCCACCGAATGCCCCAACTGCGGCAAGCCGGTCGGCAGCGAGAAGTTCTGCGGCAACTGCGGTCAGGCCCTCGGCACGGCGAAATGCCCGAGCTGCGGCGCCGAGGTGGCCCCCGGAACTCGCTTCTGCGGCAACTGCGGCAACAAGGTCTGATAGTCGGACACGCCAGGCCGACAGTAGTCGGGCTCACACCCGAGTCGCTGACGGCACGAGCCGTCGACCCTCGCGTTGCAGGAGGCGCGGCGTCCCTCGAGGGGGCGGTCAGGCCTCAGCCGGCCATCGTCCCGCAGATCGTGCAAAAGCGAGCGCCGGCGGGCAGCGGCGCACCGCAGCCCGAGCACTTGCCGGCGGGCGCCGGAGCAGCCACCGGAAGCGGCTGACGCTCCGGCTGGGCCGGCGCCGAAGCCTGTGCCGCGGCGGCCGGCGGCGTGGCCGGGGTCGAAGCAGCGCCGGCCTTCCCCGCTCCCGAACCGGCGACCGCTGCCACAGGCATCGTCAGTGACGCTCCACAGGTTGGACACACGACCCAGGCCGGGTCCTCGACGATCTTCCGGCAGTTCTGGCAGCGCTTTGGGGAAAACGGCTCCACCTGGCCGCAGTACGGGCACGCCGCGACGATCCGATCGACGAGCTTGCCGCAGTACGGGCACGGGTGCTTGAAAGTCGGCATCGTCCGCTCCTATCAGCCTGAGGTGCCCGAAGGCTTCTTCTTCTTTGCCGTGGTCTCGTCCGCAGCGCCGCCGGCCTCTCCGTCCGAAGCGGAGTCGACGGCGTCTGGGGCAACGGCGGTGTCGATCTCGCCGGCGGCATCGCCATCGTCGGCGGCATCGCCATCGTCGGCGCCGTCACCACCGGCCGCGGAAATCTGCGATTCCTGCGCCGCGCGGCCAGGCCACTCGGCCGCTTCGTCGCGCGCCGTGCCATGCCAGCGGATCAGGTCCGCCACGGCCGTCGACCAGCTGGCCGGGCTGCGATGGACGATCCGAGCCACGAAACGGGCGCGCGCCCAGGCCACGCTCGGCAGCACCGCCAGCGCGAGCCGGTAGTTCAGGTATTTCGGCAGCCGTAGCTGGTCGGCCGGCAGCGCCATCGGCTCGCGCAGGAACCGCATGTCGACGAGCGCCTCGCTGACGTCCCGGACCGCCTGCTCCGCCGCGATGCCCAGCTTCTGCGGGGACTCGCCCTTGTATTGCACCCGTGCCATGACGCGGAAGAAGTACGTCGCGTGGGCGCCGGCCGTGACCAGCTCCAGCGCGACCAGGTTGCCCGGCATCGCGATCAGGAACCAGATCTTCGGCTCGGCGCCGCCCGGGTCCACCGGCGACATGGCGACCCATCGCGGTGCGGCCGCACCGGCGGTCTGGCAGAGCGAGTCGTAGCTATCGGCGAAGGTGGGCTCGCCCAGGACCGCCGTCTCGACGATCGGCCAGCCCGAATCGCCGAACTCCTGCGGTCGCGTGGGCCGCCCATCCACCAGCAGCTCGCCGGCTTTCTGGCGCAGTCCGAAAGGCGCGTCGGGGAGAAGCTGCTCCACGAAACCTGCTGCATCGTCGAATGCGCCGTCCCGAAGCTTCTCGAGTGTGTCGTGCAGCCGCGTAGCAGCCTGCCCGAGCCCTCGTAGCGTCAGCGTGCCGGGCTCTCCTTCGACGGTGACCTCGCCGGGCGAAGTCACCGTCACCTTCGAGATGGATGCTCGCCGGTAGTGGATCCACGTGGCCCGTTCGTCCACAGGACAGATCACGAAACCCCACGGATGGATCACGAACTGACCGACGCCTACCGTCGGGGCGGCCGGTCCGTCGGGTCCGGGGCCGAGTTCGGCGGTCGTCGGCTTCCAATCGAACTCGATCAACTCGGCCGGAGCGTCGGGCACCTTCACGAGGCCGTCGGTGAGGCGCTGCTTGAGCCGTCGTTCGCGCAACTCACGCACTATCGGCCCGAGCTTGTCGCCGAACTTCTCGAGCATCCAGCGCATCGCATCGGGGCCGTCGCCCAGCACGATGAGCACGGTCGACTGCGTGATGGCAATGAGGCTGAGATCGCGGTAGCCCGCGCGGATCGGTCGCCCACCGCCGACCTCGAGAGCAAGCCCGGTTTCGTCGAGCTTGAGGCTGGCTGTCGCCGAGGTTGTGCCCGGCCCTGCAGGTCGAGCCTGACCGACGTATTCGACCACCTCGGTCGTCGGAGCCGGGCCGTCCCTGACCGTCCGACCGCCCCCACCCTCCTCGCGCGGGTCACGCGAGTCGCGCCCGCTCGGGCCCAGCGGGCCTCTTGGATCGCGGGCGTCCCGCCGCTGCTGGGGCACGCCCAGCATGCTTGCCAGACCCTGCAGATCCGCCGGGTTGAGCATTTTCCGTGGATCTCGGGTGTCGCCTCCGTCGGAGTTGTCCATGGCGCCATCGTAGCCGGACATAGAGGAACCCGCGCCGCCAGGACGGCACCCGGGCTCGATATCCCGGCACCATTCTGAGGCGCGCCCTACCGTCTGCGCCGCACACGCAGTCAGCGAAGTCCTTAGGTCGTCGCGCGGGCCGGACCGCTATGATAGCCGGGGCTGGCCGACGATAGTCCGAGAGCGCCGGCACCGCACGATCAGGACGAGGGCCCGACCCCTGTTACGGCGGAGGCTCTCAGGTTGCTCAGTCGAAACGGCCGACCGTTTGGAACCGGAGACGCCGCGGGATGAATGCTTCTCGCGCGTTCCGGCTTGCTGCTGTCGGGGCCCTTGTCCTTGTGTCCGCCATCGCCATCGGCGCCGCCAGCCGCCCGCACTTGCCGGACATCTCGTTTTCGACGCCGCAGCCGGGCGAGGTGGCAGTCCTGGCGCTGCTTGTCCTGGCCGCCGGAATCGGTCTGCTTGTGGGTTCCAACCGGATCCCGATCTTCGGCCCGCTCCTCGCGGACGTCCCGCCGCAAGGCAAGAAGTCGCGGATCCCGTGGGAGTTGCGGCTGGTCATGGTCCTGTCGCCGTTCATGGTGCTCGCGTTCGTGCTCGCCTCGACAGGGCGCTTCGCCGACGGCGGTCAGCGTTCGGGCCCCCTCCGCGCCCCAGCTTTGGATGCCTCGGGTTGGGCGGCGGTCGCGGGCGACGGGAACATAGTCCTGGCATGCATCGCGGTCGGCGTGGTCAGCGCCCTGGTCGCCGCGGCGCTGCTCCGGACACGCAAGCCCACCCGGCTCGTCCAGAATGCTCAGCAAGAATCGATCGCGGCAATAATGGACGAAGGCCTCGATACATTGCTGGCCGAACACGATCCCCGCAAGGCAGTCATCGCCGCCTACGTGGCGATGGAGCGGGCGATGGCCCGTCGAGGCTGGGCCAGGCGCGCGCACGAGGCTCCGACAGAGTACCTGTCCCGCGTCCTGGAGGTGGCCCCGAGCTCGTCTGCTGCTCTGGACAACCTCGTCGGCCTGTACGAATACGCTCGCTTCAGCGAACATGCCGTGACTCCGGCAATGCGCGACGACGCTGTCGATACGGTCCGACGGCTCCGAGCCGAGCTTGCGGAGCCGGCGTGAGCGAGCCGGGCGGCGACTCTCGCAACGTTCAACGCGGCCGAGAGGCGCCCGCGACCGCCGCCGCCGCGGCCAGTCCCAACGCGGACGGCTCCGGCGCCCCCGTCGCGCCGGCCGCGATGCCGAGGTCGCGGTCCGCAAAGGCCGCGACAGGCACCCGGCAAGGGCGCTCGACGCGTCCCGCCCGGTCCGGCCCGGGACGGCCGTTGCTTCGCTACCTTACCCTTATCGCGCGCCTCGCCGGGCCGCCTGCCGCGCTCGCCGTTCTCGCCACGATCGCCCTCGCCGTCGCCCTCGCGACGCTCCAGGAGGTGCGTAGCGGGGCCGTCAACGCGTGGCTGCTGACAATCGGCGGGTTACTGGTGTGGACCTGCTGGCGCGCCCTCGCCGCAGCACTGCCCACCGCCGCAGCCACGGAGTTCGACTCGGTGCGCGGCCGCCCACTCGAACCGCCGTCTGAGCTACGCGAGGTGAAGGCAATCGTTGGAGTGATCCTGGATGCCGAGTGGAGCTGGCGCGGAGTGGAGTTCCGTCTTCGCCCTCTCCTCCGGAGAATCGCCGCAGCTCGCCTGATCGAGCGTTACCAGGTCGATCTGGAGACCGAGCCGGCGGCCGCCCATCGAATCCTCGGCGACGAGCTCTGGGCGCTGGTCGGGCCTGGGGCCTACGGCCCGGACGAGGCCGCCCGGGCCGCCACTCCGGCAGCCGCCGAGACCCCAGCCCGGCCGGCAACCCATCGGATTCGAACGCACCAGGCCCGTGGCATTTCGCGCGCAACCATCAGGCGCGCCGTCGACCTATTGGAGGCATTGTGAGCACGGACTCCGGCGTCAACGACACTCTCCGCGCCGCGGAGCTGGCAGGAAGCGTTCTCGACGAGATCGAGCGCGTCGTCGTCGGCAAGAGGTCCGTCCTGGAGCTCGTGCTGCTCGCCCTGCTGGCCGACGGCCACATCCTGATCGAGGACCTACCTGGCCTGGCCAAGACCCTCATGGCCCGCTCCTTTGCCAGCGTCATCCACCTCCGATTCTCCCGTATCCAGTTCACGCCGGACCTGATGCCCTCCGATGTCACCGGGGCCGCGATCTACGACCAGCGCAGCGGCGAGTTTGTCTTTCGACCCGGGCCCATATTCGCCAACCTCCTGCTGGGCGACGAGATCAACCGGGCCCCGGCCAAGACCCAAGCCGCCCTGCTGGAAGCCATGCAGGAGCGCCAGGTCACGGTCGACGGACTCACTCGTCCGCTGGAGCGGCCGTTCCTCGTGATCGCGACGCAGAACCCGATCGAGGCAGAAGGGACGTATCCGCTGCCGGAAGCTCAGCTTGACCGGTTCCTGGTCCGCATCTCCGTCGGCCACCCGGAGCGCAAACACGAAATCGAGATGCTCGAGCGCAGGGCTGCTCGCCGTACCGACGAGCTCGAGCTGCGTGAAGTGGTCGATCCCGCCACGCTGCGCTGGATGCAGGGCGTGACCGAGGCCGTGCACGTCTCTCCCAGCATCGCGGCCTACATCGTGGACCTGGTCCAGGCCACGCGTTCGAGCCCCATGGTCCAGGTCGGGGCCAGTCCGCGCGGGTCACTCGCGCTGTTAAAGTTGTCCCGATCGCGGGCCACGCTCGCCGGCCGTGACTTCGTCATCCCCGAGGACGTCAAGGCAGTCGCGGTGCCCGCGCTGGCGCACCGGATAATGCTCAAGCCTGAGGTCTGGGTCCAACGCATCCGGACCGACGACCTCGTCCGCCGCGTCCTCGAGAGCGTGCCGACGCCCAGCGCGGATGAAGCGGCGCCGATTCGAAGTTGACCCTCACCGCCTCGCCCAAGCTCGGCGGCTATGCGGCTCTCGGAGCTGCAGGTCTCCTCGTCGCCCTCGTCAGCGGTCTCCCGGAAGCGGCGGTGCTCGGGCTGCCCTTCATCGTTGCCGTCTTGGCCGGCCTGGCGCTCGTCGAGCGCCCAAACCTGCGGGCGTCGGTAGAAGTCGACCGCGACAGGCTGCTCGAGGGTGAAGACGTGCATGTCGCCGTGACGGTCCGCTCGACCACGGACGTGCCGTGGCTGCAGATCGCGTGGCACGTACCCCAGGGCCTCGCGGCTCGCGGTGGCCGCTACATCCTCGGGGTGAGACTCGCTGCGGAACGGTCGGCGGTCCTGGAAACAGACCTAAGTACGGCGCGATGGGGCGTCCTGCCGCTCCCGAACCCTCTCCTCCGGGCCCACGACCGCCTAGGCTTCTTCCGCTTCGAGGGTTCGATCGACCTCAACCGAACCCTGCGCATCTACCCGCGGCCCGAGACGCTCCGGCGCGCCCTCTCACCGGCCGAGACCCAGATGTTCAGCGGAAACGAGTTGTCCCGGGTTCGAGGCGATGGCATCGAGTTCGCCGACGTTCGGCCATACGTGGCCGGAGACAGGCCCAGACGCATCAACTGGCGCCTGAGCGCGCGGTCCGGCCAGCTCCACGTCAACGAGATGCACCCCGAACGGAATGCCGACGTCGTCATCTTCTTGGACCTCTTCAGCGACGTGCGGTCCGGCGGCCAGGGCACCCTCGACTTCGCGGTCCGAGCCGCCGCATCGCTGGCCTCGTACTATCTGGCCCGGCGCGACAGGGTCGGGATCATCGGCTTCGGCGGCGCTTTGCGCTGGCTCAAGCCGGATATGGGCTCGACCCAGATCTATCGGATCGTGGACACGCTGATCGATTCGGAGGTCCTGCTCACCTACAACTGGCGTGGTATCGAGATCATTCCACCTCGCACGTTGCCGCCGAAGTCGCTCGTCGTCGCCCTGACCCCGATGATGGACGACCGGACCGTCGACGCGTTGCTGGACCTGCGGGCACGGGGCTTCGACCTGGCCGTCGTGGAAATCATGGCCGAGCCGTTCACGGTCCAGCGGCCGAGCGACGCTGCCCGCCTTGCCCATCGGATATGGCAGCTCGAGCGTACGGCAACGCGGCTGCGCTATCGCCGTCTCGGCGTACCAATCGCTCAGTGGCGCCTTGGCGAGCCACTGGCTGGCCCACTTGCCCGGGAGAGGGAATTCGGGAGGCAGAACAGATGGCTCCGCGTCTGACCACGGCCGGCCTGGCGCTCTGCGGCGCCTCGGTCCTCGGGGCCGTGTCGACCGCGGTCGCCACCGACCCCACGAGCCTGGCGGCAGCCGCGGGACGTTCGGCCTGGATGATCCCCGGGGGCCTGTCGCTCGGGGCGTTGGCGTGTTTGGTCGTGGGGCTGCGCTTCGCCCGCCCGGGCCCTATCATGGCCGCCCTCGCCCTGCTCGGCGCGGCCTGGCTCCTGGGGCCTGGATCGAGCACCTGGCGATCTCTCACCGCCCTTGCCGGCGGCTGGCTGCTGGCGGTCGCGGAGATGGCCTATTGGTCGCTCGACTTCCAAGCGGCAGGGACCAACTCGAGGTCGGTCTACGTCCGGCGCGCGGCGACGACGGCGGGTCTCGTCGGCTCCTCGGTCGTCCTGTCGCTGGTTCCGGAGCTGAACCTCTTCGCCGCCCCGACCGTCGGCGTGGAACTCACCGTCGCGGGCCTGCTGGCCGTGGCGGCCCTGATCGCCGTAGCGGCGGCACTCGCCTGGCGTCTGCGGTCGGAGGAGGGCTCGACTGACGCGTCGGCCGATCTGAAGCGGTCCACTTCCTAGGCCGAAGCCGATTCGAGGCGGCGTCTGTCGTAGGCCGAAGCCGATTCGAGGCGGCGGGCTGCCATGCCACGGCACCGCAGGCCGGGCCCGGGCCAGGCGCGGCCCCGGCCGGAGGGACGCACCCGTGCCTGTGGACTCGCCCGGCCGGAGGGAGGCAGCAGGCGCCACGGCTGACGGATCGACGGCGCGTCCGGCTTGACCCGGCCAGCCGACGCAGCTACTTGCGTAGTTGCGCAACCTATTGTAGAGTATTCACATGCTCGAACTGAGCGATCTGGAGGCAACGCAACAGCGGTCGGCCGCGGTGGCCAGGGCTCTGGCCGACGCCAAGAGGCTGTGCGTCCTTCAATGTCTCGGCGAGGGTGAGTTGTCCGTTCGGGATCTGTCCGATCGAGTCGGATGCCACGTCCCGAACATGAGTCAGCACCTTGCAGTCCTGCGCAACTCGGGCCTGGTCCTGACCAGGCGCGACGGTAATGTCATCTACTATCGCCTTGCGGATACGCGAATCCTCGAGGCTTGCCGGTTGCTCCAATCCATATCCGGCTGAGTCGCTTTCGCACTCACCGTCAAACCAGCACGGAGAAAGGACCATCCGCCAGATGGCCGACGTAACACAAGTCACGGACGAGACATTCGAACAGGTCGTCCTCAACGCCGAGAGGCCGATCATCGTCGACTTCTGGGCCACCTGGTGCGGCCCCTGCGCGATGGTCGCCCCCGAACTCGAGCGGATCGCGAAGAAGTACGCCGGCGTCATCGATGTCGTGAAGATGGATGTCGACGCCAACCCGGCCGTCTCCCAGGCGCTCCAGATCATGAACCTGCCGACGGTCGCTTTCTTCCGTCCGGGCCAGCAGCCAATGGCTGTAATCGGGGCTCGGTCCGCGGAACAGTTCGAGGCAAGCTTCGGGCTTTCGCAGTACGCTACGGCCAAGACCTGAGCGTGGAACGACCGCTCTAGAATCGAATATCCCAAAACGGGGCCTCCCCCTCGGCCCCGTCCAGCGACCCCGGCCTACCCCCTCAGGCCGGGGTCGTGTTTTGTGCGGGATTCGCCTCCCAAAAGCGGCCAACCGCCACTCCGCGAACCGTTAGGCCGGGCCGGAATCGGCGCCGCGACGCGGGATCCCAGGCTCGCTTTCAGTTGAGCAGCGGAGACTGGGGCCGGTCGTTGGGCGAATCGCCGGCCAGCCGCCAGGCGCTCTCGAACCAGGCCAGAGCTCGGTCCAGCGCGAATCCGTCCACGGCCCGCGGTTGGAGCGTGATCCAGTCTGGTCCACGAGAGGAACGGACGGTGTCGGGCGTTCGGAGAGCCGCCTCGACCACCTCGGATCGCAGGCGGAAGCTGACGATCAGCGCTTGCTGGACGGCGAAGACGGTCGACCCTCGAACGTACTCGACGACCTTCCCCGACTCATGGCGATGAATCTCGTCCAGCTCGTCGGCCAGCCGATCGATCGCCTCGCCCAGGCTCGGCGATTCAGTGTGCCCGTTGTGCGTTCGGTCGTCGTTCATACGGTCGGTCGCCTCCTCGCGAATACCGTACGCGATCAGCGCCCGGCTGCAGCCAGGACGGCCCCGAGATCCGCCGTGTGGTCGTCGTAGTGTTCGGTCGTGTTCCCGAGCAGCGACTTGAGGTGAGCCGAGTCCTTCAACCAGCGGGTTTCGGGCACCACGGTCAGGTAACCGCGGAGCTCACCCGGAAGGGTCGCGAAACGACGCCTGACCTCGGCCATCGGAAGAGCCGCCCATTCGGCCCGATAGCGCGCGTTGAGGACGTCGCCCTGCGCTTCCCAGTCCTTGCCGATGGCCTCCAGTCGGTCATAGCCCTCGCTCTGCGGCCCAACTGCCAGTTCCCGCGCGATGGTCAGCCACCAATCGAGCCAGACGCCGAGATGCGACATCAAGTCGCGACCCGTCCAGCCGTGGATCCCCTCCACGGGCTGCTCCAGCTGTTCGTCGGTGAGATCGAGCAGGGCCTCGAACGGACGCCAGGCTTCGCGTTCTTCTTCGAGAAAAGAGAGACCGTCGGCATACATGCGCAGATCCTACCGCCCGGTGCATTGGCGCGCCGGACTTACTGACTGTCCTAGGTACACCCGGACGGGCCATAGCCCGGCGCCGATATCGCGCTACGGTGGCATTGGCCGCCGATGACCGGAGTACGAAGAGGTCAGGGGCGTCGGATACGGGCCGGGACGATCGCTACCGCCACCTTGAGACGACCGGGCGTCGTACAGGAGGTCGCAAGCCCCGACCACGAACCGAGCAACCACGGATAATCGGCCAGCATGACCCTTCGATCGGCGGCCCCACTCCTCTCAACGCGGAGGCAACTCCCCGTCCAGCCGCCGCCGGCGGAGTGCGCCGGAGCGTTCCAGGTAACGCAGGACGACGCGCGCCGCCATCAACAGCCCCGGCTCGCGGCCGATGGTGCGCACCATCCACTCGACGTAGGTTGGCTCCAACTCAGCCACGTCCGCCAGCGTCAGCCCTTCGAACTTCCCGAACGTCAGGCGAGTTTCCAGCGCGTCCACCAGGGCGGGCAATTCGCCTTCCAGGCTTGGGCCGGGTCGCCGATGCGTCGGCCCGCTGGGAGTCGAGGCGCGCGGCGGTTCGCGTTCGTCGGCCGAGCGTGGGCGCGGCGGGTGCCCCGGCAGCGGACTTCGATCGAGGGGATGCAGGGTCGAGTTGCGCGGCCGTAGGAGCGCGGTGGTATCTATCCGGGCCGTGACCGGCCGTCCGGAACGAGACCTCCCAGGGCGGCCGGAGTGGTTGTCCGGGGTTCCATAGGTCTCGGCTGGAGCAGGTCCTCCGGGCCACTCCCCGGAGTAGGCGCCACGGGCCGCCCGGGCCGCCGCTTCGCGGTGCCGCTGCCGCCGCTCCGGGTCGCTCAGCTCGTGATACGCGGCATTGATCTCCGCCATGCGGCGATTCGCGTGACGCTCGACACCGGGATCGCCACTCGCCACGTCAGGATGATGCTGGCGGGCGAGGCGGCGCCAGGCCGCCTTGATGGCATCTGAGGTGGCGTCGAGCGGCAGCTCGAGAACGGCGAAGGGATCGCGGGGCATCTGGTCAGTCTAACTGGCCGGGCGTGAGGCACTCCCGCGCCTCCGGCCCTCCGGCGCCTGCGGCACGGCCAGGTCGCGGCACTCGTCGCCTGGAGGACCGACGTGGCGATTCCCCTGACCCATCGCCCGGAGCCACCGCTCTTGACAGGACGGCCGCAGTGCCGTCCCCTAACCTCATGCCATCCTCTCCGCTCTTCCCAAGACCAAAGAGGCTCGCGCTGGCTGCGGGCGTCGTCACGGCCGTTTCCGTCGGCCTCGCGTATCAATTTGCGCTGAAGTACAGGGAACGGGTGGGCCAGCCCCATCGAAGCCCGGTCGAGGGCAGCCCGGCCGACTTCGGACTGGCGTTCGAATCGGTCGAGATCCCGTCGGGAGATGCCCGCCTCGCCGCGTGGTTCGTTCCGGCCGAGGGTTCGAATGACAGCGACCCGATCCGGCCTGGGCCCGCGGTCGCGATCGTCCACGGTTGGGAGTCGAACCGCGGCCGATCCATGGCCCACATCCGCTACCTGCACGCGGCCGGGTTCCACTGCCTGGTCATCGACGTACGCGGCCACGGCGACAATCCGCCCGAGGCGCTGCCGGTGAACGTGCCCGAATTCGGCGAGGATGCCGCTTCCGCCGCCCGCTGGCTGGCGGCCCGGCCGGAGGTTTCGGCGGTGGGTCTGCTCGGACATTCGATGGGCGGCGCGGGCGTGATCGTGGCCGCAGCCGCCGAACCGGCCGTGACGGCTGTGGTGGCGCTGTCGTCGCCGGCAGACCTGGTCCGAATGACCCGCAAGACCTTCGAGATGGCCGAGTTGCAGGTACCGGGCGCGATTGCCACTCCCCTCGCCTACCTCACGGCCGCCGTCCTGCTCATCCCGCGACGCCATTCCATCGACGACGCCAGCGCCTCCGTCGCCGCGACCCGCTATCGAGGGCCGCTGCTGCTCATGCACGGCGAGGACGATCGCGGAGTGCCAGTGGAGCATCTCGGACTGATAGCGCAGGCAGCTCGACGCGCCCGAACCGACCCGGGCTCCGCGCCGGTCGAGACGCTGATCCTGCCCGGATATGGCCATCGCTGGCTGTACGAGGACGCGGAGGCCCGCCGGAGAACGGCGTCATTCTTCGCCAAAGAACTCGGCGGTCCGGTGGCGCCGGACCAGGCCGGCGAGCTGGCCGCGGCTTGCGTCGTCGCGCGTCCCGAGAATCCCGTTTACGGCTTCGGCGCCGCGAGCACAGCCGTCGCGGCCGAAGCCGTAATCCGCGAAAGGGCTCGCCGGGAGGCCCGCGAAGAAGCGGGCCGGCCGCCCCGCGACTGATCCGGTCGTCGACCGACCGATACCGCCGACCGTCGTCGGCCCACCTCTCGCCCAACTGGAGCAAAGCAAATGGACACCTGGCAAGCGATCGACACCACGCGAGCCATCCGCAAGTTCACCGACCGCCCGCTCGAAACCGAGCACCTCCGGCGCATCCTCGCCGCCGGGCGACGCTCCGGCAGCTCCAAGAACCAGCAGNNCAGAACTGGGACTTCATCGTGTGCACCGACCGAGCTCACCTGACCGAGCTTTCGGCGGTCGGGTCGTACGCGCAGCACCTGGCCGGGGCTGCCGCGGCGATCGCCCTTGTTACGCCAGACCCAACGACGGCCGACGCCCCGCTGTCGGTCATGTGGGACCTGGGCCGAGCAGCCCAGAACATGACCCTCGCCGCCTGGGAGCTCGGGATCGGCAGCGTGCCCGCCACCGTGTACGACCAGCCGCTCGCCAAAGAGTTGCTCAGCCTCCCACCCGGCCGCCACTGCGAGTTCTTCCTTTCGTTCGGCTACCCGGCCGATCCAGCCGCGTTGACGTGGGCCAAGCGCGCCGGCGGCCGCAAGCCCCTCGACGCGATCGTCCATTACGAGCGGTGGTAGGGGGAGGCGAGCCGTGGAAGAAGCCATAGGACGGAAACATAAGCGGCGGACGCAGAAGTATGCCCGCTTGCTAGCGGCGATCAGCCAGTCCCTCTACGAGGAGGACCCAGATCGAATGGGTTCGTCCGGGGGGGGCGCCCGCCGACGAACATGACTCGCCCGCGACACATCTCCTGCCCCAAGCGACAAGATGCCGGACGCGAGACCAGTTGGCGCACGTGCTGCGAGGGCACTATCCGGATGCAACGGATCGACTGATTGACCAACTCTGGACGCAGGTCGCGGAATACCAAGCTGAGGCTTAAGCCCTCTTGGCCACTGGTGCTTCGGTTTGTCCTTTCGTTCGGCGACCCGGCCAACCCCGAGGCTTTGACTGGCCGAAGCCGGCCGTGGGCCGGAAAGCATGGACGAGGCCGTGCATTTGGGAGCAGTGGCGGAGGCCTGGACCAAGCACAGGCGTCGGAACCGGCGAACCAAGCCGCGCGTCATGAGACCGAGGAAAGGGGAACGGTGATGATGATGGGACGAGCGGGCCTCCTCGTCAGCTTCTTGATCGGCGCGTTTCTGATATCGAGCTGCGGGCAAATACAGACTCAGCCGCCCACTGCGTCGCCATCGGCGAGCCTGACACCCTCCCTCGGGACCACGGCGAAACAGGTGTCTCTTGTCGTTTCGGGATCAGGAACCATCAGCACATACCCGTGGAGCAGCTGCTGGACCACGCTAAGGATCGTTCCGAGTGGTTCGACGCCCACCTCCGTGCAGTTCCCAGGGGCGTACCTCTTCCCGATCTCGGTGCCAGGTATGGGAGTGTGTCAGGTGACGGGCGGTCCTCAGGATCTACCGGGTGCCATTCCCGCAGGTGGCTACGGATTGACAGTCGCTACGTACCGCCCCTCGGACATCCCGAGCCCCTCCGCCCCAGGAGCCACCCCGGACTACGGAAACACCCAGTGCTCCCAGGATCTGACAGTTCTTCAGGCTTGGACCTCGGTCACGATCCGTGTGGCCTTCAAAGACCCAGGCTGCACGATCACGGTTTCCTCCGCCTAGCCTCTCGGTAACGAACTCCAGCCTTCAAGTGCGCAGGCTGGCAGCCCGTAGTCGCTCTCGTTCGGTATTCCTACCAACCCTGAGGCCCTGACTTGGCCGAAGCGCGCCGGCGGCCGCAAGCCGCGGGAGGCCGTGGTGCATTACGAGCGGTGGTAGGGACCCCCCATCGGGCACAATGGGAGCCATGGACAGAAATGGCGTCACGGTGCTCCCGACCGGCTCTCATGAGAACTGGCTCCTGCAACGGCTGGCCGCCCAACCGGAGGGTGACGGGGCACGAGTGGAACGTCTTCTGCCACCGGGTTATCCGAGGTACCTGAGGCTGTTCCACCCGTTGTCCTTGTCGGACGATGGGGTCCTGTGTCGTCCTAGAACCTGGCAGTCAGTCGCCGACGAGGCGGGCCTCGCCTTCCATCCCCAAGTCCAGTGGCGCCTGCTCCGGCCTCGGGTTGAGGGCACGTTCGAGGGGATGCCGATTGCAGCGCTCGCGTTTCTCCAGGAACGAGCCGGCGAAGCCGACTCGCAAGAGAGCGGGCGATGGCCACTGGAGGGCACCATCGGCGAGCCGGCCCGGACCCGACTGTTCGATCTGCTGGTTGAGGCAGCCGACAGCCAAGAGGTGTACTTCTACTACGGAACTGCTGCCGCCTTCCTTTGCCTGACCTCTCTGCTCTACAGGGCTCCGATGAGCGAATACAAGGCCGTCCAAGCGCTGGCCGATGGCGAGGTGACGCACCCGCGACGCGAACCCTTCCGCCTTCCTGGCCCCGAGTTCGTATGGCCAGAGGATCGCTCCTGGATCGTGGCGACTGACTGCGACTTGGTCTCCACCTACATCGCGTGCGATGAGCGACTGTCTGACCTCCTTCTAGACGACCAAGTCCTAGAGCTTCTCCCAGTGACGCTCACGACTCGCATCGACTTCGACGCAGACTCCATCAATGCGTAAGGCGGAAGCGGGAATCGAGTTCCTACTCTCCTTCGGCTACCCCGCCAACCCCGAGCTGACCTGGAAGAAGCGCGCCGGCGGTCGAAAGCCCGTGGAACACGTCGTTCAGTACTAGAAGTGGTAGGCCGCCTAGGGCGAGGACATGACGAGGTATTTGAACCTCCGAGGCTCTCTCACAAAATGGGACCTGCTGTCTTCCGCGATCATCATTGAAGTCGCCGACGACGGCCTCGCGAGGTAGGGCTAGCGCAAGCACACGGCCGCAAGGCCTGACGGCCATTGTCGACGACGAAAAGTGGCAGAAGCCGCGCTTCAGCCTACTCCCAGCGGAACGAGCGAGCGGCGATGCCGAGGCAGACGACGAGCCAGCCGGTGAGGACCGCCACGTCCACTCCGAGCGGGGCGACCTGAGTCCCATTGACCATGACCTGCCGGAGGGCGTCGCCCAGGTACGTGAGCGGCATGAAGCGCGCGACGGTCTGGAGAAAGCCGGGCAGGAAATCGAACGAGAAGAAGATGCCCGAGAGGAACATCATCGGCATCTGGACGACCTGCACGACTCCGGTGGCCTGCTCCTCGGTCTTGAGGAAGGACGCGAGCGCGAAACCGATGGCGAGAAAAGCGCCGGCACCAAGGAGGACCAGACCGCCCGCCAGCAGCAAGCTGCCGACAATCTGGACGTTGAAGAAGACCAATCCAATTCCCAGGATCACCACCGCATCGACGATGGCCACCATGAGGCGCATCAAGACGTTGCTGCCGACCAGTTTCCAGCGAGCCAGCGGCGTCGCCCCGATGCGCTTGAGGATGCCCTTCTCGCGCTGCTGCACCAGCGGAATGGCGGCGAAGACACCGAGTTGCATCAGGGCCATGGCCAGGATGCTGGGTACCAGATACGCGACGTTGCTGATGTTGGTCGACTGCAGCGTCATCGGCTGGATCCCGACGACCGCCGAGCCACCGGCCAGCTGCAGGTTGAAGCCGTTCGCAATCTGGTCGGCGATCTGCGTCACCACCTGACTGACCTGGCTGCTGCTCGGATCGGTGTACAGCTGAATGGAAGTGACGCTCTTCGCGGCGACGGCGGCGCCCGTCCCTTGCGGAACGACGACGATCGCCGAGATGTCGCCGTGTTGCATGGCAGCCTTCTCATCGTCGAGCGAGCCCGTATGGACCGTCAGCAGCTTGACCTGGGAGAAGGACTGCTGGAGGCCAATCGAAATCGGGGTGTTGTCCTGATCGACGAAGCCGATCGCGACCTTGCTGTCGCCGCTGCCGCCGAATATCCAGCCGAACAGGAAGACGAACATGACCGGGAAGAAGAAGGTCCAGAAGAGGGCCGCCCTGTCGCGGACGAGGGACCTGATGTTCGCGACCGTCAGCCGCATGAGCGTGTTCATCTGTCGGCTCCTAGTCGCGCAGAGCTCGACCGGTGAGGTCGAGGAAGACGTCTTCGAGAGTGGCCTGGCGGATGCCCAGGTTCTTGGGCTCCACGCTCAGGCTGTCGGCCATGGCCAGTAATGTGCCGATGGTGCCCGCGACATCCCGCGAGTAGAGCACCGTCTGGCCGTCTTCCTGGCTGGCATGCGTCACACCATCGAGCTTGCCCAGCTCAGCGGCGGAAAGCTTGGGCGTCGTGTCGAAGAAGACGGCTCGCTCCTTGAACCGCCGCCCGATGAGCTCCGGGACGGTCCCCATCTCGAGGATATGGCCGTGATCCATGATGGCCACGCGGTCGCACAGCTCGGCGGCTTCTTCCATGTAGTGGGTCGTCATCATGATCGACTTACCCTGCGCCTGGAGCCCCTTGACCAGGTCCCACAGTGAGCGGCGCGCCTGTGGATCCAGGCCCGTCGTCGGCTCGTCGAGGAAGATGAGCTCAGGGTCGTTGACCAGGGCCAGCGCGATCGAAAGGCGTTGCTGCTGGCCGCCCGAAAGGTTCATCGACCGAGCCTTGGCGCGCTCTCCCAGGTCGACGGCGTCGATCAACTGCTTGGTGGGCAGATGGTGGTCGTAGAAGCTGCCGAACAGATCCAGCAGCTCGGTGACCGTGAGACGCGGATACAGCGATACCGACTGTAGTTGGACGCCGATCCTCTGCTTGATCGAAGCGGCGTGTTTGGTAACGTCCATCCCGAGGACCGTGACCGACCCGGAGTCCGGCTCGCGCAGACCTTCGAGGATCTCGATCGTCGTCGTCTTGCCGGCCCCGTTCGGGCCGAGCATGCCGAACACCTCGCCGCGCCCGACCGTGAAGCTGACTCCGTCGACGGCCTTCACGTCGCCGTAGCACTTGCACAGGCCGGCGACGCCGATCACTGGCTCGCCGTTTTGCGTCATCTCACTCCCTTGCTCATTGCCTCGACGGCGCCCTTGCTCGCCGTCGTTCCTGCACGATTGGAGTCTAGCCAGCCGGCTGAACCCCGGCCGTCCGTCTTGAGAATGATCCCGACTGGTCCGCTCGGCGGAACCCTATTTCGACTTCTGGAGCATGTCGGCCGACCGTCCGCCCAGGATCGAGAAGCCCAGCCGTTCGTACAGCCGAATTGCCGCGGCGTTCTCCGAATACACGCCGAGGTAGATCAGATCCACGCCATCGGCGAGTGAATCGGCGGCCAGCAGCCGCGTGATATGCGCCCCGAAGCCGCGACCGCGCCAGCCCGGCCGTGTCCCGATCGAGGAGAGGTAGCTGGCCCCATCGAACGTATAGCGCTGCCCGGTAGCGACCGGCTCGCCGTCCACGGTGAGCATGTAGGCATGGAAGTCGGGCCTACCCAGCGTGAGACCTATCTCGCGAACTAGATTCGAGTGACGGGCCCGCGGGACCTCGAAGGAGTCGCCAATGACCGCGGCGAGCGTATCCGCGCGGGCTGGGATTTCGTCGTCGGTCGAACGGTTCCAGTGCTCGAGCACTGCGCCGCCGGGCGGTCTGGTGCTAGTGGCCCCATCTGGTGGACGGACCAGGACCATGTCGTACCCGCCGCCCTGATCCACGAAACCGTTAGCCGCCAGGCGGGCGATCAGATCCTCCGGTTCGCTCAGACCCGGAACGGCCCAGACGTAGGGACGGCGCTCCAGCGCCGCGAACAGATCGCAGGCCTCGGCCAGCCGAGCGTCGAAGACATCCGGGCGCGAAGGCCACCGGACCGCGGCCAGTCGATTGAAGAACGGCTCCGTCTCAAGCGCGGAGTAGAGCATCACGGCATCGCCCAGGTCTCGCCAGCCTCGGCCTGGGATCGTGACCGCCCTGACCTGGTGGGTTTCGAGGAATCTGAGTTTCTCGGCGTCGAGCCCGAACAACGGGGCTCTGGGATCCGGCACGGCCATGCCCTCACCTTAAGGCATCGCGACGCTCTCGGTGGGTCGAGTCGACCGCGTCCGACCTGGCGCCGCGGCGGGCGCGGCCTGGTCGACGGACCGCGCCCCGGTCAGGATGTGGACCCGTGCGAAGCCGACGCGGCGCGGCGGCGGCTGGTCGCTCGCTCGGGCCCCCGTCAGGCGGTTCGCAACGACGCCGGGGGCAGCTGGCGTTGGTCGGACGTTCGGTTTCCGGCTACGCGCTCCGGCGCTCGAGGGCGTGTGCCCAGCGTTCGGCGGTCATGGCCGGGAGCAACCGCTGATGGTGGACGTGGCCCTTCTCGAGGTCGCCGAGCACGGGCCGCAGCATGTTCAGCCAGCCCTCGGCCCGTTCGTGCGATAGCTCCTGTAACGCGACCAGTTCCCGAACGACGCCGCTCTCCAGGCGGCGCCACGCCACGCAGACTCCTACATCGCTCCACTGCAACGAGGCCTGTGTCGCCGGACCGCCCAGCGAGCCCGCCACGGTCAGGAACCGCGGCCACGTGACCACCGTCTGCGGATCCTCGAGCGCCTCGATCATGTGAGTGACAATCCACCACATGCCGTCTGAACCGAGGCGCATCCGGTCATCGCCCAGAGCGTAGAAATGGCCGTTGCCGCGCTCGTCCATCTGCAAGCTCAGGCCGTCGGGCGCGCCCGGGAGAGAAAGCGACATCGGCTGTACGGGCACGGTCGCGATCCGCGGGCCGTCCGCGCGGTCGACCTGGGGGGCGCTCGGCTGGATCTGGAACAATCGGGCCAGCTGGTCGTCATCGGCCGGCCGGGACATCACCTTGACGGACCTGCCGTCGACGGAGAACTCGCGCATATCCTCCGCGATGGGCGCCTTCACTCGTGCCATGGCGTTCCTCGTTTCGTTCGCTGCGCTGCACCGACCGACGTCGAAGACGATCGATCGGGCCCGCCCGAAGGCAGGTCAATCAGCGCAAGCGACCGCGCCAGGGCACGGACACCGCCGCGATGCGCCCGGGCAACAGCCCGGTACCTCGGAGTCTAGCGCGTTCTCACGCGCCGAGTGGGACTTCTGGCGCACGTCGGTAGGACTTTCGGCTGGACTGGGCCGATTTCCACGGGCCGAGTGCCGCTGGACCCGACCGGTGCCAGCGGGCAGGCCACGGACAGCCGACTCACGGGCCTGCCACGGACGGCTACGCCGGCGCCGGCGCGTCGGGCCCACGACCGGAACTCTATACTCGGGATGCCCCGCCGGTCGCAACCGACCGGCGAACCGTGTCTTGAGGAGCTCGCGTCATGGATCGCACCGGCCAGGAACCCCTCCGTTCAGAAACCGCAGCCTCGACGGTTGGCGCACCGGTCGGCGACCCGAATCAGGATGGCGGCCGTGCCTCCGAGACCGCGCTCGCCGTCAAAGGCGACTACGGCGCCCTCTCCAAGCCGCACCTCTCGCCCATTCTGGGCCGCTACTTCGAGCGCAGCTGGGACCACGGCGAGGGCCACACCCTGTACGACTCGGGCGGACGCGGCTTCCTCGACTTCGCCTGCGGCATCGCCACGACCTCACTGGGTCACCATCATCCGGCAGTTACTCAGGCGATCAAGGACCAGGCCGACAAGCTGCTCCATATCTGCAATGCCCTGGGCTATCTGGAGCCGGTCGGCCAGCTGGCAACGATGCTCGCAGACGCATGCCCGGACCCCCTCGACACGGTCTTCTTCGGAAACTCCGGCACTGAAGCCGTTGAAGGCGCGCTCAAGCTCGCTCGCCGCGTCACGGGAAGGCCCGGCATCGTCGCCTTCAGGGGCGCCTTCCACGGCCGAACCTTCGGAGCCGCGTCGATCACGAGTTCCAGCATCAACTACCGGCAGGGCTACGAGCCTCTCCTACCGTCGGTCTACCTGACCCCGTTCCCGAACGTCTATCGCTACTTCGGCGACGACGAGGAAGCCGCCACTGCCGGCGCGATGGGCGCGCTCCGGACCCTGTTGGGCCACGAGATTCCTGCCTCATCTGTCGCTGCGATCATCATCGAGCCGATCCAGGGCGAGGGCGGTTTCAGCCCCGCGCCCGTCGCGTTCCTGCGAGAGCTGAGAGCGCTCTGCGATGAGAACGGCATCCTGTTGATTGCCGACGAGATCCAGTCGGGCATCGCGCGCACCGGCAAGATGTGGGCTTTCGAACACGCCGGTATCGTCCCGGACGTCGTCTGCGTGGCCAAGGCGCTTTCCAACGGCATGCCGATCGGGGCGATCGTCAGCAGCCGCGAGCTCCAGGAGCGCTGGGGCGTCGGGGCCCACGGCACGACCTTCGGCGGCAACCCCGTGTCCTGTGCGGCCGGCGTCGCCGTCATGAAGACGATCGCCGAGCAAGGCCTGGTTGCCAACGCCGCGGCACGCGGCGATGAGCTGATCGCAGGGCTCAACGCCATCATGACGAAGGACGACCGCATCGGCGACGTCCGGGGTCGCGGTTTGATGGTCGGCGTCGAGCTGGTCAAGGATCGGGCCACCCGCGAGCCCGACACGGACACGAGCGAGGCCATGGTCCAGGCCTGCGCGGAGCAGGGCCTGCTTATCCTCAACTGCGGAACTCACCACAACGTCATCCGCTTCCTGCCGCCGATCGACGTCACCGCCGACGAGGTCGCGCAGGGACTGGAACTGTTCAGTGCGGCGCTGCGCAGCCTCCCGAGGACCGGCAACTCGGCTGGAATCTAGATCGCGCAGCCACCGCCTACGGGGTTTCCCACGCCCCAAACCGTGGCAGAAACGTCGAAGCCCGCGGCTGCAGCCGCGGGCTTCGACTCGGGTCCGACGGATCCGGACACAGGGCCCGGTGGCGGAATGCCGGCGAACCGGAAGTTCCGGATGTTTGCCTAGCGATTCTTGTTCAGGAAGGTCATCACATCTTCAAGGCGGAAGCGCCGATCGCCTCGCTTGCAGACGCGATAGAACGGCAACTCCCCGCGATCTCCAAGCCGCTTCACCGTGTTCACGTGAAGATGAAGCATCCCGGCCACTTCGCTCGCGGTAAGCATGGGACCGAGTTCGTTTGCGACCACGGCAGCCATCGGTTTCCTCTGCGTCTGTCAAAGCGAGTGCGATCGATTTCCTGGGACAGCCCAGACTTATCCGGCCTGAAGCGACGGGAACCGTACAAACTCCACACAACCACCACAAGCCGTACTTTGGGCTGGCGCCACCGGTACCGGTCGAGAGGGGGTGACTCGTACCGGTCCCAACAACGGCAAATGGGCCGGTCGAGTCGGGTGGGTACGCCTCGGCGCCGGTTCGACCCTACCCTTCCGGCCACGATTTGGCCGAGTGGTTGCGCAAACGAGGTGCCGGCCAGAGGCAGTCGGCGCTAGGATCATGTCGAGTCCAATGAGGAGGGTCCATGCCGCGCCAAGGGTTTCGATCGATCTCGTCTCGCGCCATGATCGGACGCGCGTTGCTGCCGGCGCTTGTCGCGGTCGTAGCCGCGTGTGGTAGTCCCACTCCGAGTCGGAGCCCGGCGGCGTCTATCAGCATGGCACCGACGCCGTGGAGCTCGCCATCAGCCAGCGCCACAGCCACGCCATTGCCGAGCCCCACTCCCTCGCCCACGTCAGGGCCGACCGTCTTCCCGATCGCCGTAGTCGTCCGCTTCGACGACGCCCGACCTTCAATCACGCCCCAGGCTTTGACGGCTGCGGCGACGGCCGGACAACTCCTGGTCCCGTGTGAGGTCACGGGCCTCAGCCTGGACGGGCAGGCGCTGGCAATCCCCGCCACTACGACCTGCCAGCCGGCGGCCCAGGTGGCGACGGCGATCCACACCACGGCCAAAATCATCGGCTTGCTGCCGCCCGGCTTGGTCTCGCCCTCGGTCAAGGTCCTGCCAATCGGACTGGCCGACCTGTTCGGGGCGCCAACTCACCGGGCGCTCCCCTACCCACTGATGGCGCAAACGACAACCGCCGCGACCTGGACCTCCTACGACGTAAACGATGTCCGGACGCTGATCTCGACGGGGGACACCTGCCCCGACCGGGGCGTCAGCCTCATGGCGGTCACGAACCGCAAGGGCTGGGATTGGACTCTCGCGGGCGGCAACGCCCGATACACCAGCACGCACATGGACACCCAGTACTCAGGCCCGCAGGGCAAAGGCTGGCCCGTCCCGACCATCCGGCGCAACGGCGGGACCGGAGCCATGGCGGCCTTGATTTCGGACAACGACGTCAGCGCCAACGATTTCGAATGCCCGATGGTAGCCAACTGGACTCAGCACAACTCCGGGATGCTGTTCACGATAGACCCGCGGGTAGCTCAGACGCTGGCGACGAAGGGCGGCCTCAAGGTCGTAACGCTCGGTTCGAACCACATCACGAACGCCGGTAAAGCGGGGGTTCGCGAAACCCTCCGGTGGCTCGACGCCGCCGGGATCAAGCACACGGGCGCGGGCAACAATCTCGCCGATGCGCTGGCCCCGGCAGTGGTCGACGTTCGAGGCGTCAGGTTCGCCTTCGTCGGCTGGGACGACATCAAGGGTTCCGCGGCTGCAACGGCGAGTTCGCCCGGCGTCGCGCCCATGACCGACGCCAACGTCTGCAGTTCGATCAAAGCCGCCCGCCAGGTCGCGGACATCGTCATCGCCATGCCGCAATGGGGCTGGCCGGAGTACCACGCAACGATTACCAAGCAGCAGATCACCCAGCGCGCCTTCTTCTACCAGTGCGGCGCCGACGGCATCCTGGGCAGCGGGACCCACTGGGCATCGTGGGCTTCGATCCTCCCGGGTCCCAATGGCCCGCAATTTGCCATCGGCAGCCACGGCAACTTCCTGTTCGACCAGAACTGGAGCCAGCAGACGATGGAGGGCGTCGTCGTCGAAGTGACCTTCGTCGGGACGCGGCTGGCGCAATTCCGGCTGCACCCTTACGTGGTAACTCAGGGCGCGCAGCCGAACCTGATCAACCCGCTGACCGACGGCAAGTACGTTCTACAGCGGGTGTGGTCGGTCAGCGACGTTCGCTGACGCCCGGTTTCCCGCAGCGGCCTGAAAGCAGATCTCCTAGCTCGGCGTCGGGGCAGCTGACGCGGTCGCCACGGCAGTGGCGGTCGCTCCCGGCGTCGGAGCCGGCGTTGCCGGTGCTTCTGGGCTGCCGGATGGAGCAGGCGAACCAGTCGGCGCGGGCGTCGCGGTCGGATTGACTGAAGGGAGCGCCAGCGCCGACGGAGCGGGGCTGGCCGTCGGAAGCTTGAAATCGGTCTCGACGAGAGCTACGTCCGCCGTGAAGGTCGTGTCCCATTGAGAGAGCGTGGGGCCTAGGGCGGCGACGTCGTTGGCAGACGTCGCGGCGGTGACCTGTTGCAGAGTGGTCAGGTAGGACTGGCCGTCGGTCACGAACGTGGCGACGTCGGTCGAACCGGTGGTGCCCCAATCCTTGACGGCCGTGACCGCGTCAACCCAGCCCTTGGTCTGGGTGTAGAAGTCTTTGTAGGCCGCCTGCTGAGCGGTGAAGTCGAGAGTCGAGGCGGCGACTGCCGCGCGCGCAGTCTCTCGCGCAGGAGACCATTTGGCCTCGATTTTGGCCCACTGCTGCGCAGGTGTCGGCGGCGGCGGGTTTATGAAGCCCGTATATACCCACAACGCTCCCAGGAGCGCGAACAGGACAACCATGATCGGAAGGTAGGCGATGAACCACCGATAGGCCGTGCCGTGCTGCCTCTTGTGCCGACCCTGTGCGACCCGGGCGCGCTTGCCCTCGGTATGCGGGCGCGACTCGACCGGCGATTCCGCCGGCGCTTCGGCCTTGGAAGACTCGGCGACCGGCTCTGGACCAGGCCCGGCGTCTGCGCGGCTTCGCGCCTTCCGGTTGGCCGGAGCAGCTCGACCGCGGCGCGTCTGTGGCGACAATCTGGACCTCCTGACAGCCTGGGAGCGTTACGGCACCCGCCCCGCCGGTCGGACCCCCGGGAACTGATCTGCGCCGGAGTGGTGTCGGAAGTCTAGCGCGATCGGCCGAGCGGCGCGGCTCAGCCGGCCTCAGTGCCCCGGCATCACGCCCCCTCCGCCACCGGGTCGGGATTCCCTACCCGTCGGCCGCTCGTCGAGCCCGGCAGCCCCGCGGGAGGCTGCGGCGTTGCCGCATCGTTCCCAATCGCAACCTTCGCAACCTTGACCATCGGACCCCCTCTCGTGGACACTCGGGTTTCCGCAAACAGACAGAGGGCTCCTGCGCACGGAGCAGGGACTCCTGTCGGCATCTCCGCCAGCTCAGGCCGATGGAGACCACCGCAATCGAGGATGGAATCCAAGTTGGGGCAGACCGGCAATCCACGAGCTCAGGGTCTCTATGACCCGGCCTTCGAGCACGACGCGTGCGGCTTCGGCTTTGTCGTGGACATCGCAGGCACGCCGTCCCACGCAATCGTGCGCGACGCCCTGACCGTCCTCGTCAACCTCGAGCACCGCGGCGCTACCGGATCCGACAAGAACACCGGGGACGGCGCCGGACTGACCATCCAGATCCCCCACCACTTCCTGTCCGAGGTGGCTTCGAAGTCCGGGGTCCGGCTACGGGGACGGGGCGGCTACGGCGTAGGCATGGTCTTCCTGCCGGCGGACAAAGCCAGCCGCGTCGAGTGCTTCCGTCTTTTCGAGCATGTGGTGGAGGAACAGGGCCTCCATTTCCTTGGCTGGCGCGAGGTTCCCACGGACAACACCGGCCTCGGCGCGAGCGCGAAGGCAAGCCAGCCTCTCATTCGCCAGGTCTTCATCGACAGGCCGGAGGGGTTGGTCGAGGATTTGGCTTTCGAACGGAAGCTCTACGTCGTCCGCCGTCTGGTCGAGAAGGCCGTCTCCCGCTCGGCGATCCCGAGCCGCGTCGACTTCTACATCCCCTCGCTCAGCTGCCGGACGATCGTCTACAAAGGCATGCTCAACGCCTCCCAACTGAGGACGTTCTATCCGGATCTGGTCGACGAGCGCGTCGAAAGTGCCATCGCCATGGTCCACTCGCGCTTCTCGACGAACACCTTCCCCTCATGGGCACGGGCGCATCCGTACCGCTACATCTCGCACAACGGCGAGATCAACACCCTTCGAGGCAACGTCAACTGGATGCACGCCCGCCAATCGCAGTTCAGCTCCAAGCTGTTCGGTGACGAGCTGACGAAGGCCCTGCCGGTGATCGACACGGATGGGTCCGACTCGGCCATCCTCGACAACACCCTCGAGCTTCTCTACCTGTCGGGTCGATCGGTGGCCCACGGCTTGATGATGATGGTTCCCGAGCCGTGGCAGCACCACGAGTCGATGGCGCCCGAGAAGAAGGCTTTCTATGAGTTCCACGCCTGCCTCATGGAGCCGTGGGACGGGCCCGCTTCGATCGCCTTTACCGACGGCATCCGCGTTGGCGCCACGCTGGACCGCAACGGCCTGCGCCCCGCGCGCTACTACGTAACAAAAGACGGGCGCGTCGTGATGGCGTCCGAGGCCGGCGTGCTGGACATCCAGCCGGACCAGATCGTGGCCAAGGGCCGCCTGCAGCCGGGCCGCATGTTCCTGGTCGACACGGCCGAGCAGCGCATCATTTCGGACGACGAACTCAAGCATCGCGTCGCCACGGAGCACCCCTATCAGGAGTGGCTCCGTGAATGGCTGGTCAAGCTGACCGAGTTGCCGCCACCGCCGCGCGTCATCGAGCCGGACCACGAAACCGTGCTGCGCCGCCAGGAGGTCTTCGGATACACCGCCGAGGACGTCCGCATCCTCATCAACCCGATGGCCGCCACCGGCACCGAGCCGGTCGGCGCAATGGGCAACGACGTTGCGCTGGCAGTGCTATCGGAGCGGCCGCAACTGCTGTATTCGTACTTCAAGCAGCTCTTCGCGCAGGTTACGAACCCGCCCATCGACTCCATACGCGAAGAGATAATCACCGCCACCGAGATGGCGATCGGGCCCGAGGGCAACCTGCTGCAGCCGGGTCCCGAGGCGGCTCATCAACTCGAACTGCCGTCGCCGGTTCTCTCGAACGAAGAGCTCGAGAAGATCCGCCACCTTTCGACGGGCGACGCGTCGGGTCGCCCCGACGGGCACGGCTTCAAGGCAATCACTCTGCCGATCCTCTATCAGGTCGCCGACGGAGGCGCCGGGCTGCGCAAGGCGATCGAGGCGCTCCGCGACCGCGCGTCGGAGGCGATCGCCGAGGGCCACAACATCATCATCCTCTCGGACCGTGGCCACAACGCCGACGAAGCTCCGATCCCGGCGCTTCTGGCCGTGTCGGCCGTCCACCACCATCTCGTCCGCGCCGGCACCCGCACTCTCGCCGGACTCGTTCTGGAGTCGGGCGAGCCGCGCGAAGTCCATCACTTCGCCCTGCTCATCGGCTACGGCGCCAGTGCCGTCAACCCGTACCTCGCCTTCGAGAC